>CAZMWZ010000154.1:0-7078 GCA_964570045.1 uncultured Spirochaetaceae bacterium
GAAGTTCCGTACCAGATAGCTCACCTGATCCTGGCCGACCAGGTTGGAGCTCTCCACCAGGACGTTCGGGCAGGCTTTCAGCAGGCTGAACAGGTTGCGGACCTGGTACAGGATCTTCTGCCACTGGGTCTCGATGACCACCTTCAGCCTGGGAAATGCCGCGGCCAGGGCTTGAAGCTCGCTCCAGTGTATCTCCACGTGCCAGAGAAACAGCGGCAGGCGCCGCTCGTCGCACCACTGGCACAGCTCCCTCAGGACCCAGGGCGACAGGTCGAAGTGATGGGTCTGCGGAAACAGCCGCACGCCGCGCAGCCTGAGATCGGGCTGGCCCGTGCCGGGCAGCGGAGGTTGCTCCCGGGGCATAGTCGGGAGCCCGGTCCATATCGTAAAGATGTTGTCCGGCAATGCTGCAGCCGAGTCCAGCAGGGCCTGGTTGCCGTCCTGGGCGGACAGATGCACGGAGTCCCAGTGGGAGACCAGGGCCCCCCGACAGCCGTACCTCGCCAGTAGCGCCCCCAGCTCCTGCGGCGGCAACTCCTGGGCGAGGGGGAAAAACGCCGGCCGCCCGAGCCAGAGGTTGGCATCCCAGCAGGGCAGAGCGGCCAGCTGTTCGCGTTTGGCTGCGGCCGTCCGTTCGATGAGCTGCTCGATGTCCATGGCACAACCTTTCCGGCTCAGCACCGCGTGATCTTCACTCCCCGCTTCTCGAATGCCTTACGCGTTCGCTCGTCCAGGCCTTTGTCCGTGATGATTTCATCGAACACCGTGATGTCGGCAACCTGGAAGTAGGAGGCCTTGTTGAATTTGGCGGAGCAGATTAGGCCCACGGTCTTTTTCCCGCAGTGTTCCAGGATCATCTTCGAAACCGCGCTCTCGGTGACCTCGTCGGCCGTGATGCCGGCCTGCGGGTCGATGGCCGTGACGCTGACGAAGGCGATATCCACATTCAACCGCTCGAACATCTCCACCGCGGTGGGGCCCAGCACAAAATTCTTATAGACGTTCAGGACCCCGCCCGCCAGCAGGATCTCGAACCTGCGGTTGTACTGCTCCACGATCTGCGCCAGACGCATGGCGATCATCGGCGAGGCGGTGGCGATTTTAAGGTTGTCCTTTTCCGACAGGTTTTCCGCCAGCGCCAGGCAGGTGCTGCCGGACTCGATGATCAGGAAATCCCCGTTGGCAACCCGCTTGGCCGCCTCCCGGCCGATGCGCTTCTGCTCCTCCGTCAGAGCCTGGGCGGAGCGGGACATGGGGGGCGCCACCACAATGTGGGAGAGGGAAACCGCACCCCCGTGCACCCGTTGCAGCAGACCGTCCTGCTCCAGCCGCTCCAGGTCGCGGCTGATGGTCATTCGGGAGACCGGAAAAGCCTCGCAGAGGGCGTCCACGTTCACCGACTTCTTCCGGTTTACTACCTCCAGGATCTGCCGGCGGCGGTCGAAGGACAAAAGCTGTTGGTTTTTTTCTTCCTTACTGCCCATCGGAAGCGACCTCGGGTCTTATGTGGCGGAGCCTAGGAACAAATTTCGAACGACCTCATATTGGTTCATGCTGCCTGCGCTGAACGCAGAGCGTCAGCGAGGACGCTGAGCACCGTGTCCGCTTCCTTCTGGGTGATGATGAAGGGCGGTTTCATCTTCAATACGTTCTTGAGCATGCCGCCGACGCCGAACAGCACCCCGTGTTCCAGCGCATAGGCGCGCACCTTGGCGAACAGCTCGGGGTCCGGCTCCCGGGTCTCGGGATCCTTAACCAGCTCGACGCCGATGTGCAGCCCGGCCTGGCGGACGTCGCCGATGCTGGGCCGGTCCTTCTGCAGCCGGCGCAGCCCCTCGCCGAGGTAGTTGCCCATCCGGTTGCAGTTCGCCAGGATTCCGTTCTCCAGCATCTCGATGAGCTTCAGCGCCGCCACCTGGGAGACCGTGTTGTTGGCGAAGGTGTGCAGCTCCTCGGTGTCGGGCGAGAACCCCTCCAGGCCGTCGCGGATCAACGTGGCGGCGATCGGGTACCCGCCGCCCAGCCCCTTGCCCAGGCAGATGATGTCCGGCTCCACCCCGTAGTAGCCGCTGGCAAACCAGGTGCCGATCCGGCAATAGGTCTGGATCTCGTCCCAGATCAACGGAATGCCGAACTCGTCGCAGAGGGCTCGTACCCCCTGGTGGTATTCCTTAGGGAAGATGATCTGTCCGCCCGAGGCTTGCAGCGGCTCCATGAGGACCCCCGCTACCGGGCCGTTGATGCCTTTTTCGATGGTGAGGCGCAGGATTTTCAGGCACATCAGCCCGCAGGACTCCTTTTTCAGCCCGAGGGGACAGCGGTAGCAGTACGGGTTGGGCACCCGGACGAACTGGCGGGTCAGGCGGTTGAAGCGGGCGCCGCCGATGAACTTCCCGGACGCCCGGGTGGAGGCCCAGTTGGAGCCCAGCACGCCCAGAGAGGTGCCGTGATAGGCATCATACAGGCAGATGAATTCCTGGGCGTTCTCCCGGTTCTTGACCGCGAGTTTCAGCGCCCCCTCCACCGCGAGGGCCCCGCCGACGGTGAAGGACACGCGGTTGATCCCGGGGGGGGCGAGCTCCGCCAGCTTCCTGGCCAGCTCGAAGCGGGAGGGGGTGTCGAAGCCCTGGTGCACGTGGCTGATGCTGCGGGTGTGCTCGTTCACGGTGCGGTTGAACTCTTCGTTGGCGAAGCCCAGGTACATGGCCCAGCTCTGGGACGTGCAGTCGATATAACGGCGGCCTTCGAGGTCTTCGAGCCAGACCCCTTTTCCGCGGACGATCGTAGGTGCCGGACGTGTCCCGCCGCCGAGCATCAGGTGCTTCTGGCAGGACTCGAAGTCCGCACGGCTCATGGCCCCCAGTCGCTCCAGCAGAGGATCCATGCCGCCCTCCTCACAGGATATAACAGATAGTAACAGATTTTTTCATCCCGTCAAGTTTTTTTTCGCTCAGCGCAGGTGAAACACTTCCTCCAGCTCCTCGCTGTCCGGCCCGAGGATTTCCGGTTTGCTCTTCACGAAGAACTTGTCCATGGCCTGCTGCCAGCGCGCCCAGACTTCCTGACGCGCGAGCCAGGCGAAAGCCCGCTCGGGGTCCCTGCACTCCAGGTATCCGAACAGCGTCCCGTCGGGCCGGAAAAAGATCGAGTAGTTGCGGATTGCGCTGCGGCGGATCGCCCGGGCCATATCGGGCCAGATCTCGTCGTGGGCCTTCTTGATTCGGAACACCATCGCTACGCGCTTCCTGCTTCACCTCCCGGCAGGGCGTCGTAATAGCCGGCGGCCCTCCGGCGCACCTCACCGGCTGTGCCGCACCTCAGCAGATCCTCCGCCCAACCAACCGCCGCAGCAGCATCCAAGCGGCGCAGCGTCTCCTTGACCCGCGGAATTGCAGAAGCGTTCAGGCTGAAGCTGCTGACGCCCAGGCCGGCCAGCACCGGAATCGCCACCGGGTCGCCCGCGATCTCACCGCAGACCGCGGCCGTCTTGCCGCGGCGCGCGGCTGCGGCCGCCACCTGCCGGATCAGGGTCAGCACGGCCGGGTGCAGGGCATCCTCGTAGCCGGCCAGGGCCGGATTGCCGCGCTCGGCCGCCAGGCTGTACTGCGTCAGGTCGTTGGTCCCGACGCTCACGAAATCCACCCGTTCCAGGAAGGCATCGATCAGCAGCGCGGCGGACGGTGTTTCCACCATCATCCCCACCGGGATGGGCCAGCGGTGCGGGATGCCGTCCCGCGTGAGACCGGCCTGGGCCCGGTCCAGCTGTGATAGGGCGCCGTCCAGCTCCTCCAAGGTCGTGACCATGGGGAACAGCAGGCGCACGTCGCTCAGCGCCGCCGCCCGCAGGACAGCGCGCAGCTGGCTCTGGAACAGGTCCTCCCGCCGCAGGCAGAGCCGGATCCCGCGAACGCCCAGGTACGGGTTGGCCTCCGTGGGCAATGCCAGGTAGGGAACCTCCTTGTCGCCGCCGACGTCCAAAGTGCGCGCCGTCAAGGGGCGCCCCTGCAGATGCCCCGCGATCCCCTGCAGTGCCTCGAGCTGTTCGTTCTCCGAGGGCGGGCGGGCGCGGTTCAGAAACAGGAACTCGGTGCGCAGCACCCCGATCCCTTCGGCCCCCTGCGCCACAGCATGCTGCGCGTCCGCGACTCCGGCGATGTTGGCTTCGACAAAAAAGCGGCGGCCGTCGCGGCTGATGGCGGGCTGTAAGCACACTGCGGCCGCCGCGGCTTTCCGGCGCAGCCACTCGGCGCGGCCGGCCTCGATCCGGACGAGGTTTGGCCGATCGGGCTCGACCCAGAACCTCCCTGCCCCCCCGTCCATGGCCGCGAGCGTACCCGCAGGAAGCCGCAGCAGCGAGCCGGGAAGCCCGGCAATGCAGGGGATCCCCAGGGCTCGCACCAGCACCGCGCTGTGGGAGGTCGGACCGCCCCGGACGGTGAGCACCCCCAGGATGACCCGCGCATCGAGCCGGGCGGCGGCGGCCGGCGAAAGCTCTTCGGCCGCCAGCAGGACCGGCTGGGCCTTCTCCGCCGGGAGGGCCTGCTCCCCGGACCCCCGCAGCCGGCGCAGCAGCCGCTGGCCCAGATCCAGGATGTCCTCCGCCCGCTGCCGGGCATACG
Source organism: uncultured Spirochaetaceae bacterium (assembly GCA_964570045.1). GTDB lineage: Bacteria > Spirochaetota > Spirochaetia > SZUA-6 > DRHE01 > MIBK01. The sequence goes on from CAZMWZ010000154.1 coordinate 4,620, forward strand.
GGTCCGCCAGCTCCCGGTACCGCTCAGCAACCCCCCGGATGCCGCCTGCCAGGGCCTGCTCGGCGTTCCGCCGGCGCTTGAAGATTGCCTCCTTTGCAGGATCCAGCACAGCGGAGTCCTGCAGGATGAGCTGGAACGCCTCGAACAGCGAGCCCCTCTGCGTTCCCACTCGCGCGGAGACTTCCTGCCGCTCCTGGTCCAGGACCGCGCGCTCGCGGCGCAATGCTTCCAGCAGCACGGCCCACTCCTCGTCGGGCGCCCCGGGGGGCCGCTCCGACGGCTGCAGGGTAGTCCGCGCGAGAAACAGCACCGGCCCCGCGGCGAACCCCTCGGATACGGGGATGCCCTGGAGTGTCCCTTGGGGTTCGCCAGCCGGTGGTGCCGCCGGCGGCGGTGCGGCCGGGGCTGCCTCCGGCTCCTCCCCAAAGCGTGCCGCGGCGAGACGCTGGAGGGCATCCAGTGCCTCACGCGCCTCGGGTCCGCGGGCCCGGAAGACGATCTGCTCGCCCTGCGCCAGTCCCAGGGTGGCGATGGCGTTCAGGGAAGCGGCGGAGACCGGAGGCTTGCCGGAGCGGGGATTCCCGACCAGGACCTCCGCCTGGAAACGGGCCGCGGCGCGTACCAGACGGGCGGCGGGACGCAGGTGCAGGCCGTGGGCGTTTCGCAGGGTCGCGGTGGCCTCCTGGTACGGCTCTCCGGCGTCCGCATCCCCGGCGGCAGAGCCCGGTAATCCGGCGGCGGCGTGCGGCTGACCCCCAGCCGGGGCGGCCAGGTGATCCGCCTTGGGCGCCAGCGCCTGGAAGGCTTCGCGATAGACGGCCTCCAGGCCGTCGCCCACGGCAATGCGGACCGCCGCGGCGATCGCCCCTTCCACCAGGGGCGTCGGGCAGAGCCGCACGCCGGCGCGGGCATCTTCCGGCAGAAGCTCCAGGGCCGTCTCCGCGGCCAGCACGGCGCTGCCCAGATCCATCAGGACCAGGACCCCTTCGGGGCCGCTGACCGAGCGGATCGCCTCCGCGATGGCCAGGGCATCGGTGCCCAGCTCCGCACCGGTGCTCCCGACCCCGGCGGCGCAGGCGATGGGGATCCGCGCGGTGCTGACCTCGCCCGCGAAACGGGCCAGGCAGGCGGCCAGCTCGCGGCTGTGGGAGACCAGGACCAGCCCGACCATGGTCAGGCCAGCAGGTCCGCGGCGGCGCTGATGAGCAGATGCGCCGAAGTGGCCCCGGGGTCCTGGTGGCCGACGCTGCGCTCGCCCAGGTAGCTAGCCCGCCCCTTGCGCGCCAGAAGCGGGATGGTGCCGGCCATGCCGGCCGCCGCGGCGCGCTCCGCGCGGCGCAGGATCTCCGGCAGGCTGCACCCTTCCCGTTGCGCTTCCTGCATCGCCGCCGCCGCGGGCAGCAGCGCGTCGAGCATGGTCTTGTCGCCGGGCTCCGCCTTGCCCCGCTGCCGCACGCCCTCCACGCCCTGGCTGAACGCGGCCGCCCAGTCGGCGGGGGCCAGCTCGCGCAGTCCGGCGCAGGGGGTTGCGGCACGCAGGAAGAAGGTGCCGTACAACGGGCCCGCGGCCCCGCCCACGGTCCGCATCAGGGTCATGGCCGTGCTCTTCAAGGCGGCGGCAATATCCACGGGGGGGTTTGAAGCCAGATCGGCGGCGACCGCGGCAAATCCGCGCTCCATGTTGATTCCGTGGTCCGCGTCCCCGATCGCCGCGTCCAGGTCGGTCAACTCGTCCTTGGCTTGCGCGAACACGGCGGCCAGGGCGCGGAGCCAGGCGAGCAGGCGCTCCAGGCTGACCACGGAGCTAGACCCCCCAGCGCAGGGCCGCGGTACGCACCGGGTCGTCCCACAACCCGACGAGGCGCTCGTCCGCCTTGAGTAGTGTCAGCGAAAAGCCGGCCATGTCCAGGGAGGTGATGTAGTTGCCGACCAGCCGCCGCGCGATCCGGATCCCCCGCGCCGCGCAGACCCGCTCCAGCTCTCCGGCCGCGATGTACAGCTCCAGCAGGGGGCTGGCCCCCATCCCGTTGACCAGGGCGATCACCATATCGCCCCGCCCGAAGGGCAGGTCGCCGAGGATCTCGACGGCCAGCATCTCCACGATCTCCCGGACCGGCTTCAGGGCGATCCGCTTGCGTCCCGGCTCGCCGTGGATGCCGATGCCGATCTCCATCTCCTGTTCCCCGAGGCTGAAGGTAGGCCGCCCCGCGGCCGGGACGGTGCAGGAGCTCAGGGCCATTCCCATGGAGCGCACGTTCCCGTTCACTTCGCGCCCCAGCGCGGCCACCTCGGCCAACGGCTGCCCGCGCCCGGCCGCCGCCCCGCAGAGCTTCTCGGCCAGGACCGTCCCCCCCACCCCGCGGCGGCCGGCGGTGTAGAGGCTGTCCTTCACCGCCACGTCGTCGTTGATGAGCACCGCTTCGACCTGGATTCCTTCGGACCTGCAGAGCTCGGCGGCC
>CAZMWZ010000155.1:0-7067 GCA_964570045.1 uncultured Spirochaetaceae bacterium
CCGGCACGGACGCCGAGGAGGGGGGTTACCGGAGGACTTACTACCGGCAGGAGCCGCTGCGGCGGTGGAAGGCGTACCGCGCTGGGACCGTGGAGGTCAGCCAGACCGCCCGCCTGGTAGCGCCGGAGGCGGCAAGCCGGGACGGCCTGGCGCTGCGCACCTACGGCGCCGCCGGCGAGCAGGCACTGATCCTGGACCGGATGCACCCCGAGGAGAGCAGCGTCACGCGGTGCCCGATCGAAGAAAACGGCAGCCTCTATTTTCACATGGACACAGGGGAACAGGAGCTGGGGGATGAGGCGGAGTGGGGCGTGCGCATCCGCTACACCGGGGTGGACTTCTTCGAAGAGCTCAGCCAGGCAGCGATTTTCCAACCGGTGGAGAACAGCGCCGGGGCGCCCCCGTACGGCGGGGACGCCCGCGTGCAGCCGATTTACCGCCTGAGCTCCCAGCTCATCGACGGCGCCTCGGTCAGTGTCTACACCCTGAGGCAGGGCTGGCAGGCGCTGGAACAGGAGACCCTGACCCCGGTCTTCGAGGCGCTGGTGCAGCACGGGGCGTTCGTGCCGCGGCGATTGAGCCGGGAGCTGTTCGAGAAGCTGTACGCGGAGGCGTCGGCCCATGCGGGGGAGACCCTGGCCGTGCCCGACCCGGAGGGATCGGGCCGCTCACTGAGCGTGACGCTCCCCCGGCTGCTGCTGGAAGGCTACGGCTATGTGGCCGAGAAGCGGAGCTTCCGGCGGCTGAACGCGTACGGGGACGAGGTGGTGAAGCGCTTCCTGCCCGCCCTGAGCCTGGAGGAGCGCCGGCAGGCTGCCCTGGTCCCCTGGCCGGGCGGCTTGCGGGTGGCGCCCCGGCAGGAGGGTGGGGGGCTCTCCTACACCGCGATGGCTCCTTCGTCCGCTCAGCCGCCAGCGGCCCTCGAACCGGCCCTGCTCCCGGAAGCTGCCGGCGCCGCGCCCGGCAACAGCGTGCTGGGCAGGGGGGTACTGCTGGATGAGCTGTGGGAGCAGGCCGCAGATCCTGATCCCGCGGAGCGGTTGTGGCTGCGGCGGGGCGCGGAAGGCGGGTGGCGCCTGTTCTGCGAGGACCAGACGGGCGAAGCGGAGCGGAGTCTGATCGTGTCCGGGCAGGACCCTCTGGAGGTCCTGTACCCGGACCTCGGCGTGGAGCGGCGGTTCCTGCTGTCCGGCAGGACCTCGCTGCTGGCGCGGATGCCCGCGGAGGTCTACGAGGGGGTAGTGAGCGAGGAGGTGCTGCGGGGCGAGGTCTTCCGCGCGGACGGCTGCACTCCGATCCCGGAGGCGGCGTGGGCTGCGCTCCTGGCCTCTGTTGCCGCGGAAGGGCGGTCGATCCTTGCCTCGCGGTATGTGCTGTCGGATGGGGAATACCGGCTGGAAGAGGGGTTGAGCGGGGAGGCGCTGGGCCAGGTGCTGCGGGTCTTGGGCGAGGCGACCGAGGTCTCCGGCTCGCTGTTCGACCGGCTCCCCGGTGACCCGGATGCCGCCAGGCGCCTGGTCCTGTTGACCGAGGAGGAGCTCAGCGGCTTCGCGGCCGGGGTGCAGGCCGCCGGGTGGGGATCCAGCGGGGAACTGCTCGGGCTGTTCGCCACCTTCAGCGACGCCCAAGGCCACGGCTATTACCTGCGCCCGGACCTGGGCCCCGAGGAGCGGGCGCGGCTGCTGCGGGCCATGCGCTGTCATCGGCGGGACGCGGAGCTGTTCCCTTACTACCGGCGGGACCCGGCCACGGGGGAGTGGCTCTTGAAGAGCGGGCTTTCCGATCCGGAGCGCAGCCGTGCGGCGCAGGTCCTTTCCGCCTGCGGGTTGGAAGCCTGGACCGGACTCCGGCGCCTGCTCACCTATCGGGCCGGCTCCCGGCTGCCGGTGGCGACGGGGCCGCTCCCGGAGGGGGCGGAGGAGGAGGACTGGGCGCCGCGCGGAGCGCTCTCCGTGGAGCCGGGCCGGGAAACGGGAGTGGTGCGCATCCCGGTGTTCGACCCCGCCGGCCGCACCGTGCGGGTGCGGCGCTACATCCACGTCTTCGATTCGGGCCTGGACTACTCAGCGGAGGACCTGGTGCTGCACCCGGAGGAGTACCGGTACGCGGACAACCGGGAGGTGTTCGCAGGAGGGGTGTTCGGCTGGTTCTACGGGTCCTGGGTCGGGTACCACCCCTGGAACGAGGCGCTGCTCGCGGCGCAGGCCGCCCCTCCGGCCTCCCCCGGTGAAGCGGACCCGCCCCCCTACTTCGAAGTGATGCGGCCCAACACCGGAGCCGACGGGACGGCCGCGATCGACCTCGACGGCGGCGGTCGCGCCGTACCTCCGGAGGCGTGGATCGGGTCGGTCAGCGCGTACGCCGAGACGGCGCTGGATGAGGAGTACCGTCCGCTCACCGAGGAGCGCAAGTTCGCCTCGTTCATAGCGGGCAACCGGCTCCACCCCAGCCGCAACGGCGGGGACGCGTACTACCGCATCCCGCGTTCCGGCACGGCCGGCGACGGCGGGGAGCTGTCCTTCCTCCGCACCTCCCGCAGCAAGGCCACGGACGTCAACGGAGGCGTCAGCCTGCTGGGCCTGGGCGGCAATTTCAGCCATAGCAAGGGGACGTCCTGGCAGTACCGGGCTCTCCTGGACATGGACGGGGACCGCTACCCGGATGCGGTCGAGCTGGCCGACGACGCGGGCAGCTCTTCCATCCGGGTGTCGCCCGGTACGGGCCGGGGATTCGCGGCCGCGTACAGCGTCAGCTCGCCGTTCAGCGTCCTGAGCCGGTATGAGAACGAATCCTTCGGCTTCGGGGCTTCCGTCGGCTCCTCTGCGGGCGCCACCAAGCAGCAGATCCGCTCAACCGGGAAGGTCAGCTCGACCACGGTCCAGGAGCCGCAGGCCGAAGGGGGGATCAGCCTGGGCGCCAACGGTACCGTGGCCTCCGCGGTCCAGACCGTGGGCCTGCTGGACGTGAACGGGGATGGCCTGCCGGACCACCTGCAGCGAAACGGCTCCGGGGACTTCTCGGTGGCCCTCAACACCGGTGCTGCCTCCTTTGCCTCCCCGGCGTCGTGGGGCGCGGGCATCGCCATGAACCTTTTCGAGGGCATCGAGGGGCTTCCTTCCCGGCCCCAGGGCTTGAGCCATTCCAGCACCGGGAGTTTCGGCGCTTCCCTGGGGGTGTCCATCAGCGCCGGCGTGGCCGGCGCGGGGGCCTCCGCCGGCTTCACCGGCACCGTGAGCCAGAGTTTCGGCGGTCTGGTTGATGTGAACGGGGACGGGCTCGCCGACCAGGTAGCCAAGCACAGGAACGAAGAATTCTTCCGGGTGCGGTTCAACCTGGGCGACCGGTTCGCGGAGACGGAAACGCGGTTGTTCCGACCCGAATGGGGGTTCGGGGACGCAGAGGTCCTACGAGGGGCCATCGGCTCGGATTTGAGCGCCCTGGCGGGCCTGCTCGGCGGCCTGGCCCTGCCTGCCGGGTGCGGCATCCCCGGGTACGCGGGCCTGCCCGATTCCGGCGACAACCTCTTCCAGAGCGTGGTCGACCCCTTCGGCATCGCCGACGTGCTGGACTACACCGGCGGGGCGAGCTTCAACCTCGGCGCCAACCTCACCTTCAGCATCATGCCCTTCCCTCTGGTGGCCCTGACGCTCACCCCCGGGGTCAACGGCAGCGTGGCCAGCTCATTCACGGCGCTGCGGTTCATGGATATCGACGGGGATGGCCTGCCGGACCATGTGGCCAAGCTGCCCAACGAAGATTTTCTGCGGGTCAAGCGCAACGCTGCCGGGAAAGCCGGCCTGCTTAAAACTATCCGCCTGCCGCAAGGAGGGACCTGGGAACTGGACTACGAGCGAGCGGGCAACACGGTGGCCATGCCCCAGTGCCGGTGGGTGTTGAGCCGCCTGGTCAAGGATGACGGCCTCGACGCTGTGGTGCCGGATCGGGGAGAGCACCGCTACCAGGAAAGTTATAGCTACCAGGACGGCTACTACGACCGCGGGGAGCGCCTGTTCTACGGATACGCGCGCGTGAGGAGCGCCCACGCGGACGGGTCCCTCCAGACCGTGGTTTACCACAACCGAGGCTTCCATACCCGCGGCATGGTCCGGGCGAGTGAGCTGTGGGGCCCGGACGCCGAAGGGGTCCTGCAGCGTTACCGCGAGACCGAGAGCGTGGTGCAGCAGCGCAGTGAGGGTTGGTATGAAGGCAAGGAGGTGGTGTTCCCGGCCGTCAGCGCCGAGACGGTCCGGGTGTACGAGCCGGGGAGCACGCAAAGCGCCGAGCGGCGCGTAGCGTATGGGTACGACGCGTATGGGAACGTCGCCAGGCTGGACGACGAGGGGGACACGGGCCGGAGCGGGGACGAGCTCCGCGCCCGGATCCAGTACGCAGTGCTCTCCGGCTACCTGAAACAACACCCCGAAAGCCTGAGAGTGGAGGACGCCGCAGGCAGGCTGCTGCGCTACCGGCAGGGCGAGTACGGAGGGCGGGGAGAGCTGCTGCGGTTGCACCGCAATGAAAGCGAGCGGCAATACGTCACGGTTACCCTCTCCTGGGATCGATACGGGAACCTGGAAGCCGTCGAGGACCCGCGCGGCTGGCGCCAGGGCTGGGAGTACGACGAGACGGTACACGCCTTTCCAGTGGTCATCCGCAGCGACAACCCGCGCCGCGGCGACCCCGCGTATGTTTCGGCGATGAGCTGGGACTACGGCACCGGGCGGGAGCTGGAACGCGTGGACCTGAACGGCCAGAGCCTGCGCTTCCGCTACGACAGCCGCGGACGGCTCACCGAGGTCTGGAGTCCCTATGACAGCGGCGCCACGCCGGCGGTGCGCACCGAGCACCTCACCTCCGCTCTTCCCTGGCGGGCTGTCACGCACAACAAGCTGCGCTACGACCCGGCCGACACTGAGACTCTGGAAACACTCATCACCGTGGACGGCCTGGGCCGCGTGGCACAGACGGCCAGGCAGGCCGAGCTGTGGGACGCGGGTGTGCGGCGGCCGGGATGGAATTGCAGCGGGGCGCTGGCCTACGACGGCAAGGGCCGGGTGAGCGCGGAGGGACAGCCCGTGTTCTCGGAGGGGGAGGAGCTGCCCGGGCTGGCCGCAATGCGGAAGCAGACCACGCGAAGCTACGACGCGCTGGACCGCCTGGTGGAGACGGTACTGCCGGATGGGGCGCGGCTGAGAACGAGCTACGCGGTCGCCGATGGGCAGGCGGTAGAACGCAGCATCGATCCCCTGGGCAATGCGACCGAGAGAATGCTGGACAGCCGCGGGAATATCCTCTGGATTGCACGGCTGGACGCCGCCGGCGCCATTCTGACCAGCGCCAGCTACCGCTACAACGCCCTGGGCGAGATCCTGGAGGCGATCGATCGGGCGGGCTACGCGGTACGCAGCACCTACGACCTGATGGGCCGACGCACCAGCCTGGAGTCCCCGGATGCGGGGCTGGTCGAATACCGGTACGACGAGGCGGGCAACCTCATCAGCAAGACCGACGCCAACCTGCGGCGGCGCGGGGAATCCATCACGTACCAATATGATGGGTACAACCGGAGGGAGCAGGTCGACTACCCGCGCAGCAGGGACGTGCATTACGTGTACGGGGCGCCCGGGGCGCCGGACCACGGCGTCGGGCGCCTCTTGGAGCGCACGGACGAGAGCGGGCGGGTCCAGTACCGCTACGGCCGGCTCGGCGAGCCGGTGGCGATGTCGCGACGCATCGACCGACTGACGCCGTCGGCTCCGGCGGTGGAGGCCTCTTTCGGCTACCTCTACGATTACCTGGGCAGGATGGAGCAGATCACGTACCCGGATGGGGAGGTGGTCCACTACGGGTACGACCGCGGAGGGCAGGTTTGCCGGGTGAGCGGTTTGCATTACGGTCGGCAGACCACCTACATAAAGGAGATCGGTTACGATGAGTTCGGGCAGCGCAGCTACATCGAGTACGGCAACGGGGTGCGCAGCAACTACACCTACGACGAGAACCGCCGCTGGCTGTCGCGCCTGCACACCGAAAACCGCTACGGTACGGTGCACCAGTCCATGAGCTACCGCTTCGACGCGGTGGGCAACGTGCTGGAGCTGTTCAACCAGGCGGGCAGCTACGAGACTCTGCAGCGCTATGGTTACGACGCGCTGTACCAGCTTTTGGAAGCCCAGGGGACCAGCACCTACCGCCCCTACGGGATCTCCGAGTCCGCCAGCAGCTACAGCCAGCAGCTCTCCTATGACGCCATCGGCAACCTCACGCGCAAGGCCAGCAGCGCCCGCACCACCCCGCAGCTTCCCGTGGGCTCTTCATTGAACTACCTGCTGGACTACAGGTACTATGAGGGAAAGCCGCACCAGGCGGAGCGCATCGGGGAGATGTGGTACCGCTACGACGGCAACGGCAACCTGATCGAGGAGCGGGAGGGGGGCCATTCCACCCACCCCCTCGGCGAGGCGGAACTGTGGCGGCTGGGTGAGGTGAGGGTGGCCAACCGCGGCTTCGGGCTGACAGCCGAGACGCCGGAGGCGGAAGGTGTGCACGCCCGCTACTACGTGTGGGACGAGGAGAACCGGCTGAAGCGCAGCATCGAGCCTGAGCTGTCGGTGGAATACCGCTACGGGGCGGACGGCCAGCGGGCCGTGAAGTACTGCGCCCAGGGGGAGACCCTGTACTTCGACGCCCTGTGGCAGCTCGCGACCGACTACCCTGATTTGAGGCGCAGCAAGCACATCTACGTGGGTTCCACCCGGGTGGCCACCCGGCTCAACTTCGCGGGCTACCCGGATGCCGGCTACGAGGAGTTGAACACCTACACCTACCACGCGGACCATTTAGGCAGCGTGCAGCTGGTGACCGACCCGCAGGGGCAGGCTTACGAGCGCATCGAGTACACCCCCTACGGGGAGCTGTGGGTCGAGCAGCAACGTGAGCGCGAGCACAAGATACCCTTCCGCTTCACTGGAAAGGAGCTGGACGGAGAGACAGGCCTATACTATTTCGGCGCGCGCTACCTGGACCCGCGCGGCAGCCGCTGGCTCAGCCCCGACCCGGCGATGGAG
>CAZMWZ010000156.1:0-7038 GCA_964570045.1 uncultured Spirochaetaceae bacterium
CGGGTGGGCGATGAGCGGGGTGACGAACACGATGTTCAGCTTCTTTCCCGCCTTGCCCTTGTCGCCCTGCCCGCCGGCGAAGGCGAGGCCTGCGATCACGAGCAGCGCTGCCGCCGCGATCACGATCTTATTCAACTTGCGATTCATTCTTCCCTCCTGGGTTGTCCTTATGCAGCCGGGTGGTGCGCGGTACACGACCGCAGTCGCCCGCCAGGTCTGCTCTCCCGGGTTCGCTCACCCGGGCTCCTCATCCCTCCTGCGCACCTCCTTTCGCCGCCGAGTGATCTGGGGTCATTAGAGGACCCCGGTCGCCGCGCTCATGAAGTTATGCTCCGTGACCTCCTCGCGCTCGAAGCGGCCGCGAATGGCCCCGCCGTACAGCACGATGAAGCGGTCGCACATGGCCAACAGCTCCGGCAGCTCCGAGGAAATCATCACGATGGCCACGCCTTTCCTGGCCAGCTCGCACATCAGGTTGTACACCTCTACCTTGGCCCCCACGTCGATGCCGCGCGTGGGCTCGTCCAGGAACAGGACGCGCACGTCGGTCATCAGCCACTTGGCCAGCACCACCTTCTGCTGGTTGCCGCCGCTCAAGGTGAGGACGTTGGTCTCGATGCTTGAAGTCTTGATGTTGAGCTGCCCGGAGAGGGACTCCACCTGTTGGCGCTCCACCCCCCGCCGGATGAACAGCCTGCCGAAAATCTTGCGGAAGCTGGCCAGGGAGACGTTTTCGCGGATGGACATGGTGCCCACGAACCCGGACACCCGCCGGTCCTCGGTGAGCAGCCCCAGGCGGTAGCGGATGGCGTCCCGCGGGCTGCGCAACTCCACCGGCCGCCCGTCCAGGAAGATCCTGCCTGCGGAGCGCCGGCGGGACCCGAAGATCGCGTTCGCCACCTCGCTCCTGCCGGAGCCCACGAGGCCTCCCAGCCCGAGGATCTCGCCGGCCCGCAGGGAGAAGCTCAAGTCCTGCACGATGTTCCTGCCGGGGAGGCGCGAGGGCACCGTGAGGCCTTCCACCCGCAGCACCTCCACGCCGATGGGCACCCGGACCTTGGGGTACATCATCTCGATCTTGCGCCCCACCATGTCCTCCACTACCCTTGCGGCCACCACCTGGGCGCGCGGGGTGGTGGAGATGACGCTGCCGTCGCGCAGCACGGTGATGCGGTCGGCGATGTTGAACACCTCCTCCAGCTTGTGGGAGATGTAGATGCAGGAGATCCCCTGGTCGCGCAGGCCCTGAATGATGCGCATCAGGGTGTCGGTTTCCTTGTCGGTGAGCGCGGAGGTAGGCTCGTCGAGCACCAGGATGCGGGGCCGCCGGTACAGGGCCTTGGCGATCGAGATCATCTGCTGCTGGCTGGTGGACAGCAGGCGCACGGCCTGCCCGGCCGGCACGTCCAGCCCGACCTGGGCCAGCGCCTCCCGGGCCAGCGCCTGCGTCCGCTTCCAGTCGATGAACCAACTCAACCGCCGGCGGGGCAGCTTGCCGAGGAAGATGTTCTCGGCCACGGAGAGCTCCGGGTTCAGGCTGATCTCCTGGTAGATCATCTCGATGCCCGCCCGCTCGGCGTCCTGGGTGGCCAGGAAGCGGGACGGCTGGCCGTCGATCTGGATCTCCCCTTCGTAGCTGTGGAAGGGGTAGCTGCCGCTCAGGATCTTCATCAGGGTGGACTTGCCTGCCCCGTTCTCGCCGACCAGGGCGTGGACCTCGCCGCGCCGCAGGTCCAGGCTCACCCCCCTGAGCGCCGTCACGGCGTAGAAGCGTTTGGTGATGCTCTTCATCCGCAACACGACGTCGTTCATCTCTCTCACCCCAGCATGCCGCGTCGCTTCCGGTTGTACTGGTCAATCCCGACCGCCAGGATGATGATGGCCCCGATGACCATCGACTGGTAGTAAACCGAGATCTTCATGAGCACCATGCCGTTGGCGATGATGTTCATGAAGGCCACCCCGATCAGGGTGCCCAGGATGGAGCCGGAGCCGCCGAACATGCTGGTGCCGCCGATGATGCAGCCGGCGATAACCTGCAGCTCCATCCCGGTGCCGGCGTTGGACAGCGCGGAGGCCAGGCGGGCGGCGGTGAGCACGCCGGTGAGCCCGGAGGCCGCCCCGCAGATGACGTAGATCCAGATCGTGACCCGCTGCACGTTGATGCCCGACAGACGCGCGGTCTCGCGGTTGCCGCCCAGGGCGAACACCGAGCGGCCGTAGGCGGTCTGGGTGAGCACCACGTGGCCGAAAATGCCCAGCACGGCAGCCGCGATGACCACCACGGGGACGCCGGCGATGAAGCCCTGGCCCAGGAAGTTGAAAGCCTCGGGCAGCGGGTACACCGGGTTGCCGCGAGTGAGTACCTGCACCACCCCGCGGGCAAAATACATCATGCCCAGGGTCACGATGAGCGAGGGGATCTTGAACATGGCCACCACGATGCCGTTGAACAGGCCCACGACCACCCCGGCCAGGACGCCGAGAACCACGGAGATCCAGATGGGAACGCCGGCTAGCAGGGCCAGGCCCGAGATCACCCCGCCCAGGGCCAGCACCGAGCCCACCGAGAGGTCCAGGCCCCCGCCCACCAGCACGAAGGTCATGGCCACCCCGATGATGAAGGTGAAGGAGGACTGGCGCAGCACGTTGATGATGTTGTCCACGTTGAAGAACACCGGGTTGACCACGCCCACGATGACGATCAGGAGCAGCAGGGGGACGGCGATGCCCAACTCGCTCTTCTCGGACAAGCGCCGCCAGAAGTTGCTGCGCTTGCGGGTTTCGCCCTGCTTGGTCGCTTGCTCGCTCATCTGAAGCCTCCTAGATGCTATAGGCTGAAAAGCCGCCGTCGATGGCCACCAGGGTCCCGGTCACGAATCGCGCGCTGTCCGACAGCAGCCAGATCACCGCTCCCAGCAGGTCCTCGGGCTCGCCGTAGCGGCAGAGGGGGGTGTGCTCGATCACCTTCCGGGCCCTGGGGGTCGGCTCACCGGTCGTCTTGTCGAAGTACAGAAAACGCAGCTGCTCGGTCAGGAAGAAGCCGGGCGCCAGGGCGTTCACCCGCACCCCGGTGTGGGCGAAGTGCACGGCCAGCCACTGCGTAAAGTTGGCCACGGCGGCCTTGGCCGCTGCGTACGCCGGGACCTTGGTCAGGGGCGTGAAGGCGTTCATCGACGAGATGTTCAGCACCGAACCCGAACCGCGTTCGACCATGCCCCGGCCGAACACCTGGGTCGGGAGCACCGTGCCCTGGAAGTTCAGGGCGAAGGTGGCGTCGATCGCCTCCGGCTCCAGCTCGAAGAAGCTCCGCTCCCCGGCTGTCAGCGCCGCACCGCGCTCCAGGAACTCCAGGGTGGTGCTGCCCCGCGGGTCGTTGCCGCCGGCGCCGTTGATCAGGAAGTCCGGCACGCCCCAGCGCCGGCGCACCGCCGCCTCCACCTCCTGGAGCTGCCCGCGGTCCAGCACGCTGCAGGGGTGGGCCTCCGCCTCCCCTCCCTGCCTGCGGATGTCCTCCGCGCACTTGCCGGCGGCTTCCGCGTTCAGGTCCAACACCGCGATCCGCGCGCCCAGGGCCCCCAGGGCGCGGGCCATCTCGCCGCACAACCCGCCGCCGGCGCCGGTGATGATCCCAACCCTGCCTTCAAGCGAGAAGTAGTCGTCCAGCGTTCTTTTCAGCGCAGCCATGCGTGCTCCTGTACGAAGTCCCGTGAATCGTCCCGGAAGCGGTTTCCTTCCAGGTGCGGCATGGTCCAGAGGTAGACCATGGTGTAGCCCGGGGCCGAGGTCTGCGGGTGGGTCAGGCCGGGGCTCAGGACCACCGTGTCGCGGTGGCCCACCTTGTACACCTCCCCGCCCTCCTCGCAGTAGCCGAAGCCGGCCTCGGGGACGAAGCGGTAATGGTAGATCTCCGGGTGGGGGTGATGATGCGGCGGGTAGCTGGACCAGCAGCCCGGGCGGTTGATCACCTCCCCCAGGACCAGGTTGGAATGGGGGGCGGAGGCGTCGGCGATGGCCGAGCGCACTACCCGTTCGGCCGTGCTCCCCAGCTTGGGCGGGCTGAAAAGGGCGCTGTGCACCTCGCCCGGCAGGATCAGCCGCGGCGGGAACGCCCGGCTGTTGGCGACGCGCACCCCGGCCAGTTCGGCGCCACCGGCCCCCCCGGTGAGCCTCGCCCGGGAGCCGGCCGACAAATGCAGCACGGTGGGAGATCCCTCCACCAGGGAGCTGCGCCGCGCCTGCGCTGAGCCGCCCTCCCACTCCAGCCGCGCCTCCCCGGCGAGCAGCAGCCAGGCGGTTTCCAGCTCCGTCTTGTCATCCTGCGCCTGTCCGGGCCGCAGGCGCAGGATGCCGAACTCCAGCCCCCCGGCCGCGGCGATGCGGGTGTAACCGGCCGCGAACTCACCAACCTGTCGAATCAGCATATCTACCTCACTCCATCGTGATCAGCATCTTGAGCTTGGCCACGCCCGGGTCATTGGCCGTTTCCAGGGCCCGCTGGATCTCCCGCAGGGGGAAGCGATGCGACACCCAGGCTTCCCCGTCCAGCCGGCCGGCGGCCAGCAGGTCCAGGACCGGCCGGTAGTTGTTGGCGTAGCGATAGACGCCGGCCAGCAGGGCTTCCTTTTTCATGATCTCCCCATACGGAATGCGGGCCTCGGCCAGTCCCAGGCCGATCAGGGCGATCCGCCCGCCCTTGCGGATGGCCCGGATGGCCTGCGCGACCCCCTCTTCGGAGCCGGACGCCTCGATGGCGCAGTCGCACCCCCGCCCCGAGGTGAACTCCCCTACGCGCCGGACCACGTCCTCCGTCCCGGGATCCAGGACCAGCGCGGCCTGCAGGGCCAGGGCCTTGGCGCGCCGGTTCTCCTGAGGCTCCACCACGATAATCCGAGCAGCCCCGGCGGCGCGGGCCATCTCCAGGCAGGAGAAGCCGATGGCCCCCGCGCCCACGATCAGCACGGTGTCCCCGGGCCGCAGGCCGGCCTTCCGCACCGCGTTGTAGGCCACGGCCAGCGGCTCGGCCAGCGCTCCCTGGGTGAAGCTGACGTTGCCCGGCAGCGGGTAAACGAAGCGCGGGTCGTGAGGCAGGTACTCCCGGAAGGCACCGTGGTTGGGCGGCGCGCCCAGGAAGCGCACGTAGGGGCAAAGGTTGTACCGGCCCTCCAGGCAGCGCGGGCAGGCGAGGCAGGGAAGCCCGGGCTCGATGGCCACCCGGTCACCGGGGCGGAAGCCCTGGACCAGCCGCCCCACCTCGGCCACCTCGCCGGAGCACTCGTGACCCAGGATATGCGGTTCGCGGACCACGTTGTCGCCGACCCGCCCCTCATTGTAGTAGTGCAGGTCGCTGCCACAGATGCCCACCTCGCGGATGCGGATCAGCAGCCGGTCCTCGGGGCAGGGGGGCACGGGCACCTCCTGCACGGTCAGCTTGCCCGGTTTCTCCAGAAATGCAGCCTTCATCACTTCCAGACCTTCCTAACCTTGGTTGTTGAACAGGGCGTTGCGCGTGTCCGCGAAGTGCTTCCGCAGCATCTCCATGGCCGCCGGCGGATCCTCCTGGAGGCAGCGCAGGATCTCCGCGTGGCTCTCGGAGTACTGCCTCTTCAGCTTGTGGTACGTCTTCTGGTGGATCAGGGTCATGTTCACGTGCAGGGCGAGTTGGCGGTAGAACTGGTCGACGAACTCGTTGCCGGCCAGCGCGCAGATCTCGGCGTGGAAGCGCCGGTCCAGGTCCACGGCCAGCTTCTCCTCGGCCTCCGGGTCCGGGTCGCGCTCCAGGCCCTTCATCTCCTCCACGATCGCCCGCAGGCGCTCGAGGTTCTCCGGGGGGATCCGGCCGAGGCTCTTGGCCAGGGCGTGCAGCTCCAGCATCTCGCGCGCCTCGTAGACCTCGGCGATCATGCGCGGCGAGGGGATCTTCACCTGGCAGTTGGAGCGCGGCTTGATCTCCACGATCTGCTCGAAGGCCAGGCGCTTCACCGCCTCGCGCACGGGCATGGTGCTGATCTTGAGCTCCTCGGCAATCGCCCGGATGCCGATCACCTCTCCGTACTTGATCGCGCCGGTGATGATCTGGTCCAGCAGGTAGTCGTAGACCCGGTCCGTCAGGCTGCGGGTGTCAATCACGCTCATAGGGACTCCAGGTAGGAAGTCAAGCTCGCCTCCCTGTCGCAGCGCACCACGCTCAGGCCGGCCTGGCGGGCGAGCGCCTCCAGGCTGCGGGCGTGCCTGCCTCGGGTAAGGCTGCCGTGGTTGCACGGGGCCGCCCGGAAAAGCAGGTAGGGGTCCACCGGCAGGCGCAGGCGGGTGTGCGGCCAGGGGTCGGGGAACTTGCTGGAAGAGCTTTCCGCCGCGATGCTCCCCTCCCCCACCATGAGGGCCAGCCGGCCGCCGGCGCGGAACAACCGGGCGAAGGTCACCTCCGGCTCCGCCGGGGTCTCATAATGCAGGGCCCCGCCGGATTTTCCGTGGATGTTGGGCTTCACCGCCAGGTGATCCAGGCCCCCGGCCCAGGCCACCGAGGAGGCGCCGCAGTTGCGCAACAGCACGAAATCCTTCTCGTACACGGCCAGGTCCCCGAAAAGCGGAGGCATCTCGGGATTGACCGCGTGCAGGATCGCCAGGCTGGCCAGCCCGGGCAGGTCCCCTTCGCAGGCCGTGGGCACTACAGCCTGCGGCCCTTCGGCGTCCTCGGCGAAGGGCAGAAAGCCCGGCAGCAGACAGGCCGTGCAGCCCACCGGGGCAATGGACAGCTCGTAGTGGCACTTGATCGAGACCGCGGCGATGTCCTCCCCCGCGAGCTCGGCCAGGCGGTCGCGGGCGGCCAGGTACAGCGCGGTCTGGAAGCTCAGGGCCTGCGGGGTGAGCCGCCCGCCGTCGTAGTGGATGCCCACGCCGCGGGACTGGAGCCAGGCCAGGAAGCGTTCCACCCGCTGCGGGCTGGCGGCGGTGATGGCCCGGGCCCGCTCGACCAGCACGATCTCCTGTTCCTGGAGCACCTCGCGCACCAGGCAGGACTCCAGCGCCGCCGGGTCG
>CAZMWZ010000157.1:0-7030 GCA_964570045.1 uncultured Spirochaetaceae bacterium
GAATGAATACCGCTCGAAGCGGTGCGGATATCCTACGCCGCTGCTATGGATTTGTCAATCTCTTGATATTTGCCTCCATATATTGTCATTTTTTCATTTTTAGGCTTCTATCGTTTGCATCCCTCACCGCCCAGCGGGTATAGTAGGGGCAACCCACGTAAGGAGGAAGCACTGCGTATGGGACCGTTCAAACACTTATTCGAGCCCATCCGGATCGGCCCCGTGGAGATCCCCAACCGGGTCTGCCACGTTCCGACCGACATCAGCTCGTCGCACATCGACGGCTCGGTCAGCGACCGGGACATCCACCACCACACCCAGCTGGCCAAGGGCGGCACCGGTTTCATCGTGGTCGGCGCCACCTCCCCGGACGGCAGGACCGGGCGCTCCACCGTCACAAATCTAGTCGTTGACAACGACAACTATATCCCCGGCTTCGCGCGCCTGGCCGCGGGCATGCACCGCTACGGCGCTAAGTGCGCGGTCCAGCTGCAGCACCCGGGCCGGCAGGCGGCGCTGCCCCGCGACGGCAAGTTCGCCTCCAACGACGCGGCGGTGAGCCTGCCCTGGTCCCAGAGCCACGCCATCGCCTACGCCGCGGCGGATGAAAAAAAGAAGACCGTGCACGTGCTCACCACCGACGAGATCCTCGAGCTGGTCGACCTGTTCTCCGAGGCGGCCTGGCGGGTGCAGCAGGCCGGCTTCGACGCCGTGGAGCTGCACGCGGCGCACGGTTACCTGATCTCCCAGTTCATGAGCCCCCTGCTCAACAAGAGGAGCGACCGCTTCGGCGGCAGCTTCGAGAACCGGATGCGTTTCCCCCTGGCCATCGTGGACTCGATCCAGCGCAAGTGCGGCCGCGACTTCCCGGTGATCATCCGCTACTCGGCGGACGAGTGGGTGCCCGGCGCGCGCGAGCTGCCGGAGTCCATCGAGATGGCCCGGGTGTTCGAGCGCTCCGGGGTGGCCGCCCTGGACTTAAGCCAGTGCATCCAGGAGAGCCCGGGCGCCGGCTTCGACCCCATGTACTACCCGGAAGGCTGGACCATGTACGCCTCCGAGGGCATGAAGAAGGCCGGCATCCGCATCCCGCTGATCAACAGCCACACCCTGCGCAACCCCGAGTACTGCGAGCAGGTCCTGGCCGAGGGCAAGACCGATATGGTCGGCCTGTCCCGACAGCTGCTGGCCGACCCCTTCTGGCCGGTGAAGGCCAAGTACGGCAAAGTGCGGGCCATCCGCCGCTGCATCTCCTGCCTGGAGGGCTGCTGGCAGGAGTCCATGATGGCCAAGAAGGAGATCGCCTGCTCGATCAACCCGGCCTGCGGCGATCGCAGCCTGGAGATCCTGGAAAAAACCAGGAAGCCGCT
The DNA here is from genome assembly GCA_964570045.1 of uncultured Spirochaetaceae bacterium. Classification (GTDB taxonomy): domain Bacteria; phylum Spirochaetota; class Spirochaetia; order SZUA-6; family DRHE01; genus MIBK01. The sequence continues at coordinate 1,371 of CAZMWZ010000157.1, forward strand.
GAACGTGGCCGTGGTCGGCGGCGGGCCGGCCGGGATGGAGGCCGCGCGCGTGGCCACCGAGCGCGGGCACCGGGTCACGCTCTACGAGAAGAGCTCCGAGCTGGGCGGAGCGATCCTGGGCTGCTGCATGGCTCCGGGCAAGGACGAGAAGATGAAGTGGTACGCGGACTGGCTGCGCTACCAGATCGCGGACCTGGGCGTGGAGGTGAAAATGCGAACTTCCCCTGAGGTCAAGGACCTCAAGGGCTACGACGTGGTGATCCACGCGGCAGGCGCCAGCTCCTACGTGCCCGACGTGCACGGTGACCAGGCGGCGGTGATCCCCTTCGAGGAGGTCATGGCCTGCCCGAAGGTCGCCTGCGAGTTCCACCCCCGGGACGGCCGCAAGCCCCGGAAGCTGGAGGGCACGAAGGTCATCGTCTGGGGCGACCACTACGCGGCGACGGACACCGTGACCTGGCTGGCCTCCATCGGCAAGGAGGTGACGGTGGTCACCGACCGCAGGGAGTTCGCCGCCGGGGTGGAGGTGATCCACATGTACGTGCTGCGCAAGCGCTTCCAGCAGACCGACGCCGAGGCCCTGAGCTCCAAGCCGTTCAAGTACCCGGTGAAGGTGATCGAGAGCACTACCATCGACGAGATCCGCCAGGGCGAGGTGGTGCTGGTCGACAAGAACTTCGTGAAGACGCTCGTCCCCTGCGACCACCTGGTCACCTGCTGGACCCGGCCGAACACGGCTCTGCTTGCCCAGCTCAAGGCGGCCGGCGTCCCGGTGGTCAACGTCGGCGACTCGGTCAGCCCCCGCAACCTGCACGCCGCGGTGCGCGAGGGGGCCGCGGCTGGGCAGGTCCTGGACTCGAACCGGTTCTTCAATCCCAACGACGCGCTGATCGACGAGCTGCCCATGGATGTGGCAGCCCAGCTTTCGAGGTAGAGGAGGAGCGCATGAAACCCCCATTCAAAGTGCTGGTCGTCGGCATCGGCGACATGGGCGGGGCCCACGCCCGCGGCTACGCCGCCCTGCCCGGTTTCCAGATCGCCGGCTTCGTGGTGGCCAAGAATGTCGGCCGCGCCAAGGCGCTGGCCGGCGAGTTGCAGGTCGAGGCGCCCGTCTACACCGACTACTATCAGGCCATGAAGGAAACCAAGCCGGAGGTGGTGTCCATCAACACGTACGTGGACACCCACGCCGCGTACTCGATCCATGCCATGCGTCAGGGCTGTCACGTGTTCATGGAGAAGCCCATCGCCAAGACCGTGGCCGAGGCCGAGGAGGTCGAGCGCGTGTTCAAGGAAACCAAACGCAAACTGGTGATCGGCTACATCCTGCGCGTGCACCCGGCTTGGATGAGGTTCATCGAGTTGGCCCGCACGCTGGGCAAGCCGCTGATCATGCGCATGAACTTGAACCAGCAGAGCTTCGGCAAGGAGTGGGCGCTGCACAAGACCTTCATCGCCAACATGCCGCCCCTGGTGGACTGCGGCGTGCACTACGTGGACGTGATGTGCCAGATGACGCGGGCCAAGCCGAAGCTCGTGCAGGGCATCGCCGCCCGGGTCTCCGACGAGGTAGACCGCGACAAGCACAACTACGGCATGCTGCAGGTCGTGTTCGACGACGACTCGGTGGGCTGGTACGAGGTGGGCTGGGGCCCGATGATGAGCCGCAGCGCCTTCTTCGTCAAGGACGTGGTCGGCCCCAAGGGCTGCGTGAGCATAGACAAGGACATCGCCCACGTGGACCCCTCGGACGTGTCCAAGCACACAGTGGTGGACAGCATCATCCTGCACTCCAGCGAGGCCGGCTCCGACGGCTACGCGGCGAAGAAGGATCAAATCATCAAGATCCCGGACGAGCCGGACCACAACGAGCTGTGCAAGCGGGAGCAGGAGGTGCTGTACAAGGCCATTACCGAGGATACCGACCTGACCGACCACGTGGCCGACGCGGTGAACAGCCTCAAGATCTGTTTCGCGGCCGTGGAGTCCTACCGGACCCAAAAGGTCGTCCGCCTGGCGTGACCCCGCGCGAGCATTTCTTTCGCGTGCTGAAAAGGGAGCCCGTGGAGCGGGCTCCCTTTTTTCCCGACATCACCACCTGGTACCAGGCCACCCGTCTGGGCGTCGGCGCGGAGCAGCCCTTCTACCCGGGGCAGTTCATTCCGGACGACAGCCCGCTGCACGCGCAGCCCAGCCGGTTGAGCGGCGGCCCTGCCGACCGCCTGGCGCGGCTTACCTTCACGGACTTCTACAAGGAATTCGGCTGGGGCCTGCCGGCTCACCTCTACGAGTGGTACGAGGAGCGCTACACCGGCGGGGTCGAAAAGATCGTGGACACCAAGGGCACGCACCGCACCGTGACCTGGCGCACCCCGCGCGGCGACCTCCGGCGCACCTACAAGCTGGACGCCGAGGGCAGCTGGTCGGAGTACGGCCATATGGTGCAGGACCTGTCGCAGCTGGACATCGTGCGCAGCATCGTGGAGAACACGCAAATCATCCCTCATTTCGAGCGGGTGGAACGCTTCCTGCGGGACACCGCAGGCTTCGGCGTATGCGACATCGTGCTGTTCCGTTCCCCGTTCGGCAAGCTCATCCACGAATACCTCGGCTTCGAGGCGGTGGCCTACGCCGTGTTCGACCACGAGCCGGTCATCCTGGACTTCCTGGCTTTCCAGGAGCACTACGACCTGGCCTTCGCCGAGCTGGCGGCCGGCGGGCCGGGCAGCATCGTGATCCTCTCGGACCACGCGGACGAAAACCTGATCGCCCCGCCGTGGTACCGCCGTTTCTGCATCCCCTACTACCGCAAGGCCTGCGACCTCATTCACCAGGCCGGGAAGTTCGCCTCTACGCACCTGGACGGCAACTTCCAAGGCTTCCTGTCCTTCATCGGGGAAACCGGCTTCGACCTGTTGGACGGCTGCACCCCGGCGCCCATGTTCAATTATGAAGTCGAAGAGCTGGCCGCCGCCCTGCGCGGCAGCCGGATGCGCTGCTACTGCGGCGTGCCCGCGGGGCTGTTGACCATCGGGCTGCCGGTCGCCGAGATCACCGATTTCGGGGAGCGCATCGTGCGCGCTTTTCAAGGACAGGTCATCGTGAACGTGGGTGACATCCTGCCCCCGACCGGGGACATCGGCCAGGTCATCGCCCTGGGGGAGCGGGTACGCGCGACCCCCGTCGGCGCCGCTGGCCCCGCGCGCCGGGCTTCCACGGTGAACCCGAACGACCACGGGACCTAGGGCGGCCGCAAGCCGTGCCCTGCCGAGGCCTTGCATTACCGAGGCCGTATGCTATGCTTTAGGGTGAACGAAAAGGAGGGTTCGATGCGGCCTCTGACTGCGGGTTTAATTGTCTTTGCCCTGGTCCTGGCCCCAGGAGTAGCACTTTTCGCCTCAGCCCAGGAGGAAGCGCCCGAAATCCAGATCACCGACCCGACGGCCAAGGCCTGCATCGACTGCCACGCCGCGAACACTCCAAACATCGTCATGGACTGGAAACTCAGCAAGCACGCCATCAATACCATCGACTGCTCCGTGTGCCACGGCGATGCGCACCGCAGCGCGGCAGACGCGGGCCTGGCGAAGATTCCCACCCCCGATACCTGCGCGATGTGCCACCCGCTGCGGGTGGCACAGTTCGCGGGGGGCAAGCACGCGCTGGCCTGGGCGGCCATGAAGGCCATGCCCACCATCCACTGGCAGCCCATGGCCATGACCGAGGGGCTGAAGGGCTGCGGCGGTTGCCATAAGCTGGGCCTGAAGAGCGAGACGGAGATCAAGCAAGCGGAGGCCGGCGGCTACCGCTTCGGCGTGGCTTCCTGCGACGCCTGCCACACCCGCCACACCTTCTCCCTGCGCGAGGCCCGCGAGCCGCAGGCCTGCCAGACCTGCCACATGGGCTTCGACCACCCGCAGTGGGAAATGTACTCCGCCTCCAAGCACGGGGTGCGCCATTTATTGAAGCAGAACGGTACGCTGCCCCCGCAGACCGCCGCGCCGACCTGTCAGACCTGCCACATGCAGGACGGCGACCACGGAGTGCAGACCGCCTGGGGTTTCCTGGCCGTGCGCCTGCCCCTGCCCGAGAACGAGCAATGGGCCGCCGACCGGGTCACGATCCTGAAGGCGCTCAACGTCCTGGACCCCGACGGCCAGCCAACCGGGCGGCTGGAGGTCGTGAAGGGCGCCAAGGTGGCGCGCCTCACCCAGGAGGACTGGCAGCATTCCCGGGAAAAGATGGTTGCCGCTTGCGGCCGGTGCCATTCGGAGAATTTCGCCCGGGCGGAGCTCGGCAAGGGCGACGACATGATCCGCGAGGCCGACCGGATGATGGCCCAGGCCATCGAGGAGGTTGCCAGCCTGTACAGGGACGGGCTGCTGGAACAGGGCGCGGGCTACGCGTACCCCTACCCGGACCTGCTGGCCTTCCACGACGCGCCGACCCCCATCGAGCAGCGGCTGTTCCGCATGTTCCTGGAGCACCGCATGCGCGCTTTCCAGGGCACCTTCCACGCCAACCCGGACTACGCGCTGTGGTACGGCTGGAGCGAGATGGTGCAGGACCTGTCCGAAATTCGCAGCCAGGCCAAGGAGCTGCGCCGCGGGGAAAAATGAGCAGGGCTTTCATCAGCGAGTCCGACACCCAGTACCAGGAAGAAGATGTCCCGGACCTGAAGATCCCGCTGGCTGCGGGGCAGAAAAACTACGTGACCCCGCAGGGGGCCGAACGGCTGCGCGGCGAGCTTGCCGCCTTGGCCGGCAGCGACCGCCCCAAGGTGGCGGCGGCGATGAACCGGCTGCTGGCCTGCGGCAGCGGCCCGGATCGGGATGAGTTGAGCGTACTGCGCGGCCGGCTGCGGGAGATGGACCGCCGGATCGCGTACCTGAGAGAGATGATCGCCCGTATCGAAGTGGTCGAGCCGGGGGGGCAGGAAGCCGACCGCGTCCTGTTCGGGGCGACGGTCACCGTCCGGGAGGACGGCGGGGGGCAAAGAACCTACCGCATTGTGGGCATCGACGAGGCGGACCCGGCAGCCGGCATGGTAAGCTGGATCTCGCCGCTGGCCAAGGCACTGCTTTCGAAGCGGGCGGGGGAAACGGTCACCGTGAGGCTTCCCGCCGGCGAGTCCACGCTTACGATTCTGGAAATCAGGAGGTAGAGTCTATGGGCTGGCTGTACGTTTTGATACCCGTGCTGGTGCTGTATTTTCTCATGGGCATACGTCTCATCCGCCCCACGCACCGCGGGTTGGTGGAAACTCTGGGGCGCTACCGCCGCTTCGCCCAGCCGGGGTTCAACTGGCTCATCCCGTTCATCCAAAAGCTGTACCGGGTGAACGTCACCGAGGTCATGGTCGACGCCGAACCCCAGGAGATCATCACCAACGACAATCTGAACGCCCGGGTGGACGCGCAGGTGTACTTCAAGGTCAAACCGGATGAGGAGAGCGTGAAGAGCTCGATCTACAATGTCTTCGACTACCGCTCCCAGATGGTGAACCTGGCCAGGACGACCCTGCGCAACATCATCGGCACCATGACCCTGAAGTCCGCCAACAGCGAGCGGGGCAAGATCAACAGCGAGCTGCAGCAGACCCTGCGGGGGGAGACGGCGCACTGGGGCATTGAGATCGTGCGCACGGAGTTGAAGGAGAT
>CAZMWZ010000158.1:0-7008 GCA_964570045.1 uncultured Spirochaetaceae bacterium
AGTGGCAAACCCCATCCCCGCCTGAACCGAACCCATCCAGAGCATCGGACTCGGCCCGGCGGCGCTCCGTCCGACACTCCGCCACGAACGGTTGCCCTCGCGTCGGCCCTGGTAACCCATGCCCACGGCAAGCCGCGCATGACGCCGCCCATCACCATGGGGCACGAGTTCAGCGGCAGGGTAGACGCGGTGGGTACAGGGGTGCGCGGTTTTGCCCCGGGAGAGCGCGTCGTGATGGCCACCTCGGTTTCCTGCGGCCAGTGCTTCTACTGCCGGAAGGGCTGGAGCAACCTCTGCCTGGACCTCAAGCCCATGGGCTTCGCCTTCCCCGGGGGCATGGCCGAGTACGTGCTCATCCCGGAGCTGGCGGTGCGCAACGGACACCTGGTCAAGGTGCCCGGCGAGCCTGACGGGGGAGGCCTCGCGCCGCAGCACGCCGCCCTGGCCGAGCCGGTGAGCTGCGCGGTGAACTGCGCCGAGCTCTGCGGCATCGGCGCAGGGGATACGGTCGTGGTGGTGGGGGCCGGCCCCCTGGGGCTCATGAACCTGTTCGTGGCCCGGGAGTTCGGGGCCCGCCGGTTGATCCTGGCCCAGCGCGAGGGCAAGCGCCTGGAGCAGGCGCGTGCCTTCGACTGCGACCGCCTGGTGAACGCGAGCAGGGAGGACCTGCGCTCCGTGGTACTGGAGGAGACCGGCGGCCTGGGCGCCGACTGCGTCATCGTGGCCGCCCCCTCCGCCTCCGCCCAGGAGCAGGCCTTGGGACTGGTGCGCAAGAGGGGAACCCTCTGCCTGTTCGCCTCCCTGCCAGTGGGGGCCAACATGCTGTCCCTGGACAGCCGCGCGATCCACTACGGGGAAATCCGGGTGGTCGGGGCCAGCGACTCCACCGCCCGGCAGGTGGAGCGGGCCCTGAGGATCCTGGGCAAGCCCGGCTTCCCGAGGCAACAGCTGGTGAGCCACCAGCTCGGCCTGCAGGACATCGCCCGCGCCTTCGAACTGATGTTGTCCCGCGACTGCCTGCGGGTCGTGCTCGAGCCTTAAGGCGAGGAGTCCAGGGTCAGGAGGTCCACGGCCAGATCTTTCTGGTCCATGGGGGAAAGGCTTCCGAGGTAGCGGCCTGCTTCTAGATCGATGCGTTCACCACCGGTGACGCGCAGCCAGGACTGTCACCCGCAGCCCTGGCCAGTGAAGGAGAAGCGCACCGAGTGCGCCGGTCCCCCCGCTTCGGGCCGGAGGGTGAGCACGAGCTGGATTTCCCGGTCCGCCTCCCCGCGGACCATGATGCGCGCCTGGTAGCTGCCCGGCTCGCGGATCTCCACCGTGAAGGAGAGAGCCTGCGGGTCGGCCGGGTCCTCGGCGAGCTGCGGCCTGTCGACCCACACCGTCTCCGCACCGGCGGCCAGGGCGCCCAGAAACAGGGCAGCGGCCAGGACCCATCGAACGGTTGCAGCGCGCATGCGTCTACCCATACTACCCGATCAGCAGGTTCGGCAGCAACGCCTTGTCCAGCTCCCCGGCCTGCAGCGGCTCCCGCCCCGACGGCGAGCCGGTCCCCGCGAGCAGGGCGGCCCGGGGCAGCGGGATGAAGAGCTCCGCACCGTCGGGACCGAAGCCCCAGCGCACCGCTGCCTTGGCGCGGTCGCCGCCCAGCCCTGCGTCCAGCAGCAGGTCGTGTTTCGCCTCCGCGCTCGCCCCCTTCCCGTCCAGGGCGGCCAGCAGGTGGGCCGCATTGCGGGAGTTCCAGTACAGGGTGATGCGCACCTCGGGGCCCGCTGCCTGCAGGGCCGCGAGCACCTTCTTCTCGGCGGTCTTCCCCGCGCCGGCCAGCAGCTCCTCAGGGTTCACCAGCACCTCGATGGGCTCTCCCGCACCGGCCAGCCCTTCGGCCAGCAGCGACGGGTCGGGCACGATCCGCTCGAAGAAACGCTCGTAGACGGCCTCCGTCTCCCCGTAGTACCACAGCCGGGCCTGTCCCCGGCGCTGCAGGGCCAGGCAGTCGGTGAAGGCCACATTGTTGGCACGGTCCAGTCCGCCGGCGATGAGGATCCGGCGCACGCCGGCTCCCGTTCCGAAAGCCTGGGCCGACGCGCGGGCCGACCCGGCCCGGCCGATCAGGCTCGCCCAGCCGGGCTCCAGGCCGGCCAGGCCTTCCGCCGCTACCGGGATGCCGCGACTGCCGGCGAAGGCCAGGAAGCGGTCCAGGACCTCCGCGGCCAGCATGGGCGACAACCGCAGGAGCGGCCGGCGCGCCCTGGCCAGCAGCGCTTCCAGGCGCGCCCGGGCCTCCGCAGCCGCCGCCGGCTTCCCGCCAACAAGCACCGGAGAGCCCCCCGCGGACTGCAGCAGCGAAATCAGCCCGAAGCGGCCCTTCTCGCACAGCAGGCCGCCGCGTTCGGCCGCGGGGCCGGAAACGGCCTCCACCGCCTCCCTCGCCGCCTCTCCGTCCAGGTAGCGCTCCTTCACCCGCAGCAGCAGGCTTCCATGGGAGCGCAGCTCCACGGGGCAGCCCACCGAGCAGACGGGGCAGAAACCCTCCTGCACGCTTTCGGCCAGCGGCACGGTCTTGCCGTCGGGCAGCTTCTCGGTGAGGGCGCCTACCGGGCAGGAGGACACGCACTGCCCGCAGCGGATGCACAGCGGGTCCTCGCCGAAGGGCACCCCGAAGGTGGGCACGACCAGGGACTGGAAGCCGCGGCGCACGTAGCCCAGCACGCCCAGGCCCTGCACCTCCAGGCAGATGCGGATGCAGCGCCCGCAGAGCACGCACTTGGCCGGGTCACGCCGGATGAAGGGATGACTTTCGTCGATCGGGTGCTTCTGGATTTCCCCCGCGTAGTGCACCGGGCTGGCCCCGTACTCCTCGGCGTACTCTTTGAGCCGGCACTCGTTCACATCCTGGCAGCCGCACTCCAGGCAGCGCCGAGCCTCGGCGCGGGCCTGCTCCTCGCTATAGCCCTGCTCGATCTCCTCGAAGCTCCGCACCCGCACGTCCGCCTCGCTCATGGGCATCTTCTCCCGGGCCACGCGGGGTTCGTCCTTGTATTCCTCCTGCGTAGGCTTGCCGAAGTCCTCTTTCTTGCTGAGGAACTCCTGCGGGCGCCGATACTCCCCGCCGGCCAGGAAGGCCAGGATCGAACGGGCCGCGTGCTTCCCCCCGGCGATGGCCCGGATAGCGATGTCCGCCCCGGTGGCCAGGTCCCCGGCGGCGAACACCCCCGGGACGCTCGTGCGCCCGGTCTCGGTGTCGCACTGCAGGAAACCGCGCTCGTCCAGCAGCCCCCCGGTCTTTTCCAGGGCCCGGGTGTCTGCGTATTGCCCGATGGCGCTGATCACCGTGTCGGCCTCGACTTCGAAGTCGCTGCCCTCCAGGGGCACGGGCCGGCGGCGCCCCGAGGAGTCCGGCTCTCCTAACTGCATCTTGATCAGCCGCAGCGCCTTCATTCCCTTGCCCTTCTCCTGGATCAGCAGCGGGGCGACTAGATAGTAGAAATGCACGCCCTCCTCCAGGGCTTCGTGCACCTCCACCGGGGAAGCGGGCATCTCCACCTCGGTGCGCCGGTAGAACAGGTTCACCTCCCGCACGCCCAGGCGCGCCGCGGTGCGCGCCGAGTCGATGGCCGTATTGCCGCCGCCGATGACCGCTACGCGCTCGCCCAGCGCCGGCCAGCGGCCCAGGACCACCTCGCGCAGGAAGTCGATGCCGATGAGCACCCCCGGGCGGTCCTCCCCCTGGATGCGCAGGCCCTGCCCCTTCCAGGCCCCGAAGGCCAGGAGCACCGCGTCGTAGTCCTTGCGCAGCTCCTCCAGCTCGACGTCCCTGCCCAGGCGCACCCCGGTTTTCAGCTCCACGCCCAGGCGCAGGATGCCTTCGACCTCCCGGTCCAGGACCGGCTGGGGCAGGCGGTAGTCGGGAATTCCGTAGCGCAGCATCCCCCCGGCCTTGTCCTCGGACTCCAGCACGGTGACCGCCACGCCGGCCTGGGCCAGGTAATAGGCGGCGGACAGCCCCGCCGGTCCCGCGCCGACCACGGCCACGCGCCGGCCCGTCTTCGCAGCCAGCGGCGGGTCGTAGCCCTTTCCGGCGGCGTCCAGGTCGGCCGCGAAGCGCTTGCAGTAATCGATGCCCACCGGCTCGTCCACCAGGTTGCGGCGGCAAGCCTCCTCGCAGGGCCGGGGGCAGACCCGGCCGATGGCCAGCGGGAAGGGGCAATCCCGCTTGATCAGGGCCAAGGCTTCCCGGTCCTGACCGTTGGCGATCAGCCCCAGGTAGCCCTGCACGTCCAGGTTGGAGGGGCAGGCCAGCGTGCACGGCGCCTTGCAGTCCCCGTAGTGGTTGGAGAGCAGCAGCTCCAGGGACATGCGCCGCGTGGCGCGGATGTCGGTGTCGTCGGTGGCAATGCGCATGCCCTGCCGCACCTGGGTGGAGCAGGCCGGCACGAAGCCCTTGGCCCCCTCGACGCGCACCACGCACACCCAGCAGGAGGCGAAAGGCTCCAGGCGGGGGTCGTGGCACAGGGTGGGGATGCGGAAGCCCTGCGCGGCGGCGACTTGCAGGATGGTCTGACCGGGACGGGCGAGCAGCCGGCGGCCGTTCAACTCGATCTCCACGAAGCGGGTGCGGGTGGTGTTCACGCGGCACCGCCCTTGCCCTTCGGGGTTGCCACCGCAGCCTCGGCCGCTGCTGCGGCGCCCGCAGCAGCCGCGATCGCGGCCGCCTCCTCGCCGGTAGAGACCTCGATAGCGTCGAAGCGGCAGGCCTGGAAGCACAGCCCGCACCGGATGCACTTGTCCTGGATGATCGTGTGGGCCTTCTTGCGCTCCCCTATCGCGGCCTGGGTCGGGCAGGCCTTGACGCAGGCCATGCAGCCCGTACAGGTCTCCGCGAGCACCCGGTAGCGGATCAGGGCCCGGCACTGTTTGGCCCGGCAGCGCTTCTCCCGGATGTGCTCCTCGTACTCCTCGCGGAAGTACTTCAGGGTGGTCAGCACCGGGTTGGGCGCCGTCTGCCCCAGCCCGCACAGGGAGGCCAGGCGCACCTTGACGGCCAGCTCCTCCAGCAAGCCGATGTCGGACATCCGGCCCTTGCCGCCGCAGATGCGCTCCAGGGTCTCCAGCATCCGCTTGGTGCCCATGCGGCAGAAGGTACACTTGCCGCAGGACTCGCTCTGGGTGAAGCTCAGGAAGTAGCGGGCCACGTCCACCATGCAGGTGGACTCGTCCATCACCACCATCCCGCCGGAGCCCATGATCGCCCCGGTGGCGGTGAGGGAGTCGTAGTCGACCTGCACCTCCAGCAGGCTCTCCGGGATGCAGCCTCCCGAGGGCCCACCGAGCTGCACGGCCTTGAACTTCTTGTCCCCGGCGATGCCGCCGCCCACCCCGAAGATCACCTCCCGCAGGCTGATGCCCATGGGCACCTCGATCATGCCGCCGTGCTTGATTTTACCGGCCAAGGCGAAGACTTTCGTGCCTTTGCTTTTCGCCGTGCCGATCTTGGCGTACTCCGCGCCGCCCTTGCGCAGGATGTAGGGCACGTTGCCGTAGGTCTCCACGTTGTTGATGTTGGTCGGCGCGCCCCACAGCCCGCGCTCGGCGGGGAACGGCGGGCGCAGCGTGGGCATGCCGCGCTTACCCTCGATGGAGCTCATCAGGGCCGTCTCCTCGCCGCAGACGAAGGCCCCAGCACCTTCCTTCAGGTGAATGTGCAGGCAGAAGGCTGTGCCCAGGATGCCCTGTCCCAACAGGTGGTGCTCTTCAGCCTGGCGGATGGCGATTTCCAGGCGCTTGATGGCCAGCGGGTACTCGGCGCGCACGTACATGTAGGCCTCGTCCGCGCCGATGGCGTAGGCGGCGATGGCCATGCCCTCCAGCACGGCGTGCGGGTCGCTTTCCAGGAGGGAGCGGTCCATGAAGGCCCCGGGGTCCCCCTCGTCCGCGTTGCACACCAGGTAGCGCTTCCCCGGGCGGGAAGCCCGGGCCAGGGACCATTTCAGCCCCGTGGGGAAGCCCGCCCCGCCGCGGCCGCGCAGACCCGAGGCCTGCACCTCCGCGATCACCTGCTGCGGGCTCAGGGAGGACAGGACCTGGCGCAGGGCCTGGTAGCCTTCCACGGCCAGGTAGTCCTCGAGGGACTCCGGGTCGATCACCCCGCAGTTGGCCAGCACGATCTTGCGCTGGCGGGCCAGGTACGGGTAGTCCGCGGGGATGAGCAGCTCCTCCACGGGGCTGCCCCCGGCCACGTGCTCGGCCACCAGCCTCTTCACCTTCTCGGCGTCCAGGTCGCCGTACAGGAAGCGCCCGCCCTCCGCGGTGCGCGCCTCCACCAGGGGCTCGCGGTGGCAGGCCCCAATGCAGCCGGTGGCCGTCACCGGGACTTTCAGGCCCCGCGCGCTCAACTCCGCCACCAGGGTTTCGTGCACCTGCCGGGCGCCGGCGGCGATGCCGCAGGAGCCCAGGCCGACCACCAGCTCCGTGACCGCGCTCATGGCTTGGCCTTTCTTAAGACCTTCTTCAGCTTGTCGCCGGTGAGCCGGCCATGCACCTCCGAGTCCAGCATGACCACCGGGGCCAGGGAGCAGCAGCCCAGGCAGGCGACCTTCTCCAGCGAGAACTCGCCGTCCGCGGTGGTTGCGCCCGTCTCGATGCCCAGCTCCATCTTCAGGGTGGTGTCCAGCGACTCCGCCCCGTTCACGTGGCAGGCCGTTCCATGGCAGACCTTGAGGGTGTGCCGGCCGGGCGGCTGGAAGCGGAACTGGGCGTAGAAGGTGGCTACCCCGTAGATCTCCGCCGGGGACTTGCCCGTGGCCCGGGCGACGCTGGCCATGTCCTCATTCGAGAGAAAGCCGCGCAGCTCCTGCGTCTTCTGCAGCAGGGGAATGACGTTGCCCTTTTGGCCCCGCCAGGCCTCGAGCAAGCGCTCAAAGGAATCTACGGAAGTACCCACGATTTATTACCCTTTCGCTTACACCGGAGGTTGGCGGCGTCATACTACCACGAGCGCCGCGATTT
>CAZMWZ010000159.1:0-6975 GCA_964570045.1 uncultured Spirochaetaceae bacterium
GCTTCCGGCGGATAGCCTCGTCCACGCGCTGGTGATCGGCGATGTTGTTGGCCAGGGTGGGAGGCTCCATGACGAGGTACACCTTGTCGACTAGCGGAGCCGGCACGAACTTTTCGTCGTACTGGAACTCGGCCACGAAATCGCGGAAGCGTTCGGCGTCCTCGGCGGCGCGGGCTTTCTCCTTGGCCATCGTGCCGGCCGGGATCTCCACGGTCAACTCGTCGGTCACCGCGGTCTGGCAGGCCAGCACAAAGCCCTGGCGGATCTCCTCCCGGGTCAGCTTGGCGGAAACCGCCCCGCTCACCTCGCCGCGGGTGACGATCATCTTGCAGCGCCCACAGATGCCGTCGCCGCCGCACACGTTATTGATCGTGATGTGCGCCCGCTGCGCGGCCTCCAGGAGCGAGAGGTCCGCGGGCACGCGTACGGTCTTGTTTTGGGGCAGGAAGGTGACCGAGTGCTCCCGCATTCTGTGCGCTACTTGGCGAGCTTCTGCAGAAAGGCCGGGATTTCCCGGGCGTTCTCCGGGCCGATGAGCACCTCTTTCCACTCCGAGGTGTCCTCGATCTCCGCCCGGAAAATGGGCAGCAGCCCCGGGATGATCAGCCGGCGGTGCTTCACCTTCTCGGCCACCTTCTGGGCCTGAATGGTCTTGACCACCTTCTCCGCGGAAATCTTGTCACCAGCGTAGGCGTTGAGCACGCCCAGCCCTTCGGTGTCCACCACGCAGATGTAGGCCGGCACCTTGCTGCGCTCCACCTCCCCCGCCACGCTGAAGTAGGTCAGGGAGAAGTTGGTGGTGAACAGCACCGGCGAGTTCTCGTTGGGCGAGCCCAGCTCGTAGAGCTTGGCCTCCACGGCGTTGGGCACCTGCGGGTCGGTGTACACGTCCTGGACGGTGACCAGAATCGGCAGCAGCTCCCAGGGCTCCAGGCCGTTCACTAGTACTATGCCGGCATACTTGGCCGCGTAGGTGGCGGCCAGGATGCCTTCCTGCTCCGGGGAGGAGGCGGTGACCTCCACGAGGGCCGGGTAGCCGAAGGGGCGGAACTGCTTCCGCAGAGCGGCCCGCCGGGCGATGGTCAGCGAACGGATCGTTTCGGCCCCGCTGCCGGCGAACGCCAGCACCAGGTCCTCCACGCCCTTCTCCTTGGCCTTGGAAGTGAGATCGGCCATCTCTTCGAGGGAGCCTCCGCCCACGGCCAGCGGGCACTTGACGGCGGTGGCCACGCTGACCAGCGCCTCCAGGCTGCCGGCGTCGGCCTTGTACAGCAGCGGCCGCTTGTCCCGGACGGCCTCGGCCCCCGCCTTCAGGGCGTCGGGCTTTCCGATCAGCATCAGCGGCACCGGGCTTTTTTCCGCGGCGAGTTTAGCGCGCGCCGCCGCCCCCGCCCCGTCCAGCTCCACGGCCGCCAGGGCGACCCTCAGGGTCTTGCCCACGCGCATGAAGGAGGCTTTGCCGATCGCCTCCAGGCGAGTGCCGACCTCGGCATCGGACAGCGCAGCCGGGATGCGCACCGCGATGCCGGCCGGCCGGTGGAACTTCTCTTCGTGCCGGAACATCACCGTCTCCTGCCCGAGGTCGAAGCTCTTGCCCTCCGGCCCGATCTTCACCAGGCGCATGGGAGGCGCGGAAGCCTCGGACATGGCCGCCTTGGCCTCCTCGGTGATGTGCGGGCAGTCGGTCAGGGCCCGCTGCTTGGCGGCCACCTGCATGGCGAAGGCCATGCAGGTGGGCAGGCCGCAGTCCTTGCAGTTGGTCTTGGGCAGGTTCTTGTAGATCTGCATTCCGGTCATGGCCATGGCTTTCTCCTTTAGGCGAGCAGGGCTTCCATCGAGAGCGCCGGGTGCTCCACGCTCTGCAGGTACTGAAGCAGCTTCTCCGGGTCCTCGGCGTTTTCCTCGGTGGCGATTTTGTCGAACAGCTCGGGGCAGCCTTCCTTGGCCAGCGCCGTCTTCAGGCGCTCGGCCACCTCCTCCTTGAGCTGCTTGCTCATCCAGACGATCCTCTTGTGCCCGCCCTCGCCGCTGATGAACTTGTGGCTGGAGACGTACATCTTGCCGATCCCGGTGAACCCGGGGATCTGCTGCCCGCCGCCCACTTGTCCGGCCAGGGTGGAGAAGGTCATGCCGATGGGGGTCATGCCCGTGTAGTCCCGGTCCACGATCATGACCCCGTTGGCCTCGGGCACCACCGCGGCGATGCACTCGAAGCAGCCGCAGGAGGTCATGGGCTCCTCCATGATCGAGTAGGCGTTGAACCTCTTGAGGTTGCCGTTGGACTTGATCTCGATGTAGTCGTTGATGGCCTTCCACTGCCCCTTGGCCGCGTCGAGGGTCTCGCCCTTCTTGACCGGCTCGTTGGGGCCGTGCGCGTTGATCTGGAAGGAGGCCTTGCAGTCCAGCCAGGTGTAGGCGCCGCACAGGCCGAGGCGCTGCGGGGTGACGATGCACACGTGGTTGGGGGCGTAGGACTGGCAGAGGGTGCAGGAGTAGTACTCCTCCACGTCCTCGTCGGTCATGTTGCCGATCTTGTCGTCCCGGTGGCTGTAGACCTTACGCGCCTCCTCCAGCAGCTCGTTGACCTTGGCCTCGTCGGTGTAGATCTTCACCTGCACCCGGTCCACGATACGGCTGAACTCGTCGTGCATCTTGGCCACCAGGATGTCGCCGAAGTGGCGGATCAGGAAGCCCTTGGCCGCCGCTTCCTTGGAGATGCGCACCCAGATGATGGAGCGCTGCCCCATGTGGAAAATGCCGTGGGCGCAGGAGATGAACTCGTGAACGCGACGCTCCAGCACGCTCTCGAAGTCCGCTTGAAAATCGCGCCCGGCCACCTCCACCGTGATGGCCAGGGGGTAGGCCTGGCCTTCCTTCATGGCGCCGATCTCGGGGCCGATGACCTCGATCTTGCCGTCCTCCACCTCCTCCATGCTTTTCATGCGCAGCAGCTCGAAGGCCTCGGTGTACTTGCCGCCGAACTGCACGTGCATGTCCTCCTTGCGCACGCGCTCCCCCTCGAACCCGGCTCCGAAGGGCACCGGGATGGGGATGGACTCCATCTTGATGGTCAAGCCGCGCAGCTCGATGGCGCGGCTGATGATCTCATCCAGCCGCACCCCCGACACCACGTGCTCGTAGGTGCAGATGCCCGTAGGCAGAATCTGGGGGATGGGGATGTCGGCGATGACCGGAAAGCCGTAGTTGATCGCACCGGCGGCGGTGGCGTACTTCTCGTCGCTGATGAGCTGCCCCTCGTCGCTGACCCCGTCGTCCTCGCCCAAGGCCATGACGAAGGCATGCACCCGTTCCTTATTGTACATCAGTATCTGCTTGGCGGCCTTGCGGTCCCCCGGCTCCACGCCGCCGAAGGTCATGGCCGAGCGGGCCGCGAAGTTCAGCGCGTGGATGGCCGCGGTGATCTCCTTGCCGTAGGGCACCGTGAAGGTGTCCCAGCTCATCTCGATGTTTTCCTCGGCCAGCTGCTCGGCGATGGCCCGGCCCTTGGAGTGGCCGGCCATGAACACCAGGATGTTGCGGGACTGGAAGCCCTGGATGAGCTTCACCGCGTCCTCGTTCTTCTGCGTGGCGCCGGCAATGGCCACGAAGCCCGGCATGCGGCCGTCCACCAGCTTGATGCCCTGCTGGCGCAGGATGTTGTCGCCGGTGAAGCCCAGCCAGATGCCGTTCTCCACGGTGCCGTTGACGTATTTCAGCACCTCGATGACTTCCTCGGCGAGCAAGGTGGCCACGCCCGAGTCCAGGGTCTCGCCCAGGTAGGGCAGCCACAGCTCATTGGCCGGGATGCGCCCGAGCAGCTTGCGTGCTTCGCCCAGGGACTCCTCCAGGTCGCCCAGCTTCGTGACTTTCTGCCCCAGGAACAGGAGCATGATGGGCAGGTAGTAGGCGGTGTTCGGGTAGGCGACCGGCGCCTCCTTCCCTTTGGCCTTGATCGTGGCGGCCAGCTCGGCCTCGGCCCGGGCCACCAGCTTGTGCGCTCCGCGGATCGCCGCTGTTGCAATAACCTTGGACATGACAGCTGCTCCTTTCGAGTATTATTTTCTTATGGTCAGGGAGCCTGGCCCCGCGCCCAGCCCCAGGGCGCCGGCGGCAAGCCTGCGCCGGCACTCGGGGCACAACCGGGCCCGCTTCCGGAACTCTTCCCAATCCATTTTCGTTTTCACTTTCGCCAGCATCTGCTCGGCCACCGGCACGCTCACCATGCGCGCGCCGCAGCTCTCACAGTTGAGGAGTTTCGAGCGGCTCTTGAAGGGGGAGATCTCCGCCTCCCCGCTATCCGCGTGGATGCGCACCTGGATGGTGCCCACCGGGCAGACCGCGGCGCAGGCCCCGCAGGCGATGCAGGCCTCCGAGGGGGCCCGGAAGGGGGCGGCCACGACCCGCTCCACGCCGCGGCCGGCGAAGCCGATGGCCGAGGCGCCGATGGCCTCCTCACAGGCGGCGACGCACAGCCCGCAGAGGATGCAGTTGCGCTGGCTCTCGGTGACAGTCGGGTAGGGCGTACCCTCCACCCCCATGCGCGCGGCCAGCTGCCTCAACTCCGAACTCTCCGGGCTGCGGGCCAGCATGAGCTGCATGACCCCCCGGCGGACGCGCACCGCTTTCTCGCTTTGCACCCGCACACTGATGTCCCGCCGCACCGGGTAGCTGCAGGCGGTGACCAGGTCCTTGCCTTCCAGCTCCACCAGGCACAGCCGGCAGGTGGCCTGTTCGCTGAGCGCGGGGCTGTGGCACATGGTGGGGATCCACACCCCGGCCTTGCGGGCGGCCTCGAGGATGGTGGTCCCTGCGGCCACCTGCACTCGGATACCGTCGATGCTGAGCGTCGGCACTCCGCCCTCCTTCCTCAAACCCTGACGATCGCCCCGAAGGGGCACTTCTCGTAGCAGATGCCGCACTTGGTGCACACCTGCTGGGCGATGACATGGGCCTTTTTACGCTCCCCGGCGATGCACTCGACCGGGCACTTCTTGCGGCAGATGCCGCAGCCGGTGCAGGTGTCCGCGACGATCTGGTACAGGAACAGCCCCTTACACTCCCTGGCCGGGCAGTGCTTGTGCTCGATGTGCTCCACGTACTCGTCGCGGAAGTAGCGCAGGGTGGACAGCACCGGGTTGGCCGCGGTCTTGCCCAGCGCGCACAACGAGGCCTCGCTCAACAGCTCGGCCAGCGCCTCCAGCTCGGCCAGATGTTCGGTTTTTCCTTCCCCGTGGGTGATCTTTTCCAGAATGTGGAGCATCTGGGCCAGGCCTTCACGGCAGGGGGTGCATTTGCCGCAGGACTCGCTCTTCAGGAACTCGAAGAAGTACCGGGCGACGTTGACCATGCAGGTGTCCTCGTCCATGACGATCATACCGCCGGAGCCCATCATGGAGCCCAGTTTGGTCAGCTCGTCGAAGTCCACCGGCGCGTCCAGGTGCGCCGCCGGGATGCAGCCGCCGGAGGGCCCCCCGGTCTGCACCGCCTTGAACTTCTTGCCGCCCTTGGGCCCGCCGCCGATCTCCTCGATGATGCGGCGCAAGGAGATGCCCATGGGCACCTCCACCAGGCCGGTGTTCTCGATCTTGCCCACCAGGCTGAACACCTTGGTGCCCTTGGAACCCGCGGTGCCGATGCCGGCGAACCAGGCGCCCCCCTTGTTCATGATGTGGGGCACGTTGGCCCAGGTCTCCACATTGTTCAGGGTGGTGGGGCAGCCCCGCAGGCCGCTTTCGGCCATATGGATGTACTTGGAGCGCGGCTCCCCGGCTCTACCTTCCAGGGAGGCGATCAGGGCGGTGGACTCGCCGCACACGAAGGCGCCTCCTCCGCGGTTGATGCGGAGGTCGAAGGAGAAGCCGCTGCCCAGGATGTCGCCGCCCAGCAGGCCGTGTTCGCGCGCGTCCGCGATGGCCTTTTTCAAATGCTCCACCGCCAGCGGGTACTCGTTGCGCACGTAGAGGTAGCCCCGCGAGGCGCCGATGGCGTAGGCCCCGATGAGCATGCCCTCCAGCACGGAGTGCGGGTTGCCCTCCATGACCGAGCGGTCCATGAAGGCGCCGGGATCGCCCTCGTCGCCGTTGCAGATCACGTACTTGGGCTCGCCATGTGCCTCCCGGCAGCTCCTCCACTTGCGTCCCGTGGGGAAGCCGCCGCCGCCGCGGCCGCGCAGGCCGGAAATCTCCACCTCCCGCAGGACCTGTTCGGGCTGCATGCTGAAGAGGGCCTTGGCCAGGCCCGCGTAGCCGCCTACGGCGATGTAGTCCTCGATGCGCGTGGGGTCGATGCGGCCGTTGTGCTCCAGCACGATGCGCTGCTGGACCGCATAGAAAGGGATCTCGGCCGGGGTCCTGGCCTTGAGCTTGGTGGCCGGCTCCTCGTACAGCAGCCGCTCCACGACCCTGCCGCCCAGCACGGTTTCGCGGAAGATCTCCTCCACGTCCGGCTCCTCCACCCGCTGGTAGAGGATGTTGCCCGGCTCGATCACCACGATGGGGCCGCGCTCGCACAGGCCGTGGCAGCCCACGTGCTTGCTCTCGATGACGGTCTTCTTGCCGTTGCCTGCCGTGGTGGACTCGGCCGCCTGGTGGAACAGCTCATACAACCGGCGCGAGCCCTTGGCCGCGCAGCCGGTGCCGATGCAGACTCGCACCACCCGTGGGCGCGTCCTCTGGGCGGCCTGGATCTCGCCGCGGAAGACCTCGAGCTCCTTGGGGCTGGCGAGCCGGCGGGCGACTGCCATCGGCTTGCCGGCTCCGCCGGTCAAGGCAGTCACGGGCGGCTCCTTTTCCTGACGGCCGCTTTGGGCTTGGGCCTGGTTTTTTTAACGACCGCCTTGGGTTTTTCCGCGCGCTTGGCCTTTTTTGCGGCAGGCTTCGACCCGGCGGCCGGTTTGGCGGCTTTGGGCGCGGGTTTGGCCGGTTTGGGGGCTCTAGCAACTTTCGCCGCGGGCTCCGCGCCGGCCTCCCGCCGACC
>CAZMWZ010000160.1:0-6887 GCA_964570045.1 uncultured Spirochaetaceae bacterium
GCACGAAGTGGTCCACCCCTTCGATCTGCTCGTGCATGGAGATCGGGTAGGGGCCGCCGGCCACCACCGGCTTGCTGTACTCCCGGCAGAGGGCCGTGATCTGGTCGAAGGACTTCTTCTGCACGATCATGGCCGACAGGAACACCAGGTCGGCCCACGACACGTCGGCGGGCGACAGCGCCGTGACGTTCAGGTCCACCAGGCGCACTTCGTAGGCGGGGGGCAGCATGGCCGCCACCGTCATCAGCCCCAGGGGCGGCAGCGAGGCTTTCTTGCCGACGAAGGGCAAGGCGTGGTCGAAGCTCCAGTAGGTGGTGGGAAACTCCGGATGGACGAGAAGGATCCTTTTACTCATCCAACTACGACTACCGGAAGCGGCGGGGGTTGCGTCTATTTCGGGAGTTTCCGTACAGCATGCCCCCCCCCGGCGAGCGCCGCCCGCCGGTCTTAGCGAAGACCTCCGGCCTCACGGCGGCCGCGGAAGCCGAGTGGAAGGGGTGGTTGCGGCCCACCGGGACGCTCTGCTCCAACAGCCGCTCGATGTCCCGCAGGAAACCGCTCTCCGACTCGTCGCAGAACGAGATGGCCACCCCCGCCTTGCCGGCCCGCGCCGTGCGGCCGATGCGGTGCACGTAGCTCTCCGGCTCGTTGGGCAGCTCGAAGTTGATCACGTGGCTGATGTCGTCCACGTCGATGCCCCGAGCGGCGATGTCGGTGGCCACCAGCACGCGGATCTTGCCGGAGTGGAACTCCTCCAGGGCGCGCTCCCGGGCCGACTGGGTCTTGTTGCCGTGGATGGCGTCGGCCTTGATGCGCCCCTTCTGCAGCTGCTCGGCCAGGCGGTTGGCCCGATGCTTGGTGCGGGTGAACACCAGCGCTCGCTCGATGCTCGGATCCTGCAGCAGGCTGAGCAGCAGCGGAGTCTTGGACTCCTTGTCCACGAACAGCACGCGCTGCTCGATGAGGGGTGTGAACCCGGTCTCCGGGACTATGGCCACGTGCCTGGGATCGGTGAGCATGCTCTGGGCCAGGCGCCGCACTTCGCCGGGAAGCGTGGCCGAGAAGAACAGGGACTGCCGCTGCTTGGGCAGCAGGTCGATGATCCGGCGCACATCCGGGATGAAGCCCATGTCCAGCATGCGGTCCGCCTCATCGAGCACGAAGATCTCCACGGCGTCCAGGCGCACGCGCCTCTCGCCGTGCAGGTCCAGCAGGCGCCCGGGGGTTGCTACCAGCACGTCGATGCCCTGGGCGATGGCGTCGATCTGGGGCTTCTTGCCCACCCCGCCGTAAACCACCGCCTTCTTGATTCCCAGAAAGCGGCCGTAGTCGCCGAAACTCTCGAAGATCTGGGCGGCCAGCTCCCGGGTAGGGGCGAGCACCAGGGCTCGCACCGTCTTGGGTCCGGGGCGCTTGCGGTCCGCGTCCAGCTTCTGCAGCATCGGCAGCGCGAAGGCCGCGGTCTTGCCGCTGCCGGTCTGGGCGCTGGCCATCAGGTCGTGGCCGGCCAGCAGCAGGGGGATGACCTGGGTCTGGATCGGGGTGGGAACGGAGTAGTTTTGGGCGCGCAGAGCGCGGTGGATGGGCTCAATCAGGTTGAGCGTGTCGAAATTGGGTTGGTGCATGGTTCTCCAATGCGGATAAAATACTTGCGGGTCGGCTGAACTCAGCTTTAATGAACCGCTTCCGAAACCAGAGGATTACGGCCTTAGCCTGGTTAGGCGTTCCGGAAGGGCTTGACAGCGGATCTTACGGAGGCTGGAATCTTCTGAAATCTCAATCAACGGGTGTAATGTATATCCAATCGAAACAAAGGTCAAGGACCCCAGGCGATTTTCAACCCCCGCCTTGTGACAGAGGGGCCCCGCCGCTATAATCCTGGTCCGTGTTCCCCGAAACCCAATCGCCCTCAGCCTTGCGCCTGACTCCCTCGGGACACCTGCACGTCCAGACCGCGGGCCCGGGTGAGGCGCCGCCCGCCCTGGCGCGAGCGCTCGCGGCCTTCCAGCTCAGCGAGGCGGCGGGACTATTCGAGCTGGCCGCTCATCCTGCCAGCGGCGGCCTGCCGCCGGCGCTCGCCTACTGGCGGGATCTGGCCGGCCGCTGCCTGCACCTGCGCTGCCTGACCCCCGCCGGGGACCTCGCGCCGCAGCCCTTGCCCCCGCCGGGCGAGGCCGAGATGGCAGAACTGCTGCTCGGCGCCCCCCCCATGCCCGGGGCCGAGTACCTCACGCAGGAAGTGCTGGCCCGGCTGTGGGTCTCCCTGGACGAGTACATGCTCGCCGAGGCCGAGGCGGCCGGCGGCCTGGAGGCGCTGCTCAAGAAGCGCGCCCCCCTGTGGCGGCAGGTCGGGCGGGTCTGTTTTCATCTAGCCGAAAATAAAAAAGACCCAGGTTACCCTTTCGCCTTCCTGGCCACTTACGCCCCCCGGCTGTCGGATTCCGCCCGCCTGCGCTATCAGCCCCTTTCCCGAGCGCTTCAGGAGTTGGCAGGAGCCCGCAACCGCCCGGCCCTGACCCGCCTCCTGCAGCCCATCCAGAACGCGGCGGAGAAAAGCTCCCTGGTCAGGGAGCTGCTCGAATCCAACGACATCTATCACCCCCTGGCCTGGAGCCCGCAGGAGGCCTACCTCTTTCTGCGCGAGGTGCCGCTGTACGAAGAAAGCGGGGTGCTGGTCCGGGTCCCGGACTGGTGGGCCCGCCGGCCCCGCCCGCGGGTGTCCGTGCGGATCGGCTCCCGGACCGACGGCCTGCTCGGCGGGGAGGCGCTGCTGGACTTCCGGGCCGAGCTGGCCGTCGGGGAGGCGGCGCTCACGCCCGGAGAATGCCGCTCCCTGCTGGCCGGAACCGACGGCCTGGTGTATCTCAAGGGCCAGTGGGTCGAGGTGGACCGCGAGCGGCTGCGCGCGGCCCTCGCCCACTGGAAAAAGGTGGAGCGGCGCGCCGCCGCCGGGGGTATCACCTTCATCGAAGGCATGCGCCTCCTGGCCGGCGCCCCCCCCGACCTGGGCGAACCGGAAGAGGACTCCGTCCGCGAGTGGTCGTCCCTGGCCGCGGGCCCCCGGCTGCAGGAACTGCTCGGCCGCCTGCGCGTGCCCGCTGGCGGCGGGTGTTCGCCCCCGGGGCTGCGCGCGGCGCTGCGTCCCTACCAGCTCGCCGGCCTGCAATGGCTGCGGCTGCTCGCGGGACTGGGCCTGGGCGCCTGCCTGGCCGACGACATGGGGCTGGGCAAGACCATACAGCTGCTAGCCCTGCTCCTGGAGCAGCCCCGCGGGTCCGCGCGGCAACCTTCGCTCCTGATTCTGCCGGCCTCCCTGCTGGCCAACTGGAAGGCGGAAATCGAGCGCTTCGCGCCCTCCCTGCGTGTCTATTTTCTTCACCCCTCGATGGGCTGCAGGCTCCCTCCGGCGGAAACCGGCCTCGGTCCGGCGGAGCTGGAGCTCACCGACGCCGTGCTCACCACCTACGGGATGGTGCTCCGCCAGCCCTGGCTGGAGTCCGTGCAGTGGAACCTGCTGGTCCTGGACGAAGCCCAGGCCATCAAGAATCCCGGAGCGCGGCAGACCCGCGCGGTCAAACGCCTGCGTGCCCGCGCCCGCATCGCGCTCACCGGCACCCCCGTGGAGAACAACCTCTCGGACCTGTGGTCCCTGTTCGATTTCCTCTGCCCGGGCCTCCTGGGCACGGCCTCCCGGTTCAAGGAGTTCGTCAAGCGCCTGGAAAGCCGGGAGGGGGAGCGCTACGCGCCCCTGCGCTCCCTGGTCCGGCCCTACCTCCTGCGCCGCCTGAAGACCGACCGGAGCGTCATCACGGACTTGCCGGACAAGACCGAGGTGCGCGCCTTCTGCGGCCTGACCCGGGCCCAGGCGGCGCTGTACCGCGCGACCGTCGAGGAGCTGGAGGTCGGTCTGCGCGAGACGGAAGGCATCCAGCGGCGAGGCCTGATCCTGGCCACGCTGCTCAAGCTGAAGCAGGTCTGCAACCACCCCGCGCACCTGCGGGGGGAGGGCCGCTGGCCGCCGCAGGACAGCGGCAAGCTCACGCGCCTGGCCGAGCTGGGCTCGCAGCTGGCCGCCCGCCAGGACCGCGCGCTGGTCTTCACCCAGTTCCGCGAAGCCGTCGAGCCGCTGGCCTCCTTCCTGGCCGGGGTGTTCGGCAGGTCCGGGCTGGTCCTGCACGGCGGGACCCCCGTGAAGGACCGCCAGCGGATCGTGGAGGCCTTCCAGGCCGAGGACGGGCCGCCGTTTTTCGTGCTGTCCTTGAAAGCCGGCGGCACGGGGCTGAACCTCACGGCCGCCACGCACGTGATCCACTTCGACCGCTGGTGGAACCCGGCCGTGGAGAACCAGGCCACGGACCGCGCCTTCCGCATCGGCCAGAAGCGCAACGTGCTGGTGCACAAGTTCGTCTGCAGGGGTACGGTGGAGGAGAAGATCGACGCCTTGATCGAGCAGAAGACCGCCCTGGCCAGGGACCTGCTGCAGGCAGGGGGCGAGCGGCTGCTCACCGAGATGAGCGACGGCCAGCTCCTCGACACGGTGCGCCTGGACCTGGGGCGCGCGAGAGCTGAGGAATGAGAAAGGAAGCGCGGGATGCGCTACGCGGATAGGAGCCCTTACCTCAGCGCCGCGCAGAGGCGCGAGAAAGCCGCGCGCGCCCTGGACAGGCTTCACCGCCAGGGCCTGGACCTCCAACCCGTCATCCTGGAAGGGCGGGCCATCGCCCGCACCTTCTGGGGCCGGGCCTGGTGCGAAAACCTGGAAAGCTACAGCGACTACGAGAACCGCCTGCCGCGGGGCCGCTCCTACCTCCGCGGCGGCTCGGTCTGCCACCTGGAGATCCAGCGCGGCAGGGTCCGGGCCCGGGTCAGCGGCACCCGTCTGTACGAGGTGTCGATCAACATCCGCCCTCTGTCCGCCGCGGCCTGGCGGACACTGCTGGAGCGCTGCAGTGGGCGCATCGCCTCGGCGCTGGATCTGCTGCAGGGCAGCCTCTCGGAAGAGGTGATGAAGATCGTGACCGACCGGCAGGGTGGCCTGTTCCCCGCGCCGCGGGACATCGAGATGCGCTGCTCCTGCCCGGACTGGGCATTCATGTGCAAGCACATCGCCGCCGCGCTCTACGGGGTGGGCGCCCGCCTGGATTCCAGCCCGGAGCTGCTGTTCCTGCTGCGCGGGGTGGACCACAAGGAGCTGATCGAGGCCAAGGCCCAGGCGGTCGTTCAGGCCGTGCTGAAAGGCGGGACGCGCCCGCGCCTTAAGGAGAGCGACATCGAGGAGATCTTCGGCCTGGAACTGGAGCGCCCTGCCCCCGAGCCCGCCCGGCCGGAGCCCGCCGCCAAGTCCGCGGCGCCAGGCGCCTCCCTGCCGGAGCGCCTCACCGGCAGCGACGTGCAGGCGCTGCGGGAGCGCCTGGGACTCACCCGCGAGGGCTTCGCCCGCTATCTGCGCGTCACCCAGACGACGGTGTCCGTGTGGGAACGAGCCCGGTCGCCCCTACGGCTGCAGAGCCGCACGCAAGACGCTTTACGGCGGGCCTGGCGCCGGGCCGCACGAGCGCAGCACTGATTCGCGAGAACACTCGAAAAACTTTCCATCTTACCAAGTTTCCGTTACAAGAGAGAGATGGATGCTTTGGAGCTCTGCCTCAAAGAAGTCCGGCAGATTCATGATAGCGGCGCTGCGGTTGCCGAGACTTCCTACTATCCCGCGTTGGCCCAACTCCTGAACGAGATCGGTTCCAAGCTCAAGCCGAAGGTGCGTTGCGTGGTGAATCCAGCGAACCGGGGCGCCGGCATCCCGGATATCGGTCTTTTTACGGCCGACCAGTTCCAGAAAGCTGCCGATCTTGCGCCGCGGCAGGGTCAGCTTCCTTCTCGAGGGGTGCTGGAAGCCAAGCCACCTTCGCAGAAGGTGCTGGAAATCGCCGCCACCGAGCAGGTAAAGAAATACTGCGGGAAATACGGACTGGTGATGGTCACGAATTTGCGAGAGTTTCTTTTGGTTATACAGGGTGAGAATGCCGAGGCGGTTCCGCTGGAAAGCTTTCAGCTGGCTCCCGACGAGCAAGCCTTCTGGTCCGCAAGCCTGCACCCTCTGAAGGCTTCGCGGGAGCTGGGCGAAAGGTTCCATGAATTCATCTCACGCCTGCTGCTGCTTCAGGCGCCCCTCTATGAGCCGAGCGCCCTGGAGGGTGTGCTGGGAATGAAATTCACGGGGCAGAAAGGAGAGCATTTCTTCCGCTCCACTCTGGTGCAAACGATTTTCTATGGAATTTTTTCCGCCTGGGTCATCTGCTGTCGGTCCTTGCCCGAACACCGGCGGGGAAGCTTCGATTGGAAGCAGGCGCAGTGGCTCATCAATGTGCCTTTCATTCGAACGCTCTTCGAGAACCTTATGATGCCGGGCAAGCTCAAGCCTCTGGGCATGGTGGACATCCTCGACCGAACCCAGGCGGTGTTGAACCGGGTCGATCGGGGGGGTTTTTTCGGCAAGTTCCAGGAAGAGCACGCAGTTCAATACTTCTACGAGCCGTTTCTGGAGGCATTTGATCCGGAACTAAGGAAGGACCTGGGAGTATGGTATACCCCGCGCGAGATCGTGAAATATCAGGTTTCGCGTATCGACCGGGTCCTCAAAGAAGAACTGGGGCTTGCCGATGGCCTGGCGGATCCTCAGGTGCTCGTCCTGGACCCCTGCTGCGGAACGGGCACCTACCTGATCGAGGTACTGGAACACATCCAGAGGACTCACTGGGCCAAGGGCCAGGGCGCCCTCGTCGCCGCTTTGAAGCCAAAATAGCGAAAGGGTCCCCGTGTTCCTGACCAACGCTCTCACCGGGTGGGAGCCGCACAAGGACACGAAAAAATTCGCGTTCCCCGAGCTGGAA
>CAZMWZ010000161.1:0-6869 GCA_964570045.1 uncultured Spirochaetaceae bacterium
CCCATGCTGTATAAAGATGCAGAAAGGTTCGATAAATATGCAAGTACGGCGCCAGGGGCGGCCGGTGCGGCTGGCCCGCCTGCGGCAGATCGTGGACAGCCGCAGGGCCCACAGCCAGGAGGAGCTCGCCAAGCTGTTGCTGCAGGAGGGGTTCGACGTGACCCAGGCTACACTGTCGCGCGATCTGAAATACCTCAAGGCGGGGAAGGCGCCGGACGGGCAGGGCGGCTACCTGTACTCCCTGCCCGCCGAGGCCGGCGCGGCATCGGAGCGGAGTCTGATCGACGACTTCCGCCGGGGGTTCGTGTCGATCGAGTTCTCCGGCGCCCAGGGCGTGATCAAAACCCTGCCGGGGCACGCCAGCTCCGTGGCCTTCGCGCTGGACAACCTGCGCGTGCGGGAGGTGCTGGGCACCATCGCGGGGGACGACACGATCCTGGTCATTCCGCGCGACGGGGTCAAGCGCCTGGCCTTGCTGGCCGCGCTGCGGGCGCGCATCCCGGGCCTGCAGGAGAGCCGCGCGTGATCGCCGCCGTCCTGGGCGTCACCGGGTATACGGGACAGCTGCTGGCCCGGCTTTTAAGCGCGCACCCGCAGGTGCGCCGCATCCTGCCGTGCTCCTCCTCGCGGGCAGGCGAACGCTTGACCGCCGTGGACCCGGGCCTGGCGGGAGCCGAGCCCAAGGCCGGCGAAAAGCTGCTCACCCTGGGCGAGACCGTGGCCGGCAAGCCGGACGTGGTTTTTTCGGCGCTGCCGCACCTGGAATCGGCCAGGCTCTGCGCACCGTTCTTCGGCAGGGCGGTGGTGATCGATCTTTCCGCGGACTTCCGCCTGCGCGACGCGGACGCCTTCCGGCGGGCTTACGGGGAGCCGCCGGCGCGGGCGGACCTGCTGCCCGGGGCGGTCTACGGCCTGGCCGAGTGGCACACCGACGCCATCCGCAAGAGCGATCTCATTGCCAACCCCGGCTGTTACCCGACGGCCACCCTGCTGCCGCTGCTGCCCCTGCTGCAAGAGGGGCTGATCGGCGGGGAGTTCCACGTGGCGGCCCTGTCGGGCATCTCGGGGGCGGGGCGCAAGCTCAAGGCCGAGTACCTGTACTGCGAGCGCAGCGAGAACGCCGGTGCCTACAACCCCGGGAAAAGCCACCGGCACGTCGCGGAGATCGAGGAACAGCTCCGCGCCGTCTCCCCGCAGGCCTCCGTCTTGTTCATCCCGCACCTGGCGCCCATGCGCAAGGGGATGTGCGTGACCACGGTGGCGGCCCTGAGCCCGTTGGTGAGCCGGGAGGCCGACCCGCAGGCCCTGGAGCGGCGGGTGGCGGAGGCCTTTCAGAAGGCCTACGGCGGCAGGCCCTTCATCGCTCTGCGCGGGTCGGCCCTGCCCGCGACAGCGGAGGTGCGGGGCTCCAACCGCTGCGACATCGGCTGGCGGCGCGAGGGGGAGTCGCTGCTGCTGTTCTCGGCCATCGACAATCTCATGAAAGGGGCCTCGGGGCAGGCGGTGCAGGACATGAACCTGCGCTTCGGGCTGGACGAAACCGCCGGGCTGCCCCTGGCCAGCGAGATCTGACATGGGCGCCTCTATCACGGCGAAACCGGTGGTTGTATTGAAGATCGGCGGCAAAATGGCCGAGCAGGAAGCCTCCCTGCGCGAGTTCGCCCTCGACCTCAAGGACCTGCAGCAGGCGGGCCGCTACCCGGTCCTGGTGCACGGCGGCGGGGCGGAGGTGTCCCGCATCAGCCGGGAGCTGGGCATCGAGCCGGTGTTCCACGAAGGGGTGCGCATCACCTCGCCGCAGGAGATGGACATCGTGGAGATGATCCTCTGCGGCAGGGTGGGCAAGCGCCTGGTGCGTCTGTTCCAGTCCTGCGGCCTGCCGGCCGTGGGCCTGAGCGGCGCGGACGGGAGGATCTTCACGGGGCGCAGCCTGGGGCGGATCCTGGAACGGGAGACGCGCACCGGCAACGTGGAGCGGGTGGACCCCGGCCTGCTGGGCGTGCTGCTGGCCGCGGGCTACTTCCCGGTGCTCGCCTCCACCACCGCCGACGAGTCGGGCGCCGGGGTCAACATCAATGCCGACACGGTGGCCTTCGAGTTGAGCTGCGCCCTGGGGAGCTCCAGCCTGGTGTTCCTTTCCGACATCCCCGGCGTCCTGCGTGAGGGGCGGGTGTTGAGCCGCCTGGACCGGGCCGGGGTCAGGGAAAGCATCCGTGACGGCACGATCACCGGGGGCATGATCCCCAAGGCGACCGCCGCCCTGGAGGCGCTCAAGAAGGGCGTGGGGCGGGTGGTCATCGGCCAGTACGGGGGGCGGGGCTCCCTGGCCGCCCTCCTGGAGGGCGGGCTGGGAACAACTTTCGAGGAGTGAAGCATGAACAACCCTTCCGCGCAAAGCGCACTGATCGCTGGCCATCCCCTGCCGAAGTGTTTCGCCGACACGCTGCTGGTCATCCGCCGGGGGAAAGGGGTGCGCCTGCAGGACCGCGCGGGGCGCTGGTACCTGGACTTCACGGGGGGCATCGCCGTGAACGCGCTGGGCTACGGGCGCGCCGACCTGGCCCGCACGGCCTACCGGCAGATGCGGCGGCTCACGCACATCTCCAACCTGTACACCACCGAACCGCTGCTGGAGTTGGGTGCCAAGATGCTGGCTGCCGGCGGCTTCGCCGCCGTGCAGTTCCTTTCCAGCGGCTCGGAGGCCAACGAAACGGCGCTGAAGTACGCCCGCCTGTATGCCCTGCGGCGCAAGGGCAAGGGCTGCCACCGCCTGCTGTGCTTCACGGGTGCTTTCCACGGCCGCACCCTGGGCGCCCTTTCGGTCACCCCCTCGGCCAAGTACCAGGACCCCTTCGGGCCCCTGCTGCCCGGCGTGGAGGTGGCCCCGTACAATGACTGCTCCGCCTTGGAGCGGGTGCTGGACCGCTCCTTCGCCGGGGTGATCGCCGAGGTGGTCCAGGGGGAGGGCGGACTGGCCTGCATGAGCCCGGAGTTCGCCCGGGCCTTGAACCACCTCTGCCGCGAGCTCGACGTGATCCTGATCGCCGACGAGGTGCAGACCGGCCTCGGGCGCACGGGAGCGCTGTTCGCCTCACGCGCGCTGGGGCTGGAGCCGGACATCGTCACCCTGGCCAAGCCGCTGGCCGGCGGCCTGCCGCTGGCGGCGGCGCTGATCCCGGCTAAAGTCAACGACCTGATCCACGTCGGGGAGCACGGCACCACGTTCGGGGGCGGGCCGGTCACCACGGCCGTGGCCTCCAGGGTGTGGGACCTGGTGAGCTCCCCCGGGTTTCTGGCCGAGGTGCGGGACAAGGGCGAGTACCTGCGCGGGCGGCTGGAGCGCCTGGCCGGCTCCTACCCCTTCCTCGGGGAGGTGCGCGGGCGCGGGTTGCTGCTGGGGCTGGAGGTGAAGCTGGAAGCCCTGCCCGCCGCACCTGCGCCGGCCGCGTCGGCGGCGTCGGCCGACCCTATGGCCGACCTGCTCACCGCCTGCCGGGAGGAAGGCCTGTTGATTCTGCGTTCCGGGGTCAATGTGCTGCGCATCGCCCCGCCGCTGGTGATCACGAAAAAGGAAATTGAGGAGGGCAGCGCACGCCTGGCCCGCGCGCTGGGACGATTCAAGTCGGACGGAGGAAGCAAATGAGCAAAGACGGTATCAAGAAGATCGTGCTGGCTTACTCGGGGGGCCTGGACACCTCGATCATCATCCCCTGGCTCAAGGAGAACTACCCGGGGGCCGAGGTCGTGGCTATGTGCACGAACATCGGGCAGGAGGACGATCTCACCGGGCTGGAGAAGAAGGCCCTGGCCTCCGGCGCCTCGAAGCTGTACCTGATCGACGTGCGCGAGGAGTTCGTGAAGGACTACCTGTTCCCGATGCTGCGCGCGGGGGCCATATACGAGGACAAGTACCTGCTGGGCACCTCCATCGCCCGCCCCCTGCAGGCCAAACACCAGGTGGAGGTGGCCCTGAAGGAGGGCGCCGACGCGGTGGCCCACGGCTGCACGGGCAAAGGCAACGACCAGGTGCGCTTCGAGCTGACCTACAAGGCCCTGGCCCCGCACCTGAAGGTGATCGCCCCCTGGCGGATATGGGACATCCGCTCCCGCGAAGAGGCCATCGACTACGCCAGCGCCCACAACGTGGACCTGGGCAAGATCACCAAAGACAAGATCTACTCCCGCGACGGGAACCTCTGGCACCTCAGCCACGAGGGCGGGGAGCTGGAGGACCCCTGGAACCGCCCCGTGGAGGACATGTTCCAGTTCAGCCGTTCGCCCCAGGACGCACCGGACCGCGAGGCGGAGGTGACCGTCGACTTCGAGAAGGGCTTTCCGGTCGCTCTTAACGGCCAGAAGCTCGCGCCCCTAGCTCTAGTCGAGGAGTGCAACCGCCTCGGCGCCGAAAACGGCATCGGCCGCACGGACCTAGTGGAGACCCGGCAGGTGGGCATGAAGAGCCGCGGGGTCTACGAGACGCCGGGGGGAACCATCCTGTTCACCGCCCACCGCGAGCTGGAGATGATGACCCTGGACGCCGATGCCCTGCACTTCAAACGCCAGATGGCCCTGCGCTACTCCGAGCTGGTCTACGGGGGCAAGTGGTTCACGCCCCTGCGCGAGGCCCTCGAGGCCTTCATGGCCAAGGTATCCGAGTACACCACCGGCTCGGTGCGCCTGGTGCTGTACAAGGGCAATCTGATTGTGGCAGGGCGGCGCTCCCCGTACTCCCTGTACCTGCAGGACCTGGCCTCCTTCGGGGCCAGCTCCTACGACCACCGGGACGCCACGGGCTTCATCAACCTGTACGGCCTGGCCACCGGCGTGGCGGCCATCGTGCACCGCGGGGTGAAGAAGGAGACCGGGCAGGTGCCCGAGATCGAGGAGATGGCCGGCTTCCACAAGAAATAGGCGCCCGCACGCCGGCGGTTAAACCGGCACGCATTTGAGTGATCTGTTCTGGCTCGGTTGCTAAACCAATCAAACATTACCTTGGCTGGGTTGGGGCGTTTGTATCGGCTGCAAATGGAAAAATCAAATCGGAACGTACTAAAAGCGGCAGGCGCCGCAGGGCCGTTGATATTTGAAGTCATTAGATGAATGAACACTGATGTTGGGAATGGCTTCCCATCCTCGATTTGCAATTGGTCTCGCGCAGAACGACCGCGGGGAATCCTTTTCGACAAGGGGGTCGACTACGTCTCGGACGCCGGGCTGTTAGCAATACTCCTTCAAAGCGGTATCCACGGAAAAGACGCTGTCGCTCTGGCACGGGAGTTGCTTTCCACATATCATGGTCGGCGCGGTCTTTTTCGCCAAAGCCCTTCAAATCTGATGAGAGTGAAGGGCCTTGGCATGGCAAAAATCGCCAGACTGATCGCTTCCGTGGAGCTGGCGCGACGGTGCATGAATGAAGAGAGAGTCGGGGCCGATTACTTCGATCCGAAACGTGATTTACTGGATGCGATAAAAAGCTGCATAAGTGAAGAAGATCGGGAGACTGCAAGAAAGCTGACTGTTACCTGCCGGTCAGTGGATATTGAACCTATCGATCATTTAATATAGTTTAACAATCAATTAAATGATGATAAACTATATTATTAAAATAGCTTGACATTTATTGATTGAATCCCTAAACTCCTCCTATGCGAGGAGTTTAGGGATGGCAAAGATCACTATCGAGGCTCTTCAATCCCATCTTTGGAGATCCGCGAATATCCTTCGCGGTCATATCGATGCGGCGGACTATAAAAACTATATATTCGGTCTCCTTTTCCTCAAGCGGCTTTCAGATGTATTCGAAGAGGAGTCGGAGGAAATCGAGCGGAAAACCGGAAGCCGAAAGCTCGCCAGGGAGGATGGAGACTATCACCGCTTCCAGGTCCCCGAAAGGGCACGGTGGGACACCATCCAATCGAAAACGCAAAACCTTGGCGAAGTTTTGGACAAGGCAAACGAGGCGCTCGAAGAGGAGAATCCAGAGACTCTTCAAGGAATCCTCACGCCGACCACCTTCAACGACAAAGACCGGCTTCCCGACAGCATTCTATCGGCCCTTATCGCCCACTTCTCCTCATTGCGGCTGCGTAATGAGGATCTGGAAAAGTCTGACATCCTGGGAGACGCATACGAATACCTCATCGCGCAATTCGCGTCGAGCGCGGGGAAAAAGGGAGGAGAGTTCTATACCCCAAAGGAGGTGGTCGAGCTCCTCGTCGATCTCCTCGATCCTCTGGCGGGATTGCGAATCTGCGACCCCGCCTGCGGTTCGGGAGGCATGCTTATTCAATCGGTCATGCATCTGAAGGAAAAGGGGCAGAATCCTCGCGATATCTCACTCTTCGGACAGGAGATCAATGTCGGCACGTGGGCAATCTGTAAAATGAATCTCCTTCTTCACGGACTTTCGGACCACCAGGTCAAGCGGTGCGACACGCTGCGCGATCCGCAGCTAGTCCGAGACGGGCGCCTTATGCAGTTCGACATCGTGATCGCCAACCCTCCCTTCTCGTTGAAGAACTGGGGATACGAAACGGCGCAAAGCGATCCGTTCAGGCGTTTCCGCTACGGCATTCCCCCGAAGGGATACGCGGACTTCGCTTTTGTCCAGCACATGATCGCGATCATGAATCCGAGCGGAAGGGCCGGCATCGTGCTCCCTCACGGCGTTCTTTTCCGGGGCGGAGCGGAAGGGAAGATTCGCAGGGGAATCCTCGAGGAAGACCTCATCGAAGCTGTGATCGGGCTGCCTTCGAAGCTTTTTTACGGCGCGGGGATACCCGCCTGCCTTCTTATCCTGAACAGAAGCAAGCCGAGAGAAAGGAGAGGTAAGGTCTTCTTCCTCTATGGGGCGCGCGATTACCAGGAGG
>CAZMWZ010000162.1:0-6869 GCA_964570045.1 uncultured Spirochaetaceae bacterium
TCTACTCCACGGAAGTGGCGAACAGCATTTCCAAGATCCTGGCCAACGAGGCCAAGGCCGTCTTCTCCATACACTACGGCAACGAAGCGCTCTTTCGGCAGCTCGAGAGCATGGGCATCCCCGTGGTGCTGATCATGAACAACAACTTCCAGGACACTCTTTACTCGGTATGCGTCGACGACTTCCAGGGTGCTTATGAAGGCTGCCTGCACCTGATCCGGCTGGGACACAGGGCCATCGGGTATGTGGACTATCACCGGCCGGACTTGCCCGCCGTGGTTGTCGATCGATTCATCGGTTTCAAAAAAGCGATGGACGAATACGCCATCCCCTTCGACCCTCGCCGGCGGCTGACGGTTCGCTGGGACGATAGGGTGGCGCTCGCCGAGGGCATGCGGCTTCTTTTCGCCGGGCCGCAGCAGCCGACCGCCCTGTTCGCGCACGACGACTACTTCGCCGCGCGGGTCATCTCGGAGTTGTCCGGGTTGGGTCTGCGCGTACCCGACGACGTATCGATCATCGCGCCGGGCGATGTCCTGAACTTCGCCGACCCCTTCGTTCCCCAGATCACCACCATGAGGATCAACACCGCCCTCATGGGTCAGATCGCGGCGGATATGATCCTGAGCCGGATCCGCAGGAAGCCCGACGACATCCATGTGCTCAAGATCAAGCAGCAGCTCGTGGACCGGGGGTCCTGCCGGCGGATCGACAACGCCTAGCCGTGGTTGCCCGCGTGAACGGCCGGGGCGAGAAGGGGCCGGCGGCCGCTTTGGGGGCGCCGCTATTTGCGCTTCGGGGCCCGCGCTTGGCGGGCAGCCGGCATGCGGATAGCGGCCTCCAGGCTCAACCCGGAGCTTGATCGGTCGCCGTAGCTCCGGCCCAGCTCGCGGGTGAACACTGAAGCCTGCAGATCCACGAAAAAAAGCTGTAGCCCGCCGCCGAAGCTCAAGTGTCCCTGGTTTAATCCCGCGCGCAGCTCCATGAACCGGAAAAGGCGTATCTCCGCGCCCACGTGCAGCAGCGTCAGGAAGGAGCGGCCGTCCCGGATCACGGCGACCAGGTCGTTGAGCGAGGCGTGCAGCACCGGTTGGAAATTGCCGCGCAGGGAAGCGATGTCCGGCGCATACGCGATACCGAGGGAGACATCCATGGGAATGTAATAGCCGTCGGCCGCAGTCCCCCCCGAGGGCAAGTCCCCGGTGTCCCGGAGCGCTGCCAGGATGTCGCCAAAGGCGCTGGTTGTATAATGGAAAGTGGTCCGCGGGAAATCGCGGACCACCATCCCAAACTTCAAAGGTCCCCACTCGACGATGGCCCCCAGGTCGAAGCCCAGCGCCCAACCGTACAGGGCGCTCGTGGTGTTGAGCGTGGCCAGCGGATTTCCGCCGGCGAACTGGGCAGTGACCAGATCGGTCATCACCGCGTAGTCCGCGGGGGCCCGGATGCGGAACATCGGCCGAATGTCGGCGCCCAACTTGACCTTCACCGGCCCGAGCTGGATGGGCAGCGCCGCGCCGCTGATATAGGCCACCGTAATGACGAGGTCGCCGACAGCGGTCGGGGCCGGGTCACCGTAGAGATACAGGTCGACATTGACGACCGCGCCGATCCCCAAGCCGTTGGCCACGTAGCCGACCCCGTCGCAGAGGCCGAAACCGAACCCGCCGTCGGCGAGCTGCTCATCCATCAGGTCAAGCCAGGCCGAGGCGGAGGCCGTGCCCAGGCTGCTCAGGAATCTGGCCGGGTCGGCATAGATCCAGGCTGAGGAGCTGTACAGGGTAAAGGAACCGCCTTCGTTGGCGAAGGCCGCCGGATTATAGAACAGCGAGCTGTAGCCGGAGGCATTGGCCGTGAAGGAGCCGCCCTGGCCCAGCACATTGGCAAAACTGGGAAGCAGGGGCGTTTCGATCAGAGGGTTGGCGGCAAAGGCGGCAACACCCGCTAAGCCGGCCAGGCCCAAGGCTAGCGCGAACAGGACAGCGCGCCGCACCGGCCTACTCCGGGGGCTCGGTGATGTCGCCGGCCGCGACCGCCTTGAAAAAGGCATCGACCACCTCGCGATCGAACTGGGTCCCCTGGCCGCGCTTGATGAGCGCCTGGGCCTGCGCGAAGTCCATCCGCTCCCGGTGGGCCCGGTCGCTGGAGACCGCGGCGAACACGTCCGCCACGGCGATGATCCTGGCCGCCAGCGGGATCTCGGCTCCGGCCAGGTTCGCCGGGTACCCTGAGCCGTCGATACGCTCGTGATGGTGCAGCACGTGGGGGATCGCCATCTCCAGGAAGGAAATCTTCTCGATCATCTGCTTGCCCCGCTCGGGGTGCTTCTGCACCTCCCGGCGCTCGCTTTCCTCCAGGGGGCCGGGCTTCAATAGTATTGCCTCCGGCACGCCGATCATGCCCACGTCGTGCAGCAGGGCGCCGATCTCCAGGTTGAACAGCGCCTCCTCGGTGAGCCCCAGCTGCCTGCCGATGGCCTTGGCGACCCCGTTGACCCGCTCGGTGTGGCCCTTGGCGTTGGAGTCCCGTTCCTCGATGGCGTGCACCACGGTCCGCACCGTGTCGATGTAGGCTTTGGCCAGCTGGCGGTTCTTACGCTGCAGGTGCGAGATGAGCAGCGCCCCGGTCTCGCGCAGCCGCGAGCTCAGCGCCTTCATGATGCTGAAGGCCAGCATCGGGGACTTGTACAGCAGGGTCTCGAAATCCTGGCGGGAAATCTCCATGACCGTGGTCGGCTCCAGGGCCCGGGCGGTGGCGGACCGCGGCCCCTCGTCCAGGATCGCCATCTCGCCGAAAAACTCCCCGTCGCTGTGCACCCCGAGCACGAACTGCTCGCCGTCCTCGAAGCGCTTGGAAATCTCGATTTTGCCTTCGCAAATGATGCAGAAGCGCTCCGCCGCGGTGTTCTCCTCGATGATCACCGCCCCCTGGTCGTAGCTGCGTTCGACGGTGACGCTCTCGATCTGGTGCAGGTCGTAGTCGGACAGCTCCGAGAAGAATCCGACCTTCCGGAGCAGCTGGATTTTCGAGGTCTTCGTCCGCTTCCTCTCCTAAAACACAGTATACATCGAGAAGATCGCCCCTTCATACGGTTTTCTTTACTAATATCCTGTGGCAATCTGCTGTATAATCAGGTAAGTACGATGCACAACCTGCTTTTCGTGGATCCGGACCCGAGCCTGTGCGAAGATGTCTGCAACTTTTTCCACAGCACGGGAAGCGAAATCCAGTCCGCCCAGGATTTCGCCGGCGCCCTCACCCTGGTCGAAAAGGCCCGGTTTGACGTGCTCATCAGCAACGCGAAAATACCCGGGGGCACGGTCCGGGAGCTGATGCAGGCGGCCCGGGCGAAAAACGCCGACGTCGTCACGGTAGTGCACTCCGCGATCGAAACGGTCCAGGAAGGGGTCCGCGCGGTCAAGGAGGGGGCTTTCGGGATCCTGCAGAAGCCGTTCAGCATCCCCGAGCTGAGCTTCCAGATCAAAAAGGCGGTCGAGCAGAGGGCGCGCGGCGAGCCGCGGGCTGCACCGGAGGACCGGTTCCGCAACATCTACCAGCCGGCGAGCTTCATCGGTGAGTGCGCCGGGATCAAGGAGGTGTTCAAGATCGTGAACCTGGTCGCCAAGACCAGCTCCAGCGTGATCATCACGGGCGAGACCGGCACCGGCAAGGAGCTGGTGGCCGGGGCCATCCATTTCAACAGCAGCCGGGCCTCCGGGCCCTTCGTGCGCGTGAACTGCGCCGCCCTGCCCGAGCAGCTCCTGGAGAGCGAGCTGTTCGGCTACGAGCGCGGCGCCTTCACCGGGGCGGAGAAGCTGCGCATCGGGCGCTTCGAGCAGGCCAACAAGGGGACGATCTTCCTGGACGAGGTGGCCGACATGAGCCTGTACACCCAGGCCAAGGTCCTGCGGGTGCTGCAGGAGAAGGAGTTCGAGCGCCTGGGCTCAAGCGAAACCGTGCAAACCGACGTGCGCATCATCTCGGCGACGAACAAGGAGCTGTTGGAGCTCATCGAGAAGAAGCTGTTCCGGGAGGACCTGTATTTCCGCCTGAACGTGGTCAGCATCCACCTACCGCCCCTGCGGCAAAGGGGCGACGACCTGCGCCTGCTCACGCAGTTCTTCTTGAAGAAGTACTCGGTGGCGATGAACAAGAAGATCCGGGGCATCAGCGAGGAGGTGATGATGATCCTCACCGCCCACCCGTGGCCCGGGAACATCCGGGAGCTGGAGAACGCGATCGAGCGGGCGGTCGTGCTGGCCGAAGAGGAGATGATCGGCCCCGAGGACCTGAAGCTGCTCCTGGGCTCCAAGCCCCCGCCCGGCCAGGGCGGCAAGGTGCTGCTTCCCGAGGAGGGGGTCCGCCTAGAGGACGTGGAGCGGGGCTTCGTGCAGCAGGCCCTGGAGCGCTCCGGTTGGGTCCAGAAGGATGCCGCGGCCCTTTTAGGGGTGTCCAGCCGTGTGCTCAACTACAAGATCAAGCGCTTCGGGTTCACTCACCCCAGCTGGAAGCAGAACAGCGGAAGGGTAAGATCCTGAACGAATCTATTACACTCCTGTAATCAAGAGAAAAGCGTCCAAACCGGGTGTTTTCCGGCTGACTTCTTAATTCCTTTCCACAAAAGAAAATACAATATTTTTTTGGTTTCTGCTTTTTGGTACGGTTCCTGCATATTAAATAGCGTGAAAACAACCGTAGTGAGCGAAACCGAACGCCGACTGGATCTGCTGGACTCGCGGCTGGCGCTGAACCTGTCGCTGAACGACCTGCGCATCCTGGTCGGCAACTTCCGGGCACTGGAGTACCAGATGGGCCTGGACGACACATCCTACCTGGATGCGGACGGCCTGGGCCTGAAGCACCGGCTCGAAGACGCCTACAGGGGCGCGCTGGTGCGGCTGGGCATGCCGGTGGCCGGCAGGATCCAATACGCCACAGGAGGCATCGGCATCGAGTAGAAGACAACCCGTAGAGAAGAGACAACGCCGAAAAAGGCAAACTTCCCGAAAGGGAAGGGCGCAAAGCTACCGGCCTAAATCCCGCTAGCGCGGGACATGGTTGCAGGGCCGCCGGGCGTCCGCAGCATCCTTCCGGATCGCTGTCGCGCGCGCGGCAGATGGAAATGGGAGGATGCTATGACTCAGTTTTCCCGCCGTTGTGTATCCATATCCATACGTTTGCTGCTGATCGCCGCGCTGGCCCTGCCGGGCATGGGCTGCTCGCTTCTGTTCGCATCCTGGCTCGGCCGGGCGGCGGGGGATGACCCCGCTGCCGACCCCGCCGGCGGCGTCGAACAGTACCTGGTCACCAACCCTGAGGTTACCCTGGCCTGGGACCCGCCCCCCTCGTCGGTAGCCTCCTACAAACTCTTCTACCGCAGTCACGGCGAGGCGAGCTGGACCTTCCTGGCGGAGCTCCCCGCCGCCGAAACACCGCAGTTTACCCTCACTCACTCCAGCTTCGGGGACGGCGAGTTCGATTTCGGCGTGGTCGCGGTCGGCGCCGGCCCGGCCGAGTCGCCCATGCACACATCGCTAGACCCAACGGCCTACCCGGATAGCGGCTGGTACTTACGATGGGAGGTGCTGTGATGAAGCGAAACATCAAGTTTGTGCTTGGTTGGCTTGCGGCCCTGGCCGCGGCGGCCGCGCTGGTGCTCGCTGGCTGCGCGAATCCCCTGGCGGAGCCCCCTTCCGATGCTGCATCAGATGAAGGATCCCTGGTGGTGAACATCGCCGCCCTCGGGGTCAAGATCCTGCTGCCGCCCATCGACATGACGCCGGCCAGATACACGGTCTCCGGCAGCGGCCCGAACGGGAAGAGCTTCCAGGAGAGCACCCTGGCCGCGCAGGTCACGGTTCCCCGCCTGTCGTTCGGGGACTGGACGGTCACGGTGGAAGCCCTCAACGCCGCCGGCACCATCATCGGCCGCGGTCAGGGCACGGTGACCGTGCATGCCGGTCAGACCGTGTCCCTGCAGGTGGCGGTGGCGCCGCTCGCCGGCTTCGGCAGCCTCCAGCTCACCGTGAACTGGGCCGCCGCCGACACGGACAGCCCCGCGGTCACCGCCCGGCTCCTGCCTTCCTCCGGGACGGCCATCGACCTGGGCTTCACGATCCAGAGCCCAGGCACGGCATTGTGCTCTAAAACCGGCGTCGCCACCGGCTACTACACGCTGAGCCTGGAGCTGCGCGACAACGGCGTGCTGGTGATGGGGGCCGTGGAGGTCGTGCGCATCGTGAAGGACCAGACCACCTCCGGGGTGTTCGACTTCAGCCAGATCAACGCCCCCGGGGGAGGCATCGCCGTGAACATCACTACGAAGCTGGAAAACCCCATCGCGGTCAGCTTGAGCGGGCAGCAAGCGGCGTTGGAGAGCGGCGCCACGATGACCGTGGCCGTCGCCGTTCCGGCCGATACCGGCAACGTGGTCTGCGCCTGGTACTTAAACGGCGTGGCCAAGGCCACCGGCTCCGCCTACACGGTAGGAGCCGGCCTGGCCGCCGGGGTCTACCGCCTGGATGCCGCGGTGTTCTCCGCCGACGGCAAGCGCGCCGGTTCGGCGACCCACTCGTTTCGGGTCAATGCCACCGTGGCGACCCAGGCGACGCTGGAGTGGGACCCAAACAGCGAGTCGGACCTGGCGGGCTACAAGATCCACTACGGTCTGGCCAGCCGCGGCTACACCAGCGTGGTGGACGCGGGAAAACAGACCACCTGCACTTTGACGGGACTGCGTGTGGGCACCACCTACTACATTGCCGCCACGGCCTACAACACCGCCGGCAGGGAAAGCACGTTCTCCAACGAGGTGATCCTGCGGATTTGACACGCCCGGGCGCGGGAACTACACTCAGGGGCGCATGTTG
>CAZMWZ010000163.1:0-1572 GCA_964570045.1 uncultured Spirochaetaceae bacterium
GACCCAGCTCCCGGGCAAGCTCGCTGGAGGTGAGGTAGGCCTGGCCGGTGAGCAGGGCCGAAAGAGCGGCGCCGATAGCGCGGGCCTCCTCGCTGTCATAGGGGATGCCCATGACCATCAGCAGGGTGCCCAGGTTGGCAAAGCCCAGACCCAAAGTGCGGTATTCGAAGCTGTTGCGGGCCACGGCCTTGGTCGGGAACTGGGCCATGAGCACGCTGATCTCCAGCACCACGGTCCAGATATGTATGGCGTGTTTCAGGTCGTCGACGGACAGCCGGCCGGTCTGCGGGTCGTAGAAGGCCATCAGGTTGAGGGACGCCAGGTTGCAGGCCGTGTCGTCCAGGAACATGTACTCCGAGCAGGGGTTGGAGGCCCGGATCTCCCCGCCCTTGGGGCAGGTGTGCCACTCGTTGACCGTGGAGTGGAACTGGACGCCCGGGTCGGCGCAGGTCCAGGCAGCGAGGGCGATGCGGTCCCACAGCTCCCGAGCCCGCAGGGCGATGCGCAGGCCGGGGTCCACGCGGCCGTTAAGCTGCCATTCCCCGTCCTCGATCACCTTCTGCATGAACTGCGTGGTCAGGCGCACCGAGTTGTTGGAGGACTGGCCGCTCACCGTGTTGTAAGCCTCCTCGTCCCACTCCGTGGTGTACTCCCGCACGTCGATGTGGCGCACGCCCTGGGTCAGAAGCTGCAGCAGCCGGAAGAGGTAGCCCGCAGGGACCCCGTCGCGCAGGGCGGCGCGCAGGGCCTCCCGCAGCGCGGGGTTCGCCTCCGGGTCGAAGGCCGCGCGCGCGGGCAGGCCCGAGCCCGGGTCGGCGGCCTCGACCACCGCCCGCTCCAGGGCCGCGGCGTGCCGGGCCAGCAGGCGGCTGCCCACGACCATGGACAGGACCTTCTGCTCCTCCCCGGCCTTCCAGTCCACGTACTCGCGCACGTCGGGGTGGTCGGCGTCCAGGGTGACCATGCGCGCCGCCCTGCGGGTGGTGCCCCCGCTCTTGACGGCGGAGGCCGAACGGTCGCCGACGCGCAGGAAGGACAGCAGTCCGGAGGACACCCCGCCCCCGCTCAGCGGCTCGGCCTTGGCGCGCAGGCGCGAATAGTTGGTGCCCGTGCCGGAGCCGTACTTGAACAGGCGGGCCTCGCTGGTGACCAGGTCCATGATGCCGCCCTCGTTCACCAGGTCGTCCTTCACCGAGAGGACGAAACAGGCATGAGGCTGCGGGCGCTCGTAGGCGCTCTCCGCCTCGCGCAGCTCCCCGCCGGCCGGGTCCACGTAGTAATGCCCCTGGGCCGGGCCCTTGATCCCGTACACGGCGTACAGGCCGGTGTTGAACCACTGCGGGGAGTTGGGCGCGGCCAGCTGCCGGGCCAGGCAGTAGCACAGCTCGTCGTAGAAGGCCTGCGCGTCCGCCGCGGAATCGAAGTAGCCGTGGCGCCGGCCCCAGTCCGCCCAGGTGTGCGCCAGGCGGTGGAACACCTGCCGGGCGTCGGTTTCGCCTCCGCTTTCCCCGGAGGTTTGCGGCACGCCGGTCTTGCGGAAGTACTTCTGGGCCAGGATGTCGGTGGCGATCT
>CAZMWZ010000163.1:1672-6869 GCA_964570045.1 uncultured Spirochaetaceae bacterium
TGCGGCACGCCGGTCTTGCGGAAGTACTTCTGGGCCAGGATGTCGGTGGCGATCTGCGACCAGCCGGAGGGGACCGTCACGCCTTCCTGCCGGAACACCAGCCCGCCGTCGGGATTGCGAATCTCCGAAACCCGGGGCTCGAATCGCAGGCCCTCGTAGGGGCCCCGTCCCGCCAGCGTGAAACGGCGCTCGATCTTCATGTCCCCTCCCTGGAGTATTCTAAAAGTAATATATTGCCGCGGGGCGATGCAAGGTCATTCCTCGACTTTCTTCCACTCTACCACCCGGCCCCCCTCCAGCCGGGCCTCGCCCCGCAGTACCGGCGCCAGGCGGTCGAAGGCGCGCTCGAACCCGCCGCCTCCGGCGCTCAGGAAACCGCGCAGCCAGGCGGCCTCCCCGGGGAAGGCGCGGGCCAGGCGCCCGGAGGACAGCCGCCGGAAGTAGAAATCCAGGCCGGCGCGCGGCTGCTGGAACAGGTAGGCCTGCATCTCGTTGGCCGCCAGGTAATCGTCGGTAAAATCGTAGCTGCCCCAGTCCAGGAACAGCCGCCAGAACCTCCGCTCCGGCTCCCCCAGCTCCCGCCAGGCCGCCTCGCAGGCTTGGCGGTAGCGCGGCAGGCTAAAGTACAGGCCGTGAAACGCCTCGTGGGTGAGCAGGAGGGTCCGCAGCCCGTCGCCGGAGCCGCGGGAGATCGAGAGTACGGCGCCTCCGGCGGCTTCGCGCCCCAAGATCCCGTTGGCCGTCAGGATGGAGCGCAGCTGCTCTTCCTCGCGGTTCAAGGCGAAGCCCTGCGCGTCGGCCGCCTGGAAGAAGCGGGCCAGGTCCTCGGCGCTGTAGTCGTGGGCGTTGTACCCGTGCAGCCCTTCTACCTCCTGCTCGCTCACCAGGCGGCCGCGGTAGCCACGCTTCTCCACGAAAAACGCCAGACGTTTGAAGAAACGGTCCTGCACCGGGTAGTCCGCCGTGTCCAGAATCAGGACCCCAGGGAAGCGCTCCCAAGCGAACAGCTCGTAGTCCGGCCGGCGCCAGAGCCGCGGGTCGTAGTGCAGCACCGTAGCCGGGTCCGCCGGCAGCGGGTCCAGGGCGGAGCCCGCCGGTTCCCCCGGGCGCATCAGAAACGGCAGCACCTCCAGGCGGCGCACCGACGTGTAGCTGCCTTCCAGCGGGCGCAGTGCCAGGCGCGCGGGGGCGAATCCGATCGTGCCCGGGTACAGGAACAGGCGCTGCGCTCCCGGCAGCGCGTCCTGCTCGAAGGCCGTACGCCGGCCCCCCGCGCCGGCCTCCAGGCGCGCCCGCGCCCGGCGCACAGGCTCCAGGCCGGCCTCCAGCCGGCGCAGGTCGGCCCAGTCCACGGGGCCGGCCAGCTCGTACTCCAGCTCGATGCGCCAGCGCTCTTCCCCGCCCGCGAAGGACCCGGTGTCCAGGATGAGCTCCGTGGACCCTGGCTCCAGGTTGAGCCGGCGGATGCCGGTGCCCAGCCGAAGAAGCCCCCCGGCAAGCTCGAAGCCCGCGAAGGCCCGGGTAATGCCCGCTTCCCGGATCGCCGGCACCTGTGCCCCGGCGGGCTCCAGCGCGAAGCCGGCGACCAGGGAACCGCGGGGCAGCGGGACCAGCAGGCTCACTTCCAGGTCGGCGACCGGCAGGGCGCGCCGGGCCAGCACGCCCCCGGCGGGGTCCAGCACGCGCAGCTCCGCGGCCTCCCCGGCGGCCCCCTGGGCACCGGAGGCCTCAGGCGCGCCGGACGCAGGCCTGTAGCGCAGGTAGAAGGCCCGGTCCGCGGCGCCGATGGGTACCGCGCGCTTCAGGGCGTAGCGCCCCTCGCCGGCCGGCCGGACCCGCTGGGCGCCGCCCTCCCCGTCCAGGAACTCGGGACGGCGCTCCCGGCCCGCGCAGGAGGCCAGGACCAGCGCCGCGAGGAGGAACCAGCTGTGGGAAAGCCTCATACCATGGACAACGCGCTGCGGGCCAGCAGGCTCGCGATCTCGCACTTGCGCGCCCGGTCCAGCTCCGGTTCCTCCCGCAGCAGGCTCTCGAAGCGCCCGGCGAACCCGTCGGGCAGCCGCTCAAGGCCGGTGAGATACCCCGCCAGCAGCCGGGGTGAAGGCTCGAAGCGCCGGTTGAGGGCGAACAGGTAGCTCGCCAATGCACGCAGGAACTGAGCCAGCGAAAGGGTGAAGAACAGCGGGTCCTCCCGCAGCGCGGAGGCCTGCAGGTCGTTCAGAGTATAGGAGAAGGTCCGCTGCGAGCCTTCCAGCAGCACGCTCCAGTAGTGGTCCGGAAGCCCCAGGAGCCTCTGCCGGCACTCCTCCATCCAGGCACTGCGGTGGTAGAGCGGCTGGCCGTGGGCCAGCCGGAAGAACTGGCCGGGGCTGGAGTCGTGGAACACCCAGCGACGGGCCTCGATGCGCGCGAGCAGCTCCTCGAAGCGCCCTACCTCCTGGTAGCGCACCCGCACGGGCAGCTCGGACGCGAAGAAGCGGTCCTGGAGCATGGGCTGCTCGGGCACCGTCTCGAAGGCCGCCGGCGAGCCGAAGCGCACCCGCCGCTCCCCCCCGCTG
The DNA here is from genome assembly GCA_964570045.1 of uncultured Spirochaetaceae bacterium. Taxonomy (GTDB): domain Bacteria; phylum Spirochaetota; class Spirochaetia; order SZUA-6; family DRHE01; genus MIBK01. Next base: position 4,231 of record CAZMWZ010000163.1, read on the forward strand.
GACAGGTCCCCCCGGTGATACACGTCCAGGGGGATGGCGAAGTAGGGGTCCAGGACCCGCGACTCGGCAGCCTCGCCGAGAACCACGGCCTCGACCTCTGGCCAGGCGGCCAGCACCCCGGCCAGCTGCCGCGAGATCGCCTCTACCTTGCGCTGCACGCCCGCACCCCCTTGAGGAACCCCATCATAGCACACCCGGTTTGCCCCTCATAGGTTTTTGTGCCAAGATGTCCGGCGTGGAGTTCCTGCTGTTTGGCCTGGAGCCGCCGAGCAACATCGCCCGCTCGGTGCGCCAGGTACAGGAGAGGCTGTACGCCGGGTGGGGCCTGGTTTCCCCGCTGGCTCTGCCGCCGCTCGCGCCCTTGCGCTTCGCCTCACCCCGAAAGCCCCCCAGCGTGGAAGAGCTGCGGCGCCTGGAACGCGGCCTGGCCGCGGCGCTGCGGGGTCCGGGCGTCCCCCGAGCCCCGCGCTGCCGCACGGCGGGATGCGCGCTGCGGGAGGGCGCGTTGTTCTGGGAGCTGGAGGGCGGGCTGGAGGAGCTGCGCACCCTCGCCGGCCGCCTCTCCCCCTGGGCTTCCCCCGAGCCCCCTCCCTTCCCCCCGTGGCCCGGCTTCTTCCTGGCGCTCCCCGAGGCGGAGGTGGACCTGCGTGCGGCGGCCGCCGGCCTGAGCCTGCCGCCCGCCGCCTCCTTCACGGCTTCCGCCCTGGTGCTCCTGGCCGTGCGCGGCCTCACCCCCGAGCCGCTGCCCCCCGCCGTGGAGCCGCCCCCGGCGCCTCCCTGGTACCGGGCGCTGGAATGGGAAGAGCTTCTGCGTCTGGTCCTGCGCAAGCCGCCGCCCTCCAGGCCGCAAGATTCGGGTTGACCCGCGGGCTCCGCCGCCCTACCTTCAGACCAAGGAGGCCCGCGTGCCGTTCATCGACCTTGCCGCCCTGCTCGCCCTGGCCGCCATCTGGGGCGGCTCGTTCATCTTCATGCGTTTTCTTTCCCCGATCCTCGGCCCCGTGACCACCACCGAGGCGCGGGTGTTGATCGCCGGCCTGGCCCTCTGGGCGCTGTACGCCGCGACCGGCTTCAAGCTGCAATGGCGCCGGAACTGGAAGCGCTACCTGGTGCTCGGGGTGCTCAACTCTGGTCTCCCCTTCCTGCTGTACTCCTTCGCCGCGCTGCACATCCCGGCTTCCCTGTCGGTGGTGCTCAACTCCCTGGCGCCCATGTTCGGCGCCGTGTTCTCAGCCGTCTGGCTCGCCGAGCGCCTCACCCTGCGCAAGCTGGCCGGCCTGGCCCTGGGAATCATGGGGGTGGCGCTGGTCAGCAGCCTGGACCGCGTGTCCGGTTCCCCTCTGGCCCTGGCGGGTGTGGCCGCCTGCGTGCTAGCCACCATCTGCTACGGCCTGTCGGCGGTCTACATCCGCAAGCGGGCCATGGACGTGCCGCCGCGGGCCCTGGCGGGCGGCAGCCAGCTTCTGGCCGGCGTATTGTTCCTGCCTTTGGCGGCCGCCCTTCCCCCGCGCGCGGTCCCGAGCGTGCAGGTGATCGCAGTGACCGTGGCCTTCGCCGTGCTGTGCAGCGCCGTGGCCTACCTGCTGTACTACCGGCTGGTGGCCCGCGTGGGTCCGACGCGGGCCCTGACGGTGACCCTGCTGATGCCCGCCTTCGGCATGCTCTGGGGCCTGCTGATCCTGGGGGAGCGCATCACCTGGATGCGGGTGTTGGGCGCGGCGGTGATCGTGGCCGGGACCTACCTGGTGGCCTTCCCGCCGCGCGGCCTCAGGCCAGCCCCGGAAGCCGCGCCTGGAGGACCCGCTCGAGGCTCTCCATGACTCGGGCCACGGTCACGGAATAGCCTTCCAGCGCCAGGGTGGTGCAGAACTCGCTGTGCCCACGCCCCCGGCGGTATTCGGGGACGCGGGAGGGAAAGCGCAGGTAGCGGTCGAACAGGGCCGGGTCGTTTTCCACCAGCAGGCTGCCCTGGTAGAACAGGATGCGGCGCCGGCGGTACAGCGAGGTGCCCAGGACCTTGCGCTCCCGGATGGCCAGGTCGCTGATGCCCCGGTCCTCGAGGATTGACGCCTCGATCCCCAAGCCGGCCAGGGCTTCCCGGACCCAGTCATTGATGGCGCGGAAGTACTCGCGGTTGCGGAAGGCAGAAGCCACTTCGGTCACCAGGGCCAGCACCGCCTGCCCCGGCGTGAGCACTACCGTGCCGCCCCCTCCCCTGCGCCGGTGCACAGCCACCCCGTCGGCGGCGGCCCGGGCCTCCAGCACGTCCTCCTCCGCCCTGCGCCCCGCCCCCAGCACGACCGTCACGTCCGCCGGCTCGTAGAGCCGGAGCACCGGCCGGCCCAGGCGCTCGTACTCCTCCAGCAGATCGTCGTTGACCAGGGTTTCGGGAGGTTTCTCCGGCGTCGGCGGCCGGCCCAAGGGTCAGGCCCCGTACTTGGCGAGCTTGTCGGCGTAGGCCAGCGCCAGGCGCATCAGCATGGCCCCGGGGATCACTCCCCAGGTCCCGCCGAGGCAGGCCCGCTCGCCGAACTCCCGCACCGCGTCGGGCCGGACGTGGCTGCCGTGGATCAGGAAGGGGATGGGGTGCGAGGAGTGGGCCTTGAGCACCGCCGGCGTGGAGTGGTCGCCGGTCACGA
>CAZMWZ010000164.1:0-6839 GCA_964570045.1 uncultured Spirochaetaceae bacterium
TGCCACCGCTCGAACTTCTCCCCCAGCTTCTTGGCGGCCGCGCGGTAGCCTTTGTAGAAGGCCCGGGCCAGGATTTGGTCGCGGGTTTCCTTCACCTCCGGAGTGCCCAGGTCGTCCCACCAGGGGTTGCGCGGCTCCTGGAGCAGGTAATAAAAGGCATTCTGCAGCTGGCCATGGCCGTCGGGGGGCCACCTCTTCTCGGGGTACTGGTCCCGGAAGGTCTCCTCCACCAGCGCCATCCAGAAGAACCCGTACAGGGCGGCCTCCGGGCTTTCCCGGCGCAGCTGGAAGTCCCAGGCGAGGAGGCGCTCGCGGGCGGCGGTCATCGCCTCGAGCTGGCTGGTTTCCTTCTTTTCGCGCTTCAGGCGCTGTCGGTCGCTTTCTTCCGGCTCCGGCTCGGAGGGCTTTTTCCCGGAGGCCAGGTCCAGCCCCCGCAGGAAGGGGACCAGTTCCGCGGCGTTGCGGTCGTACGCGTCGCCGTGGATCCGCTGCATGTCCGCGATCGAGATCCCGTCCGGGTCGGCCTCGATCAGCTCCCGGATGCGCCGCGCCCGCTCCCCGAAAGCGAAATCGTTGCCGAAGAAATATGGGTAGGCCGGTCCGACGATCGGGTTATTGGCAGTAACAATGTAGCCCTGGTCGGGGTTGTAGAGGTAGGGCATCCGCTCAAAGGGGATGAAGCCGCGCCATTCGAACTCGTCGGTCCATCCCGGCACGGGCGCCTGCCCGAACCCCCGTACCCGTACCGGCTGCAGCCCGGTAGCCTGGTAGCCGATGTTGCCCTCAACATCGGCGAAAATGACGTTCTGGGCCGCGATGTCCCAGTAGCGCATTGCCTCGCGGAATTCCATGAAGTCCGTGGCCCGATCCAGCCGGAACAGCGCATCCACCAGCCGGGTGGGTTGCAGGGCGGTCCAGCGTAGGGACACGGCGGTAAAGCCCACCCCGTCCGGGAAGTCCTTTCCGGTCGACACGCTGAAGCCCCCGAGGTCGGAGAGCAGGGACAGGTCGCTCAGCACCGGCCCGTGGCGGGTGGCGCGGATCCGCAGCACGAACGGCTCGTCGGCCTTGTGGACCTTGATGGTCTCGTGGCGGATCTCCATCCCCACCCAGCGCCCGTTCACCTCGTACTGATCCGGATTCTCCGGGTTGAGCTTTTCCACGTAGAAGTCCTGCGTGTCATTGCTGAGGTTGGTGTGCGCCCAGGCGATTCGGTCGTTGTGCCCTGCCACCACCCCGGGCACGCCGGGGAAGGAGAAGCCGCGCAGTTCGTACGGGCAGGCTTCCGTGCGGCCTACCGTCCCGTCGGCCGCTACCCCGTGCAGGGCGATCTCGTACCAGATCGAGGGCATCTGGATGCCCAGGTGCATGTCGTTGGCCAGCAGCGGCTTGCCGCTGGCAGTGCGCCGGCCGGACACTACCCAGTTGTTGGAGCCGATGCCCCGATCGCCGGCCGCCCGGGCGGGGGACCGCGGGTCAGGCGCCTGCCGCAGGCCGATCAGGCCACCGAGCAGCTTTTTCAATTCCGACTCGTCGACCGTGAACGGTACGTCCCGGCGGTAGGGGGCATAGAACGACGACCAGTTCCGGAGGCCCGCGATGCGCAGGATGTCCAGGGTGAGGCGTTCGTTCCAGAAATTTCCGCCCAGGTCGTAGGCCATCATCTTGCCCCAGGCGATGGAGTCGGCCGGGGTCCAGGGCTCGATCCGCACCTTGACCCCCTGTAGCGCGAGGAGGGCGAACTCCAGCCCCAGGCGGGCGGGGCGGCGCTTCAGCGCGTAGGCATTGACCCCGGCGGCGTAGGCCTCCAGGTAGCGGCGCGTGTCGGGGGAGAGCTCGCCGAACTCCCGCTGGGCCACCCGGTAGATGCCCAGGGTGCGCAGGAACTTGTCGGTTTCCAGGGTGGACTTGCCGAACAGCTCGGAAAGCCGCCCGGAGCTGATGCGCCGCCAGAACTCCATCTGCCAGAAGCGGTCCTGGGCGTGGACGAAGCCCTGGGCAAAGAACAGGTCCTCGGCGCTGCGGGCGTAGATGTGCGGTACGCCGTAGCGGTCGCGCAGGACCTCCACCGGGGCGGAGAGCCCCTCGGCGCGGATGCTGCCCCGGGTCTGGGGGTAGGGCCGGCGGGTGAGCCACAGCCACGCCCCGAATACGAGCACGATCAGGAGCAGGACCGCCCCCACGGCGATGATCAGCCCGCGAACCGTCCTGGACATGGTGAGCCTCCCTTCGTCCTGTTCTGCCAATTGTGGTACACCGGGCGGTGCGGTGTCAAATACGGCCGCGTTGACAGCCTCCCCGGGCGCCTCTATCATCTGGGGCTATGACCTACGATCTAATCGTGAGCGGGGGCCTGGTCGTTTACCCCGAGAGGACCGTGCGGGCCGACGTGGCCGTCGAGGGGGAGCGCATCGCCGCGGTGGGCGAGCCGGGAGAATTGCGCGGCAAGCGCACGCTTGCCGCCGAGGGCTGCTACGTGCTGCCCGGGGTGATCGACCCCCATACCCACCCGGTCTACCTGGACGACATCGCTTCCCTGTCGCGCTCCGCGGCCTTCGGCGGGGTGACCTCCATCGCCCATTACGCCTACGCCAAGCCGGGCCAGAGCCTGCTCGCGGTGCTCAAGCAGATGCGCGCGGAGGGGGAGGCCGGATCCTGCACGGACTTCGCCCTGCACGGCGGCCTGTTCGACACCCTGAAGCAGGCCGAGGAAATCCCGCAGGCCTTCGAACTGGGCGTGACTTCCTTCAAGATGTTCATGGCCTACGCCAAGCTGAAGTGGATGACCGACGACTATGCCATGGCCAAGGCCATGGACCTGATAGGCAGGCACGGCGGCCTGGCCTGCATCCACGCCGAGACCGGGCTGGCCATCGACTACCTCCAGGACAGGATGCTGGCCGAGAAGGCGGACTTCGCCGAGCGCTTCCTGGAGACCAGCCCGGACGTGGCCGAGGCGGAGGGGATCTTCCGCGCCGTCTCGATCGGCCGGCTGATGAACTGCCCGGTCTACATCCCGCACGTGTCCTCCGCCGAGGGGCTGGAGGTGATCCGCTTCCTGAAAGGCCGCGGCGTGCGCGTGTTCGCCGAGACCTGCCCGCAGTACCTGGGGCTCACCTGGGAGGAGCTGAAGGGCCGCGGCGCCCTGGGCAAGGTCGGGCCGGCCATCAAGACCGAGGCGGACCGCAAGTCCCTGTGGGAAGGGGCGCGCCGGGGGGTGCTGGACACCATCGGCAGCGACCACGCGCCCAAGCCCAAGACCGTGGAGGAGGACTTCTTCAAGGCCGCCTACGGGTCGCCGGAGGTGGAGACCATGCTTCCCGTGGTGTGGCACTACGGGGTGAACTCAGGCATCCTCACCCCCAATGCCGTGGCCGCTCTGCTGGCGGGGAACGCCGCTCGTATCCTGGGCCTCGACCCCCGCAAGGGGCGCCTGGAGCCCGGCGCGGACGCGGACCTGGTGGTGTTCGACCCCGCCGAGCGCTGGACCGTGACCGCGGCCGCTCAGCACACTAAGGCTTCCTACAGCCTGTTCGAGGGCAGGCAGCTCACCGGCCGGGTGAAAAAGGTCGTGGCGCGAGGCAAGCTGATCGTGGACGGCGAGGACTACCTGGGAAAGCCGGGCGCCGGCCGGTTCCTGCCTACCCATGCCGGAGGAGGGAAGCCATGACGGAGGTGCGCGAGCTTTCGGGGTTCCACAGCATCGATCTGCGGAGCTTCGGCAGGGTGGTCGTGGCCAGCGGCACGGAGCCGAAGGTCGAAGTCGAGGCGGAAGAGGACCTGCTGAGCCGGGTCCGCACCGAGGTGGAGAGCGGGGTGCTGGTCGTCGGCCTGCGCTGGTGGCTGGGCGCCCTGCTGCGGGTGCCCGAGCTGGGCGAGGTGGAGGTGCGCGTCACCGTGCCGGAGCTGCGCGCCGTGAGGCTGTCCGGGGCGGGCCAGGTGCGCAGCGCTGGGGTCTTGTCGGTGAAGGACCTGGAGCTGCGCCTGAGCGGGGCGGGGCGGGTGAGGCTGGACCTCGAGGCCCGGCGCGTGGACACGCGCCTGAGCGGGGCCGGGGCCGTGGAGCTGACCGGCTCCGCGGAGGAACTGGATATCCGCCTGAGCGGGGCGGGCGCGGTGCAGGCCGAGCGCCTGACTGCCCGGCGCGTTCAGATCCGCGCGAGCGGAGCGGGGGAGTGCCGGGTACAGGCCACGGAAACCCTGGAGGTGGAGGTGAGCGGCGCGGGCAGCGTGCGCTACCGGGGCAAACCGCGGATCGAAAGCCGCATCACCGGCGTGGGGAGGCTCTCCCCGCTGGACTAACGCGGGTCACGGTGCCCGGGCCTCCGGGCCCGCCCGCCGCTCAGGCCCCGTCGGCCTTGACCCGGGAGAGGCCCGGGATCAGCGTCTGGGTGGAGAGTATGCCGGGGATGCGCCGCACCCGCTCCTGCACGAAGCGGCTGATCCCCTCGGCGTCCGAGGAAAGCAGGTCGCGGGTGAGCACGGCCTTGGCGATGACGTCGATGCTGCCGTGCACCGAATGCACCTCGCGGATTTCCTCGATTTGGAACAACCGCTCCAGGATGCGGGCCTCCTGCCGCGCGCTGATGTTGATCAGCACGAACACGGTAATCTGGCGCAGCATCTCCGGGTAGTCGCCGTCCTTGCGTGAGAGCATGTTCATGCGGAACTCCTCAATGTTTGCGGTCAGGATACCGTCGATTCCGAAGCCGTAGCTGCGCGGGTGGCGCCGGGCCCACTGGTGGGCGGAGATGTAGGCGTACAGGTCCGCGGCGGTGCGCCCCGGGAAACGCCGCGGCAGGTCGCTTGCTTCCAGGATCGCCGTCAGGGGCCGGTAGATGGTCCGGTGCCAGTCCTCCGCCGCCTGGGCCAGGTCGAGCGCACGGCCCTCTTCGGCCAGAAAACCCTGGTGGCCCCGGATCTGGTCGAGCAGCACGGCGTACTGCCCCTCTTCGGTCAGCTCGATCGCCGCGGAAAGCCCGGCCTGGGCCTGGAAGGCGAGCTTCTCGCGGTACAGCAGGTTTTCGGGGGAGCGGCGCGAGGGCAGGAACTCGATTACGCGGGCGTCCAGCTCCCGGAAACCGTGCTCCTTGGCCACGGCGATCCGGTGGTGGCCGTCCATCACGAAGTACTCGTCCTTGATCTGGTACAGCTCTACGGGCGGCAGGGGGCGGCCCTCGCGCATGGCGCCGCGGATGAACTGGAGGCGCTCCCGGGGCAGGTGTCTCTTCAACCGGAAGCGGGCGTCGAAGTCGCGGTAGCGGGACACGCTGCCGACGATGCGCTGGAGGGGCACCGGCTGGAGGCCGCGGTCGCGGGCCTCGAAGGCCCCTTCCCGGGTCTGGGCCTCGCGGAAGCTGCGGACCCGCCGGGCGCTAGCCTTCTTTTCCCTCATGGTCGAGCTCGAACAGGAAACAGCCGCTGCAGTTGACTACCCGCGTGCCGCCCACGGCGGTGACCCGCTCGCCCGGGTGCTCGAAGCTGGCATGGACGTGGCCGTGCAGGAAGTAGCCCGGGGCGTAGCGGTCGATGAGGCGGCGGAAGGCTTCGAAGCCCTGGTGGCAGGGGTCCTCGCGGTCGTGGATGCGGCGGGGCGGGGCGTGGGTCACCACGATGTCCAGCCCGCCGCGCAGGAACCTGCCCATCCGCCGGGCCAGGCCGCGCATCTGGGCCTCCGTGTACTGGAACGGGCCGCCGTTGTACCAGCGGGAGCCCTCGAAGCCCGCCAGACGCAGGCCGCGGTAGGCCACCAGCCGGCCGTGCAGGTTGATGCAGCCTTCCGGCTCCCCCGACAGTAGGCGCCGGTCGTGGTTGCCGCACACGTAATACACCGGCGCGTTCAGGGTCCGGGCCAGCTGGCTGAGGTGCTCCGGGGGCAGGTCGCCGCAGGACAGGACCAGGTCGACCCCCGCGGCGGGCGCGGGGGTCGCGAAATCGGCGACCGCCAGGATACGCATGCTAGCCCAGAATGTACCGCGCGGAAGCCGCAACGTACAGCGTCGTGCCGGCGGCTGGGCGGGCGGGCGAGCGGTGGCGATACGCCTTTTGCCATGATACGGTTTGAGCATGGCGAAAATTACTTTCATCGGCGCCGGCAGCTTCGAGTTCAGCCGCACGCTGGTGCGCGACATCCTCACCTTCCCGCGCCTGGCCGATGCGACGATCTGTCTGATGGACATCGATGCCGAGCGCCTGCGATTCATTGAAAAGGCCGTGGGCAGGATCGTGAAGGAGGGGAAATACCCGGCGCGGGTCCAGACCACCACGGACCGCCTGGCCGCGCTGGACGGGGCGGATGCCGTACTGTGCACGATCCTGGCCGGAGGCGTTGCGGTGTGGCGGCATGACATCGAAATCCCGAAGCGCTACGGCGTGGACGTCAACGTCGGCGACACGCGCGGCGTCTCGGGGGTGTTTCGCGCGCTGCGAACGATTCCCGTGATGATCGGCATCTGCCGCGACATGGAAAAGCTCTGCCCCGATGCCATCCTGCTCAACTACACCAATCCCATGGCCATGCTCTGCCGCGCGATGCAGCGTGAAAGCAGGGTGAAGGTCACGGGACTCTGCCACAGCGTGCAGGGCACGGCCGAGATGCTGGCTCGCTGGATCGGCGCGCCGGAAGACGAGATCGATTACCGGTGCGCCGGGATCAACCACCAGGCCTGGTATCTGGAATACAAGTGGCAGGGCAGGGACGCCTACCCGCTCCTGCGCGCCGCGGTGGAGAAGCCGGAGATCTACAACGAGGAGATCGTGCGCAACGAGATGTTCCGGCACCTGGGCTACTACGTCACCGAATCCAGCGGCCACAACTCGGAGTACAACTGGTGGTTCCG
>CAZMWZ010000165.1:0-6819 GCA_964570045.1 uncultured Spirochaetaceae bacterium
TGCAGACCGCCATGTCGCGGAAGGCCAGGAACCTGGCCGGCTGGAAATCGATCAGATCGATGTCGGGATTGAACACCGCTTTCTTAGCCATAGGGGTCCTCCTGTCGCTGGTTTGCTCTGGGCGAGGCTATTTTATACCATGCCGAAGCGCCGAAACCACTATAATTTACCAACAAACTTCTGCAAAAATTTATTGACACTCTTCCCCGGCGGCGGCTATGCTGATAGCGGGCCTGTCTGTGGAATACTCCGTCCTGCAGCATCTGACCAGCCTGAAGATCCTCAGCCAGCTTTGCGAGATCTACTACCGGAACACCGGGATGCTGATCTCCTTCCAGGACCCGGGCGGCGAGGGCAGGATCGTCGACTACCCCAAGGACCAGAAGAGCGAATACTGCAAGCTCATCCAGGCCAGCTCCGAGGGCCTGGAGCGCTGCCGCGAGTGCGACCGGCAGGGGTTGGCCGCGGCCCGACGCAAGGCGAGCTACCACATCTACCACTGCCACGCGGGCCTGGTGGATGTAGCCATCGCCCTGGAGTACAAGGGCGCCCAGATCGGTTCCATGTATACGGGGCAGGTCCTGCTGGAGCCGCCGAAGACGCGGCGGCTGCGCCAGATCCACCGGAACCTGCGCTCGCTGGGCATCACTTTCGAACGTCTGGAGGAGGCCTACCGCCGGGTGAAAGTGGTGGAGAAGAGCCGGCTCCTGTTCTTTGCCAAGCTCCTTCATCTTTTCGCCAACTACATCGTCAAGGCGGAAAACGAGCTTTACCTGCAAAAAATGGTCGGCCTGAAGGCCCGGGAGCTCGCCCGCCGGGAGCTGGAGAAGATCAAGCTGGAGAAGACGCTGAAAGATTTGACCATCTCGGTCCTGGTGACCCGGCGGCGCCCGGTCGCCGTACCCCCCCAGCAGGGCGCCGGCCACGAGGTTATCGCCAAGGCTCAAGGGTTCATCCAGGAGAACTTCAGCAAGGACATCCGCCTGGAGGACGTGGCCCGGGCCGTGTATCTTTCGCCCAACTATTTCAGCTCGCTGTTTCGCCGGGTGGCGGGCTCAACTTTCCGGAGCTACCTGGTGGTCAAGCGCATCGAGGCGGCCCGCAGCCTTCTGGCCGAAACGCAGCTGCCGATCAAGGAGATCGTGGCCCGCAGCGGCTTCAAGGACTACAACTACTTCAACCGGACCTTCACGTCCGTCTGCGGCACCACCCCGGCCCGTTTCCGCTGCCCGGTGGGAAGGAAGAAGGCATCGTAGATTTTTTCAGAAGTTTCGGTTGATTTTGCAGTGCGCGCTGTTGGGGATTGTGATTTACTATAGGAAGCTCCGTCTCCGTCAGCGGAGGCGAGAAGACAAGCGGGTAAGGAGGATCGTGATGAAGAAGGTTCTGCTCGTGCTTCTGGTATTGCTGTTTGCCGCCGGGCTGGTGTTTGCCGCCGGCGGGAAGGGGGAGACGGCGGGAAAAAAAATGACCATCGCCATAATCCCGATGTTCGTCGGCCACCCCTGGTTCGTGCGCTGCGAGCTGGGGGCCAAAAGGGCCGCCGAGGAGCTGGGCATCAACTACCTGTTCCTCGGCCCGGAGAAGGCCGACACGGCCAAGCAACTGGACCTGTTCAACGACCAGGTGAACAAGAAAGTCGACGCCATCATCCTGGCCAGCTCCGAGGTCAAGGCCTGGGAGAAGCCGATCGAGGACGCCATGGCCAAGGGCGTGCCCGTATTCGGCTTCGACATCGGCGCCGGGGACAAGCCGATCTGGACCGCCTCCGGCTGGGAGGAGGTCTCCAGCGGAAAGAATATCGGCGAAGGCCTAGCCAAGGAGATCGGGGGCAAGGGTAAGGTGGCCATCCTGACCGGCAGCATGGGCTCGGAGTTCCTGGCCCGCCGGCAGAAGTCCATCGAGGACACCCTGGCCAAGTACCCGGGCATCAAGGTCGTGGGCGTTTACGCCACCGAGGACGACTACGAGAAGGCCCTGAGCATCAGCGAGTCCGTGCTGCAGGCCAACCCGGACCTGGCCGGCTTCGCCAGCACGGTCACCACGGGTGTCCCGGCGGCGGCCAAGGCCATCGAGAACGCCGGCCTGGGCGGCAAGGTCGCCGTGTGGAGCGTGTCCCTGGGCAAGCAGAACGCCGACTACGTGAAGAACGGGGTGGTCAAGGGCGCGCTGATCCTGGACCCGGCCAAGATGACCTACCTGGGAGTGATGATCGCCTACAACTACCTGACTAAGAATAAAGTAGTGCCCAAGCCGGGCGACACCTTCGGCTGGGCCGGCAAGCCCACCACGCTGGTGGACAGGAAGTTCTCCTACGCTCCGGATGTGCTGTTGACGCCGGCCAACATCGGCGACTTCGACTTCTAGCAGCGCCGAACCAGAGCTTGCGTATTCCAGCCGGGGAGGGCCCGCGTCCTTCCCGGCTCATTCCATAGGAACCGCCGTGATTTCCATCGAGAAAGTTTCCAAGGCTTTTCCCGGCGTCCTGGCGCTGGACGAGGTCAGCTTTGCCATCCGCGACGGAGAGGTGCACGGCCTGGTCGGCGAGAACGGGGCCGGCAAGAGCACTCTCATCAAGATCCTGTCCGGCATCTACCCGGACTATGCGGGCGGCATCCTGTTCGATGGCGTCCCGCGGCGCTTCGGCTCCGTGCACGAGGCCCAGGCCGGCGGGGTGGCGACGATTTTCCAGGAGCTCACCGTGATCCGGGAGCTGTCCGTGGCCGAGAACATCTTCCTGGGGCGCGAGCCGGTCCGCCCGGGGGGGCGCCTGGACTGGAACGCCATGTGGAGCAAGAGCCGCGAGGTTCTTTCCTTCCTGGACGCGCCGCTGGACCCCAAAGCCCCGGTGGGGCGGCTCTCGGTGGCCAATCAGCAGCTCGTGGAGATCTGCAAGGCCTTGGTGCTCAACTCGAAGGTCATCATCATGGACGAGCCCACCTCCTCGCTCACCGAGCACGAGGTGCGCCAGCTGTTCGCCCTGATCCGGCGCCTGAAGGAACGGGGCATCACGATCCTGTACGTGTCGCACAAAATCGAGGAGATCTTCGCGATCTGCGATTCGGTCACCGTATTCCGGGACGGCCGGCACATCGCCACGGTGCAGAAGAGCGCCACGAGCCCGGAGAAAGTGATCAGCATGATGGTGGGGCGCTCCCTCAGCATGCTTTTTCCCGAGCGTGCGGCGCGGCGAGGCGAGCTGCTGCTGTCCGTGCGCGGCGCCGGCCGCACCGGCGAGTTCCAGGACGTCAGCTTCGAGCTGCACGAGGGGGAGATCCTCGGGTTCGCCGGCCTGATCGGGGCCGGGCGGACCGAGCTGGCCCGGGCCCTGTTCGGAGCCACGGCGCTTTCCTCCGGCGAAGTCTCCCTGCACGGCCGCCCCATCGGCCGCTTCAGCCACCCCTCCCGGGCGCTGGCCCGCGGGGTGGCGTACCTGTCCGAGGACCGCAAGCGCGAAGGGCTGATGCTGGAGCTGAGCATCCGCGAGAACATGTCGCTGGCCGTCTTGCGGCGGATCTCCCGCTACCTGTTCCTCCGGCGCCGCCGGGAGCGGGAGCTGGTGGACTCCTACATCAACAGGTTCAAGATCAAGATGACCAGCGTGGACCAGCTGGTGGAGAGTCTGTCCGGCGGCAACCAGCAGAAGGTGGTCATCTCCAAGTTGTTGATGACCGAGGCTCGCGTGTTTATCTTCGACGAGCCCACGCGCGGTATCGACGTTGGGGCGAAGTACGAAATTTACAAGATCATGAACGACCTGACCGCCGAGGGCCGGGGCATCCTGTTCATCTCCTCGGAGCTACCCGAGGTGCTGGGCGTCTCCGACCGGATCCTCTGCATGCGGGAGGGGCGGCTGGTGCGGGAGTTCGCCCGGGAGGAGGCCGATCCCGAAGGGGTGATGCGCGTGCTGACCGGGGGGGAGGCGGCGTGAGGGAGGCCAGAGCGGCCCTCAAGAGAATGCTCGAGCTGCGGGAGCTGCCGATCCTGGTGTACCTGGCCATCATGATCGCGGTTTTCTCCATCGCGGTGGGCGGCTTCTTCTCCATCAAGAATTTCGAGAACATCTCGCGCCAGATCGCCACCGTCGGAATCGTGTCCGTGGGCATGACCCTCATCATCCTGACCGGGGGCATCGACCTGTCTGTCGGGGCGATCCTCTCCTTCGCCATCAACATCGGCGGACTGGGCATCGTGGCCGGCTGGCCCATGTGGGTCGTGTACCCGTTCATGCTGCTGCTCGGGCTGGTACTGGGCTGGCTGAACGGCTTCCTGATCACCCGGATCGCGGTCCCCGCTCTGATCATCACCCTGGGCACCATGAACATCTACCGCGGCGTCATCATGGTGATCACCAAGGGCCGCTACATCACCCCGATCCCCAAGGGCTACCAGGTCATCGGCTCCGGCTACGTGCCTTTCGTCTTCCTGGCTTTGGTCCTGGGGGCCTTCATCTACGTCAGCCTGAATACCCGCTTCGGGCGCAACCTCTTTGCAATCGGCGGCGGGGAGCAGTCGGCGGTCTATTCCGGGGTGCCCGTGCGCCGTTACAAGATGATCGTGTACACGATCTCCGGCGTCCTGTCGGCGCTGGCCGGCATGATCCTAGTGGGCAAGAGCGGTTTCATCCAGCCCCAGGCCGGGGTGGGCTACGAGATGAGCGCCATCGCCGCGGTGGTGATCGGCGGGACCAGCATCTTCGGCGGCTCGGGCAGCGTGCTGGGCACCTTCCTGGGGTCGGTGCTCATGGGCCTGATCCTGGCCGGCCTGACCATGCTGGCCGTCAACCCGTATTGGCAGGGCCTGATCACCGGCGTGCTGATCATCCTGGCCATCGCCCTGGACACCGTGCGCACCTTGCGGAAGTAGGAGGAAGGCATGCGGCGGATGCGGAGCGGCAACTGGCGGATCCTGCTGGTCCTGGCGGCGGTGAACGTCGTGATCATGGGGCTGCTGACGGGCCTCTCCCCGACCTTCCTGAGCTACGGGAACTTAAGCGCGGTGCTGCTGCGCATGAGCGAGCTGTCCATGCTGGCCATCGCCGAGACCATCGTGCTGATCGCCGGCGGCTTCGACCTGACCATCGGGGCGGTCATGGCGCTGTCGGCCACGGTGTTCGGGACCCTCCACGTGGCCGGTCTGCCCTTTGCGGCGATCGTGGCTCTGGCGTTGCTGGCCGGGATCGCGGCGGGGGCCCTGAACGGCTTTCTGGTGGTCGCCCTGCGTTTGCAGCCCTTCATCGTCACGCTGGCCACCATGTCCATTGTGCGCAGCGTGGTCTACGGCCTGCTCAAGGGCAACGTCTTGAGCAACTTGCCCGAAGGTTTCTTGGACCTGGGCTACGTATACGTGCTGAAGCTCCCGCTGCTGTTTCTGGTGGTGGTGGCGGTCGCGGTGCTGGCCATCGTACTGCTGCGCCGCACCGTCATCGGGCGGCGGATCTACGCGATCGGCGGCAACGAGCGCACCGCCTTCCTGTCCGGCGTGCACGTGGACCGCATGAAGTACCTGGTCTACGCCCTGAGCGGTTTCATCGCCGCCCTGGCGGGCCTGATGTACACCGCGCGCATCCGGGCCGTGGTGCCCGACATGGGCATCACCTCGCCCCTGGAGGTGGTCACCGCGGTGCTGATCGGCGGCACCGCCATCACCGGCGGGAAAGGCTCGGTGTTCGGTTCCCTGCTGGGCATCTTGGCTATGTACCTGCTGCTGAACGGTTTCAACCTGCTGGGTCTCAACCCGTTCTGGCAGGTCATCATCCTCGGCCTGATCCTGATCTACGTGGTGGGGCAGGAGAACATTGTGCGCGGCCTGCGCGCTTTATTCGGTCGCAGGAGGGCGGAAAAGCCGCGAGTAGGGTAATATCCTAGCATGACGGTTGAGAAACGGCTCGCGGACAAGGTGGCTCTGGTCACCGGCGCCGGCTCCGGAATCGGCAGGGCGATTGCCGTCGCCTTCGCCCGCGAGGGGGCACGGATCGGCATCAACTTCTTCCGCAACGCGGAAGGGGCCGCGCGGAGCCTGGAGATGGTGCTCGCGGAGTCCAGCGACGGGGTCCTGCTGCAGGCCGACGTGGCTGACGCCGAGCAAGTAGCCGCGGCCGTGCAGGAGCTGGAGCGGCGCTGGGCGCGCATCGACGTGCTGGTGAACAACAGCGGGATCGGCACCTGCGAGTCCCCGGACCGGGTGGCGGAGATCGACGAGAAGGACTGGGACCGGGTGCTGGCAGTGAACCTGAAGGGAGTGATGCTCGCCTGCCGGGCGGTGCTCCCGGGCATGATGCGGCGCGGGAGCGGCTCCATCGTCAACATCTCCTCGATCCGGGGCCTCACGGGCAACCCCAACCTGGCCTCCTACTGCGCCTCCAAGGGCGGGGAGGTGCTGCTTACCCGCCAGATGAGTCTGGACTACGCCCGCTACGGGGTGCGGGTCAACTGCCTCTGCCCCGGGTTCGTGCTCACCGAAATGCTTGCCGGCTACATCGCTAAACAGGAGGATCCCGCCGG
Source organism: uncultured Spirochaetaceae bacterium (assembly GCA_964570045.1). GTDB lineage: Bacteria > Spirochaetota > Spirochaetia > SZUA-6 > DRHE01 > MIBK01. The sequence continues at coordinate 6,504 of CAZMWZ010000165.1, forward strand.
GGCGGCCGCGGCCTTCGCTAGCATGGCGCCCATGAACCGCGTCGGCCGGCCGGAGGAGGTCGCCGCCGCGGCGGTTTTCCTGGCTGCGGAGGCCTCCTCCTTCATCACCGGCGCGGTTTTGCCGGTGGACGGGGGCTATACCGCCTGCGGGGCGAGGGACATCCTGTGAAGCGGTTTCAGGACCGGGTCATACTGGTCTCCGGCGGCGGCTCGGGGATCGGCCAGGCGGCGGCCCTGGCCTTCGCCCGGGAGGGGGGGCGGGTGGTCGTGTTCGAGCGCGGTCGCGAGGCGGCCCGGCGCTTCGAAACCCTCCTGG
>CAZMWZ010000166.1:0-3166 GCA_964570045.1 uncultured Spirochaetaceae bacterium
CCGCGGGCTACCGCAAGCACGTCATCAGCCTGTACGTCAGCAACAAGCCGGGCGTGCTGATCCGCGTGGCCCTGGTGTTCGCCCGGCGGGGCTACAACATCGACAGCCTGGTGGTCTCGGAGGGGCATGATCCGGACTTCAGCCACATGACCATCACCGCCCGGGGGGAGGAGAAGGGCCTGGGCCAGATCCTGAGCCAGCTCAACAAGCTGGTGGACGTGGTGCACGCCACCGACCACACCCGTGACGACATCGTGCGGCGGGAGCTGGCGCTGATCAAGGTGCGCTGCACCGCCGAAAACCGGGGGGAGATCCTGCAGATCGCCCAGATGTTCCAATGCGAGGCGCTGCACCTGACCGACAGGGCCCTGACCCTGCAGGCCGCCGGCGAGCCGGAGCGCATTGACGCGCTGCACCGCCTGCTGGGCGGTTTCGGGGTGCTGGAGATGGTGCGCACCGGGCACGTGCTGATCGCCCGGGGAGAGGACCGAACCTACTGATGGGTAAGAACCTGCTGAACAAAGTCTGGGACCTGCACGCGGTGCGGCGCCTGCCTTCCGGCGAGGACCAGTTGTTCATCGGCCTGCACCTGGTGCACGAGGTGACTTCCCCGCAGGCCTTCGCCATGCTGGCCGAGCGGGGCCTGCCCGTGCTGCACCCGGAGCGCACCTTTGCCACGGCCGACCACATCGTGCCTACGGACGGTAGTGCGCGGCCGTTCGCCGACCGGCTGGCCGAGGACATGATGCGGGCGCTGGAGGCCAACGCCGCCAGGCACGGCATCCGCTATTTCGGGCCGGACAGCGGCGAGCAGGGGATCGTGCACGTGATCGGCCCGGAGCTGGGCCTGAGCCAGCCGGGCCTGACCATCGCCTGCGGGGACTCGCACACCTCCACGCACGGGGCGCTGGGGGCCATCGCCTTCGGGATCGGCACCTCGCAGGTGCGCGACGTGCTGGCCACCCAGACCCTCTCGCTGGCCAGGCCGAAGGTGCGGCGCATCGAGGTGCGAGGGCGCCTCGAGCCCGGGGTGTACGCCAAGGACGTGATCCTGGGAATCATCGCGTCGCTGGGGGTGAACGGCGGCCTGGGTTACGCCTACGAGTACGGCGGGCCCGTCATCGCGGCGATGAGCATGGAAGAGCGGCTCACGATCTGCAACATGAGCATCGAGGGCGGGGCCCGCGTGGGTTACATCAACCCGGACGAGACGACCTTCGCCTACCTTCGGGACCTGCCCTTCGCGCCGCGCGGCGGGCAGTGGGAGGAGGCTCTGCGCTTCTGGCGGGGGATCGCCTCCGACCCGGACGCCGGCTACGACGATCGGTTCGTGCTGGACGCCGACCGCCTGCAGCCCATGGTGGCCTGGGGGATCAACCCGGGGCAGGCGGTGGGCGTGGCGGAGCGGCTGCCGCTGCCCGCGGAGCTGCCCGCCGGGAACCGGGAGACCGTCGAGAAGGCCTACGCTCACACCGGGTTCACCCCCGGGGCGCCGGTGCGCGGCACGCGTATCGACGTGGCCTTCATCGGCTCTTGCACCAACGGCCGGCTAAGCGACTTACGGGAGGCGGCGCGCGTGGCCCGCGGGCGGCGGGCGGCTTCCCGGGTCAGGGCCCTGGTCGTGCCGGGTTCCCAGCGGGTGGCCGCCGCCGCGGAGCGGGAGGGCCTGGACCGGGTTTTCCGGGAGGCTGGCTTTCAGTGGCGCCTGCCGGGCTGCTCCATGTGCCTGGGCATGAACCCGGACGTGCTGGTCGGCGAGGAGGTGTGCGCCAGCTCCTCCAACCGCAACTTCATCGGCCGGCAGGGTTCCCCCCGCGGCCGCACCCTGCTGATGAGCCCGGCCATGGTGGCCGCGGCGGCGATCGCGGGGGAGGTGGCCGACGTGCGGGAGGTGCTTTTATGAGCTCGGCAAGCATTCGCGTCCTGAAGGGCAGGGCGGTGCCCGTGCGGGGCAACGACATTGACACGGACCGCATCATCCCGGCGCGCTTCATGAAGACGGTCAGCTTCGACTCGCTGGGGCGGTGGGTGTTCCAGGACGCGCGCCGCGACGCCGCCGGCAAACCCACGGGGCACCCTTTCGACGACCCGCGCCACGCGGGGGCCTCGATCCTGCTGGCCAACCGCAACTTCGGCTGCGGCTCCTCCCGCGAGCACGCCCCGCAGGCTCTGGCCGCCTGGGGCATCCGGGCGGTGGTTGCGGAGTCCTTCGCCGAGATCTTCGCCGGCAACTGCACGGCCATCGGCCTGCCCGTGGTCGAAGTGGAGGCGGAAGCCGCGGAAGCCCTGATGCGCCTGGCCGAGACCCGGCCCGACGCCGAGCTGCGCCTGGACCTGGAGGCGCGGCGCCTCGAGGCCGGGGGGCAGGGCTACCCGGTGCGGCTGCCGGAGGCCCGGCGCCAGGTTTTCCTAACGGGAAGCTGGGACACCGTCGGCCTGCTGCTGGAAGGCAAGGAGCAGATCCGGACCATGACCGCGCGACTGCCCTACCTGACCCGCTTCCCGTACCCGGCGGGGTAGGCGGGATTCAGGGAGCGAAACGCAGCTCCCGCAACCGGATGCTCGCCGTCAGGCGGGTTTCGCCGGCAAGATCGGCGACCCGCACGCGCAGGCCCGGATCCGCGTCGTCCCAAGCCACCTCCAGATCTCCGAAGTTCTCGAACAGGTAGCTCCCGTCCAGGCGGTAGCGGTTGGGGTTGGGAGATGCCTCCGGGAACCGCAGGTTCAGCCCGCTGGAAGTGATGTCGTACAGGGGGTAGAGGCCTGGCTCCCCGCGCCTAGAAATCTCGGCGAAATGACGGTCCCCGCTTAGAAACAGCACTCCCTCGGCCCGGGTGCGCCGCAGCAGCTCAAACAACCGCTCCTGCTCGCGGGGGAAGTTGGCCCACGCCTCCCAGCCATGATGCTCGGACAGGACCTGGATGCTGGAGGCTATCAGCCGCAGCTCGGCCGGTTCCCGAAGCCGCTCTTCCAGCCAGTGCCACTGCTCCTCGCCCTGCAGGCGGCGCCCCGGGGACCCAAAGACCGCTGCGTCGTACACCCCCTCGCGCGCCCGCCGCGGCGAATCGGCGGGTACGCGCCAGAAGTCCAGGAACTGCCGCCGGGACTCCCGCTTCATCGGGAAGGCCCTGCCGGCGTCGTTGGCGCCGTAGTCGTGGTCGTCCCA
>CAZMWZ010000166.1:3266-6800 GCA_964570045.1 uncultured Spirochaetaceae bacterium
GAGCACGGCGGCCGCCTTGCCGGCCGCGCGCGGCGCAGAAGCCCGCGAGCCGCTACCGGGATTCAAGTTCTCTCCGCGCGCTGTCCGCCGCGCAGTACCACCACGCCTTCAGGGCGCACCGCCAGCTGCACCAGGCTCCCGGGCTCCAGTGGCAAGGAGCTGTAAAGCCTCGAGGAGAATGACACCTCCAGCTCGTTGGCATTCGGCAGACTGACCAGCAGCCGGTGCAGGTGGGCCTGCGGCGAGCGCTCCAGGACTCTTCCTTCCACCCGGTTGCGGCGCACGGCGCTGGAAAGCGGCCGGTCCGGGTACAGCACCTTCACCTCCTCCGGCCGGATGTACGCCGTGACGATCGTGCCGGCGGGGATCGGCAGGGGCGGGGCCTCCAGGCGCAGGCCGTTCCAGTCCAGGCTGAGCGCCTCGCTGGAGGAGGAAAGCACCCGCGCCTGGAACAGGTTGCGCAGGCCCATGATCCGGGCCACGTGCCGGTTGGAGGGCAGGCGCGCTACCTCCTCGATGGTTCCGACCTGCTCCACGCGCCCCTCGTGCATAACCGCCAGACGGTGCCCGACGGCGAAGGCGTCCTCCAGGCGGTGGGTCACGTAGAGGACCGTCAGGCGCCGTGCGGCCTGCAGGCGCCGCAATTCCTTCTGCAGGCTCTCCCGCACCGCCGTGTCCAGCGCGGAGAACGGCTCGTCCAGGAGCAGCAGGCGCGGCTCGGGGGCCAGGGCGCGGGCCAGGGCGATGCGCTGCTGCTGTCCGCCCGACAGCTCGTGCGGGTAGCGGTCCGCCAGGTGGGCCAGGCCCAGTGCGCGCAGCAGCTCCCCGGCGCGCTCGCGCGGCCGCCGGCGCAGGGCGTAGCCCACGTTGTCCAGGGCGGTGAGGTGGGGGAACAGGGCATAGTGCTGGAATACGTAGCCGATGCCGCGCCGCCGCGCCGGCACGTGGACCGCGCCGCCCGGAAGCCCCCGGCGGAACAGCACCTCCTCCCCCAGGAGGATCTCGCCGGAATCCGGGGCGAGCAGGCCGGCCACCGCGTTCAGCGTGGAAGTCTTGCCCGCGCCGGAAGGGCCGAACAGCACCAGGATCTCCTCCCCGGCCTCCAGGTGCACCTGCAGCTCCAGGGCGTGCAGCCGGCGGGCGATGGCGATGCGCAGGCGGCTCATGGGCCGGCGTCCTGCAGGGGCCCGGGCCGCCGGGGACGCTCCAGACGGCGGATCAGGTACAAGGCCAGGAAGGACACGGAGGTCACCAGCAGGACCATCTGCGTGGCGGCGTCGTAGCGGCGGTTCTGCACGGCGTCGTAGATGGCCAGCGGCAGGGTCTGGGTCCTGCCGGGGATGTTCCCGGCCACCATGAAGGTGGCGCCGAACTCCCCGAGCGCCCGGGCCGTGCCCAGCACCCAGCCGGCCAGGATGCCCCGCCGCGCCAGGGGCAGGGTCACACGGCGGAACACGGCGAGCTCCCCGGAGCCCAGGGTGCGCGCGGCGTTCTCCAGCTGCGGGTCGACCCCGGCAATCGCCGCCTGGGCCGACTGCACCATCAGGGGCAGCCCCACGATGGTGGCCGCGACGACCGCGGCGGCGGGGGTGAACAGCAGGCGCAGGCCCAGCCACTCGAACAGTGGGCTGCCGCGCCCCAGCGCGCGCAGCAGGAAGTAGCCCACCACGCTGGGCGGCAGCACCAGGGGCAGGGTGAGGAGGGTGTCCACCAGGAGCTTTCCGGGGAAGCGCTGCCGCGCCAGCAGCAGCGCCAAGGCCAGGCCGATGCCCAGGATCAGCAGGGAAGCGGGGCCGGTGATCCCCAGCGAAAGCAGTGCGGGTTGCCAGCTCATGGGTCCGGCACTTCGTAGCCGAACGACTGCAGGACCCTCCGTCCCTCGGGGCCCAGCAGGTAGCGCGCGAAGCGCAGGGCTTCCTGCTCGTGCGGGCCTCCGCGGATCACGACCAGGGCCTGGTCCAGCGGCCGGTGCAGCTCGGCCGGGACCAGGACCCAACGGCCTTGGCCCTGGACGCACAACGAACGGGCCACCAGCGCCGCCTCTACGTTGCCGGTCTCGGCGTACTGCAGAGCCTGCGTCACGTTTTCCGCCGGCACGATCTTCGAGCGCACCTGCTCCCAGACCCCAGCGGCCTGGAGCGCCTCCTGCGCGGCCCGGCCGTAGGGGGAGAGCCGGGGGTCGGCGATGGCTACGAGGTGCACCTCGGGACGGGTCAGGTCCTCCAGGTCGTCGATGGCCGGCACGCCGTCACCGCGGCTCCAGAGGACCAGGCGGCCGCGGGCATACACCCGGCGGCTTCCCGGCAGCGTCAGGCCTTGGCGCTCGAGGGACTCGGGGGTGGCCGTGTCGGCGGCGATCAGCAGGTCCACCATAGCCCCCTGCTCGATCTGGGCCGCCAGCTTGCCCGTGGCGCCGAAGTTAAAAAGGACCCGCATCCCGCTCAGCGCTTTGAACTCAGCGCCCAACCGTTCGCAGGCCGGCCGCAGGTTGGCCGAGGCGGAGACCGTGAGCTCTGGCGGCGAGGCCCGCAGCGGGGAGGCAGCCAGGGAAGCGAAAAAAAGGGCTGAGAGCGCGCGGGCGGCGGCGGACATGCTCGAGCCATTATAGTGAGAGCCGTTGCGCAGGGGCAAGGGCGGAAAGGAGTATGCGCTCGGCGGCCTGAGGATTATACTGTAACCAGGGGGTAACGCATGTCGCAACTTTACCTGCTGTCGATCGTGTCGACCGTGCTCACGGGTTTCGTGCTCTCCGGCGACTATCTCGGCGAGCGGGTCCCGGCCCTGGCCACCTTTCGGGCCTGGCTGGAGAACCGGGGCGCCGCGATCGTGCTGGGCCTGGCCACCGCGGCCATCGGGTTCCTCAAGCTCATCGTCCGCGCGCCCGGCGACACCGTGCCGGTGGCCGGCGACCTGCTGCCGGCGATCGCGGGCCTGGCGGTCGGGGCGGCGCTGTTTTTTGAGGCGCTGCTGCGCAAGCCGGCGACCCCAGAGCGGCCGGTGGAACGTTACGCCAAGGCGGTGCTGACCTACCGTATCCCCTTGGGTATTCTGGGCGTGGCGGCCGCCCTGCTGCACTTCCTGTTCCCGAGCGCGGTCATCCTGTGAAGGGGGGAGGCGTGGTCAGGCTGATCGTCGGTGTGGTGATCCTGGTCCTCCTGGGCGTGCTGTTCGCCATGAACGGCGCCAATTCGACCCCCTTGAACCTGTTCGGCTACCGGATGGAGAATGTCCCGATCATCGCCGTGGCGATCGCCGGCTTCGTCCTGGGCGTCCTTTACTCGTTCATCCTGTATTTCCTGCGCTTTCTGGCACGGCGGCGCCGCGCTTCCCTGAAGGACAGGGATCGGGAAGTACGCAGTCGGGAGCGGTCGGTTCAGGATAAGGAGAAGCACCTGGAGACGCTGGCGGAGGACCTGAGCGCCGCGAACGGTCCCGGGCAAGGCAGCGGCCTCGAGGAGCCCGGCGCGAGCTCGACGGGCAAGCGCCGGCGGCCGCGCTAGGCCGGCAGCAGCGCAGCTACTGTTTCGGCGGCTC
>CAZMWZ010000167.1:0-6778 GCA_964570045.1 uncultured Spirochaetaceae bacterium
TGGCCCGCACGCCGGTGCCGCGCAGCTCCTCCCGCAATACCAGGGTGAAGTTCAGCACGAAGATCTTGGAAGCCGCGTACGCCGCCTTGTGCGGCCGGGCCGGCGCCTTCACGCCCACACCCCCAAGTCGACCAGCGTCTGCTCGGCGCGCACCGCCCAATCCCGGTTGGCAGCGGGGTTGGCGGGGCTGGGGTGGGGGATGCCGCCGATCTGAAGGCGGGCCGCCGGTCCCGCGGGCAGCCTCTCCCGCACCCGGTGCAGGCGCTGCTCGGCGAACCGCCCCACGCCGATGGCCCACTGCGGATCCAGCAGCTCCAGCAGGCTGCTCAAGTGGGCGTCGCAGAGGGCGAAGAGGGTGTCGCGCTCCGGGGGACGCAGGCGGTCCGGCGTGAGGTTGGCCCCTCCGGAGTCCAGGAAAAGCAGCGGGCAGTAGTTGGCCACGAAGTGGGCGGTGAAGAAGCGCTCGGCGGTGCCGAAGCGCCCGCGCATTAGGCCCCAGAGCCTCCGGCCGCTCACCTCGCTGCGGGGGCATTCGAAGCCGAGCACCGGACGCTTGGGGTGCTCCCGCTCCGGCCGGCCCACGGGCGCGGTGACGCCCAGCCAGCCCCGCACGGATTCCACTTCGCCAAAGGGTACGCCGGTCTGAGCCATACCCCAGGGGCCGGGGTTCATGCCCAGGAAGACCACGCGCCGGGGACCGCCCGCATAGCGGGCCAGGTAGGCTTCGTGGACGGCCCGCGCGTAGCGCAGGGGATTGTACACCCAGGCCACGGGCGGTCCGAAGGCCAGGCCCTCCATCGAGCGGGAGAGGCTCCGGGAGATCCGGATCGCGTTCACGCGTCCCTCGGCGGCGGAGCCTTCTCCCGCAAGCGCTGGAGGAACTCCGTGTCCTCCCTGCGGCGCTCTTCCATGTAGCCCAGGTACTCGGCGCGGCTGAGCAGCCCCACCAGGCGCCCGCACTCCACCAGCGGCAGGTGCCCCACGGGGCGGTTGAGGAACAGCTCGCCGATCTCCCGCAGGGGAGTCTGCGGTGAGGCGGTGAGCACGTTGCGGGTCATATAGGCTTTGACCGGGGCCTGCATGTGCGCCGCCTGGCGCCCCTTCATGATGTCCCGCAAGCTCAAGAATCCGACCAGTTCTCCGCCGGGGCCCACGACCGGCGCGCCCGTGCGGCTGGCTCTCTCCAGGGCCTCGGCCGCCTCCCGCAGGCTCATGTCCCCGCGCAGTGTCAGGGGGTCGCGGCGCATGATCCGGGCCGCGGTGGGCGCCGGCTGGAGCACGGAGGCGAGGTGGCGATCCAGCTCCTCCAGCACCGCGCGCCCCGAGCGGCCCTTGAGCTGAGCGGAGGCCGCCAGGGCGTGGCCCGCGGCCCCGAAAGCGGCCAGGGCCAGGGTCAGGTCGATGTCCCGGCTGCGGCTGCGGGCGATGAGCAGGCTCTGGTTCTCGGAGGGGATCGAGAAGACGGCGAACAGGGCGTCGGGTCCCTCCACTTCGAACACCTGCTCCACCACGGCGGCCAGCCCGGCGCTCTGGCGCTCCAGCTCCAGGAAGCAGAGCTGCACCAGGTGCCCGCCGTAGCTGCGCGTGGCCAGGCGGTTCAGGGTCTCGTGGAATAGGGCTAGCTGACGCTGCTCGGCCAATGGGCGCAGGAATTGGTGCACCAGGGGCAGAGAGGCCCCGTGCTGCAGGCACAGGGAGGCCACCTGGAAATCGGCGTATTCCACGTTCTCGTGGGTGAAGTTGCCCGTGTCGGCGTAGATCCCGCTCAAGGCCACGGTGGCGTCGTCGGGGTGCAGAGTGACGCTGCGCCGCAGCAGTTCCAGCCCGACCAGCGTCGTGTTGGCCCCCACGGCCTTCTCCCGGACGACCGCCCCGGGGATGTCGGAGGTATCCTCCGCGTGGTGGTCGAAAACCAGGATGTCGGAGGGCATCTCCTGCAGGGGCTGCAGGTATTCTTCCACGCGGCGGCGCACGCGGGTGTCCACCACCACGATACGCTCCACGCTCCGGCCGGCGAGCTGGGCGGCGGGCAGGAAGCCCAGGCGCTCCTGGTACAGGTTGTAGAGGTGGCGGGCTACGGGGTGGATGTGCCGGCTAGCCACCAGCTGGTGATCGGGGAACAGGCAGCGGGCCAGCACCATCGAGCCGATGCTGTCCAGGTCCATGTTGCTGTGCCCGACGATGATCTTCACGGCAGCCCCAGGAGGGCGAGTGACAGGCGCACCAGCCAGGGGGCGGCGAGGGCGGTGAGCGCGCCGTTCAGCCCGATGGCCAGCCCGGAGGCCGCCCCGGCCAGCTCCCCCTCCTCCACGGCGCGGGCCGTGCCTATCCCGTGGGAGGCGGCACCCATGGCCAGCCCGAAGGCGGTGGGGCTGCGCACGCCGATCGCCTTCAGGAAGGGCGGGCCCAGCACGGCACCGAGGATCCCGGTGGCGATCACCACCGCGGCGGTGAGCGGCGGGAGGCCGCCCAGGATCTCGGACACCCCGATGGCGATGGGGGTCGTGACGGATTTCGGCGCCAGCGAGGCGAGGAGCGCCGGGGAGGCGCCCAGCAGGCCGGCCGGGAGCACGGCGGACAGCACCCCGACCAGGCTGCCCACTGCGGTGCTCGCTAAAATCGGGAGGACAGCGCGCGACAGGCGCCGGAGCTGGCGGTACAGGGGCAGTCCCAGGGCGACCACCGCCGGGGCCAGGAAGAACTGGATGACCTCGCCCCCCTTCATGTAGGAACCGTACGGCACGCGGGCGAGCGACAGGGCCGCGATCAGGACCGCCACCGACAGCAGCACGGGGTTGAGCAGGAAGAAGCGGCTCCTCCGGTACAGGGCGCGCGCGCCCGCGAACACGACCAGGGTGGCGGCCACGCTTAAGACCGGGGAGGGCTCCAGCACGCCTTACCCCTCCGCCCTGCCCGGCCGCTCGAGCAGCTGCTGGACCCAGCCGACGGCGGCCAGGACCAGGAAGGTGCTCGGCACCAGGGCCGCCAGCACGGCCAGCCAGTCGCGCGCCGGCAGATCGAGGTACAGCATGAGCCCCACGCCCGCCGGCACGAACAGCAGCGACAGGTTGTCCAGCAGCGCGTCGGCGGCCGCCTGCACGCTCTGCGGAGGCAGCAGGCCCAGGCGCAGCGCGGCGGCCAGCAGCAGCATGCCCAGCACGCTGCCGGGCACCGGGATGCCGGCCAGGCGGCCCGCGCCCTCGCCCACAGCCAGGAAGCAGAAAAGAATGGCCAGACCCGGGATCATGCGCCTACTGTAAAGGGTAGACACGCCCCAAGTAAACCCCGTAGAGTGCGGCAATGCCCTCCACCCCCCCCGTCCTCTCTTACCTGCTTTTCGACCTGGACGAGACGCTGTACCCCTCCTCCTGCGGGCTGATGCAGGCGGTGTCCGAGCGGATGACCGCCTTCGTGGCGGAGTTCTTGAAGGTGGGCGAGGAGGAGGCCGCGCGCATCCGCCGGCGGCTGCGCGTGGTCCACGGGACCACCCTGACCGGGCTCATGCGCGAGTACGGCCTGGAGGTGGCCGAGCAGTACCTGGCCTACACCCACGACGTGCCGATCGAGAGCTTCCTGTCCGAGGACCCGCGCCTGGGTGCCGCCCTGTCCTCCATCCCGCTTCCCAAGTCGGTGCTCACCAACTCCCCGCTGGAGCACGCCGAGCGCGTCCTGAATCGCCTAGGCGTCCGGCAGCAGTTCGAGCGGGTGTTCGACCTGCGCTTCAACGGGTACACGGGCAAGCCTGACGCCGCCGTCTATTCCCGGGCGCTGGGGGCGCTGGGCAGGGCGGCCCCGGAGGTGCTGCTCGTGGACAACCACCTGGATTACCTGGCCCCGTTCCGGTCCATGGGCGGGAGCGTGCTGCTCATCGACGAGAGCGGTGACGCCGGCCCGCAGCTGCCCGAGGGGGTGCCCAGCCTGCGCGACATCAAGGAGCTGCCCGCCTACCTGGCCGGCTAGGGCCCTCCACGGCGCTGCCAGAAGCCCGCCTGGAGCGCCAGTCGCTCCCCCTCCCAGCTCACCGTGCCCTCCGCCTTCAGGTGAAGCAGGAGGCGGGAGAAGGTCTGCGGGATCGTGCCGATGGCGGCGGCCACGTCTTTCTTGCTCAAGGGGATCCGGTAGGCCTCCTGCCTGCCGTACTGCTCGGCGAGGAAATCGAAGAAGCGGTCCTCCACGTCCCGGGTGGTGAGGTACAGGATGCGCTGCGCCAGGTAGCGCTGCTTGCGCATAAGCATGCTGATGAAGTCACCGCGGAACTGCTCGCCGGCGAGCAGGCAGTCCACCTGCAGCCGCGTCAGGCGCAGCACGACGCAGGGAGACAGTGCGACCGCGCTGGCCGGGTAGCACCCGGACTCGAACAGGACCACCTCGCCGAAGATCTCCCCCGGCTTCAGGGTCCGGATCACCACTTCCCGGCCGTCCTCCGCGCTCTTGTACAGCTGCACGGCCCCCTCGGCCAGGATGTACAGGGAGTCGCCCTCTTGGCCCTCCCGGAATAGTACCCGGCGCTTCTCCACGCGCTTGGCGATGCAGGCCGCGGCCAGGGAGCGCAGGCTGCGCTCGGAAATGCCGCGGAAGAACTCGGCGGAGGCCAGGACCCCGTACACGTCCACGAGTAAAATAATCGGGAAAAGCTTGACCCAGGTCAAGGCGGACGAGGCGAATCCGTGGCAACTTGGAGGCGGAGGTACGAAAACCGTGAAACGCAAGATCATCCATATAGACGCCGAGCTGTGCAACGGCTGCGGAAACTGCATTCCCAACTGCCCCGAGGGGGCTTTGCAGATGATCGACGGCAAGGCCCGCTTGATCAGCGACCTGTTCTGCGACGGCCTGGGGGCCTGCATCGGCGAGTGTCCCGTGGGTGCCATTAAAAGCGACGAGCGCGAGGCCGAAGGCTACAGCGAGCGCCGGGTCATGGAGAACATCGTCAAGGCGGGGGACAACACCATCCGCGCGCACCTGCACCACCTGCGGGAGCACGGCGAGACCGGCTTCCTGGAGGAGGCCCGCGCCTACCTGCGCGAGCGGGGCATCGCGGTGGAAGAGAAAACGCCGGTCGCGCAGGCCGCGGCCTGCGGCTGCCCCGGTTCCCAGGCCAGGGATCTGCGCAAGCCCGCCCACGCGCACGCCGGGGAGCCGGCGGGCCATGGACAGGCGGGGCGTATGCCCGCGGGGCGTATGCCCGCGGAAGCGGCAGCGGCAGCGGCAGCGGCGCCCGTGGGCTCCGAGCTGGCGCACTGGCCCGTGCAGCTGCACCTCATCCCCCCGAACGGCCCCGCCTTCCGCGAGGCCGACGTGCTGTTGTCCGCCGACTGCGTGGCCTACGCCTACGGCGACTTCCACCGGCGGTTTCTCGCCGGGCGCAGCCTGGCCATCGCCTGCCCCAAGCTGGACGGCCAGCAGGACGTCTACCTGGACAAGCTCACCGCCCTCATCGACTTCGCCGGCATCCGCTCCCTCACGGTGCTCACCATGGAGGTGCCCTGCTGCCGCGGGCTGCTCCAGCTGGCCAGGCAGGCCGCCGCCGGCGCCAAGCGCAAGATACCGATGAAGTGGGTGGAGATGAGCGTGCAGGGGGAGGTGCTGCAGGAGCAGGCACTGGAAGCCTGAGCCCGGGGCGGGCAGGACGCAGGCGCTCGGCCGGCTCCCGGCATCAGGCTGAGCTGGAGTAGGGTTGGAGTGCCGCGGCCAGGGCGGGCGGCACCAGCGCCGCGAGGCGGGTGCCCCGCTCATCGTGCCGGACCCAGTCCACCGAGCCCAGCTGGAAGACCCGGCTGGCCAGGGCGCTCTGGGCGTACGGCAGCTCGACCTCCACGCGCACCAGGCGCTCCCGGGCCGCCCTTTGCACCGCGGCCAGCAGCAGCGGCAGGCCCTCGCCCGTCAGGGCGCTCACCGCCAGGCCGGCGGGAGGCCGGCCCGCGTCCGCCGGCAGCGCGTCGAGCTTGTTCCAGGCAAGCAGCGACGGCTTGTCTCCCACCCCCAGCTCCGAGAGGACCTGCCGCACGGTGTCGACCTGGGCGTCGGCCAGGGGGTGGGAGACGTCGGCCACGTGCACCAGCAGGTCGGCCTGCTCGATGCCTTCCAGGGTGGCCCGGAAGGCGGCCACCAGCTGGGTGGGCAGCTTGCGGATGAAGCCGACCGTGTCGGTGACCAGCACCTGGGAGCCAGAAGGCAGGCGTAAGCGCCGGGTGGTGGGGTCCAGGGTGGCGAACAGCTGGTCGGCAGCGTAGGCCAGGGGCGGGCCCCCATCCTCGCTCGTGACCCCCTGGGAGCGGCACAGGGCGTTCAGCAGGGAGCTCTTGCCGGCGTTGGTGTATCCGACCAGCACGGCGGTGAACAGCTCCCGGCGACGGCGCCGACGGTAGTGCACGGCGCGGCTGCGGCGCACCGCCTCCAGCTGCCGGTGCAGGGAGTCGATGCGCGAGCGGATGCGGCGCCGGTCGGTCTCCAGCTGGGTCTCGCCGGGTCCCCGCAGGCCCACCCCGTAGCCCCCGGCGGCGCGCCCTCCGGCCTGCCGGATCAGGTGCGTCCACATGCCCGTCAGGCGCGGCAGCAGGTAGGAGTACTGAGCCAGCTCCACCTGGATCTGCCCCTCGCGCGTGCGGGCGTGCTGGGCGAAGATGTCCAGGATCAGCCCGGTGCGGTCCAGCAGCTTCAGGCCGTCGCCCAGCTCCCGCTCGATGTTGCGGGCCTGGGCCGGGGTGAGCTCGTCATCGAACACCAGGGTGCCGGCACCCGCGGCGCGCGCCTCCAGGGCCAGCTCGGCGAGCTTGCC
>CAZMWZ010000168.1:0-6759 GCA_964570045.1 uncultured Spirochaetaceae bacterium
TCCGCAACCAGTGGTATGCCGTGCTGGAATCTTCCGAGGTGGGCCGCCGGCCGGTGGGCGTGGTGCGCGGTGACCGCCTGCAGTGCCCCTTCCACGGCCTGGAGTACGACGCCGCGGGGAAGTGCCGGCTGGTGCCGGCCAACGGCCGCGCCGCCCCGGTGGAGGCGCGCTTCCTCGTGGGCCGCTACCCGACCCACGAGGCGCACGGCCTGATCTGGGTCTTCTGGGGGAACGAACGGCGGGTGGTCGCCCCGCCGCGCTTCTTCGAGGACCTGGACGACTCTTTCACCTGGGCCTCCCTGCGCGACCCCTGGAACGCCCACTATTCCCGCGCCGTCGAAAACCAGCTGGATGTGTCCCACCTGCCGTTCGTGCACCGCACCACCATCGGGCGCGGCGGGGCGACCCTGGTGGACGGGCCGGTCTTGAGGTGGCTGGAAGCGGACCGCTTCCGGGTCTTCGTTTTCAACCGCAGGGACGACGGGGGCCGGCCCCGCAAACCCAGCGAGATTCCGCTGGAGCCGGAGCCGGAGTTCCACCTGGAGTTCATCTACCCCAACCTGTGGCAGAACCACATCAGCGCGGAAGTGCGGGTGGTGGTGGCCTTCGCGCCGGTTGACGAGAACCGAACGATCCTTTACCTGCGCTTCTACCAGCGCTTCGTGCGCATCCCGGTCCTGCGCGGCCTGGTCTGCCTCCTGGCCATGCCCTACAACCGCAGGATCGTGCACCAGGATCGCAGGGTGGTGACCACGCAGGTGCCTGTCCGCTCGGACTTAAGGATCGACGAAGAGCTGTTCCAGGCTGATGGGCCGATCGTGGAGTACCGCCGGCGCCGCTGGGAGCTGATCGAAGAGGCGGAGGCCTGGCCTACTTCGCCTCCAAAAGGCGGGTGAAGAAGGCGATCATCTCCGGGGTGTCCCACTCCCGGCCGCCGACCGTGCCGCCCAGCGCCTCACCGCCGCGCCCCACGATGTAGCTGGTGGGGATGCTGCGCGCCCCGTAGGTGGCCCCGACCCTGCCGTCGGAGTCCAGCAGGACGGTGAAGGTGAGCTTGTGCTGGTTCACGAACTTCTGCACGCTCTTGGCGTTCTCCTGCAGGTCCACGGCCAGGATCACCAGGCCCTTGTCCTTGAGCTTCTGGTACAGCCGCTCCATGGAAGGCATTTCCCCCCGGCAGGGCGGGCACCAGGTGGCCCAGAAGTTCAGGAACACTACCTTTGCCTTCAGCGAGCTCAACGAGACCTTCTTCCCGCTCAGGTCGGCCAGCGTGAAGTCGATGGACTTGGTCCCCTCCTTGAGGGCCGCCAGCCCCACGGCCTTGAAGTCGTCGGCCGTGACCTGCTCGGCGGCGAAGCCGGAGGCAGCCGGGAGCGCCAGCAGGAGCAGCAGACAGGTTAGCGAAACTCCTATATTCGGTCTCATGCATGTATGATACCGCATCCCCGGTCCTGCGGCAACCGCCAGCCGGGGCCGCCTTTGACCCGCGGCGCCGCCTGCGCTATACTCGGCCTTCGGTATGACAGCCCGCCTGCTGCCGGCGACCCTGGCGGCCGCCTTCCTCCTGCTGCACCTCCACTGCGGCGCCCAGGCTGCGGACCTGACGGTCTACATCACCCAGACCGGCCGCAGCTACCACCGCGACGGCTGCCCCTGGCTGGAGCACTCGCGCATCCCCATCGCCCTGTTCGAGGCGGTGGCGCTGGGCTACGCGCCTTGCCGTACCTGCGATCCCCCCGCCCCGCCCGCCGAGGCCTCCGGCTTCTCGGCTCCCGGCGAGCTGTACCGGGTGAACGAGGCCGGGGTGACGCGCTCCGACCGGGCGGAGCCGGCCCGCATGCTGCGGGCCGTGGTGGTGCGGCACATCGACGGGGACACGGTCTACGTGGCGCTCCCCCGCCCCCCGGCGCAGTTGCAGAGCTTCGAGCGCGTGCGCCTGTTGGGTGTGGACACCCCGCCGAAGGCGCACCCCAACAGCAGGGTGCAGCGCTTCGGCGAGCAGGCCAGCAATTTCACCCGCCGGCGGCTGCTCCACCGGGTCGTGCACCTGGCCTTCGATTGGGAGCTGCGCGACAGGTATGGCCGCCTCCTGGCCTACATCTACTTGCCCGACGGCTCCTGCCACAACGCTGTGCTGCTGCGCGAGGGCTACGCTCACGCCTACACCCGCTTTCCCTTCCAGTTCCTCCAGGAGTTCCGCGGGCTGGAGCGGGAGGCGCGCGCGCAGGGTCGCGGGCTGTGGGCTCCCGAGATACCCTGAAGCCTATCGTGAGCCTGCTGGCTACTTGACAGAAACTATTTCCTGGTCAATAATAGTTATCGTTATCAACTAACGTGCGAAAGACAGAACAGCGGACAGTCATCCTGGATGAACTGCGCAAATGCCGGAACCATCCGGGGGCAGACGAGGTCTACGCGCGGGTCCGGAGGCGCCTGCCCCGCATCAGCCTGGCCACCGTCTACCGCAACCTGGAGCTGATGACCTCCAAGGGCCTCATCGGGCGCCTGGACCCCGGCGCCGGCAGCCGGCGCTTCGACCCGGTGGTCCAGACCCACGGGCACTTCCGCTGCACGGCCTGCGGGCGGCTGGAGGACCTGCCTTTCGCTCTGGAGCTGCCGCGGCCCGACCGCCGCTCCCCGTGGGTCCGGGAACGGGTGATCCAGGGGGGGCAGGCGGAATACTACGGGTTGTGCCCCGGGTGCCGAAAGGGCAATCGCCAGGCGGGGAACTCCCCCGCCTGCTGAAATTCTTTTTCAAAGGAGAGCGAGGATGAAAGCGCTCAAGGGATCGAAAACCGAGAAGAACCTGCTCGGGTCGTTCGCCGGCGAATCCCAGGCCCGCAACCGCTACACCTACTTCGCCAGCAAGGCCCGCGAGGAGGGGCTGATCCAGATCGCGATGATCTTCGAGGAGACCGCCAACCAGGAGAAGGAGCACGCCAAGCGCTTCTTCAAGCTGCTGGAGGGTGGGGAGGCGGAAATCACCGCCACCTTCCCCGCGGGGCTCATCGCCTCCACCGCCGAGAACCTCAAGGCCGCCGCCGGCGGCGAGAACATGGAATGGACCAGGCTGTACCCCGGCTTCGCCAAGGTCGCCCGTGAGGAGGGCTATGACGCAGCGGCCGCTGTTTGGGAGGCCATCTCCATCGCTGAAAAACAGCACGAGAAGCGCTACAACGACCTGCTGGACAATGTGAAAGCCGGAAAGGTGTTCAAGAAGGACAAGAAGGTGGTCTGGCGCTGCATCAACTGCGGCTACCTGTACGAAGGGGCGGAAGCCCCCAAGGCCTGCCCGGCCTGCGCCCACCCCCAGGCCTACTACGAAGTTCTCGGCGAGAACTGGTAAGCCGAAAGATATTTCGGACCCCGCAGCCGCAGCCTCAAGCTTTTCAGCCTAAGTAGGTGCTGCGGGGTCCTTCTTCCCACTCACTCCAGTCCCAGCTTCTGCAGCTTGGGGCGGATAGCGAAACTGCAATACCCGGCGTACGGGTTCTGCTTATAGTAATCCTGGTGGTAGTCCTCGGCGCGGTAGAAGACCGTGAGCGCCTCGATCTGCGTGACGATCGGGCGCTGGAAGCGCTTCGCCGCCTCCCGCTTGGAGGTCTCCGCCGCCTTGCGCTGGGCCTGGTCGGCGAACAGGATGAGCGAGCGGTACTGGGTCCCCGCGTCCGCGCCCTGCCGGTTCAGGGTGGTCGGGTCGTGGGCCTTCCAGAACAACTCCAGGATCTTCTCGTAGCTGATCACCTCGGGGTCGAACTCGACCTGCACTACCTCCGCGTGGCCGGTCGTGCCCGTGCAAACCTCCTCGTAGGTGGGGTTGGGCCGGGTCCCGCCGGCGTAGCCGGACACCACCGACTTGATCCCCGCGATGCGCTCGTACACGGCCTCCACGCACCAGAAACACCCTCCCCCCAGGGTGGCCACCTGAGTGCCCCCGCCGCCGGTCTTTTCGCTCACTTTTTTCTCCATCTCGGCCCTGCCTCCTGCCGCGGCCGCTGTCGCGGCCAGCACCAGCCCCAAGCCCGCTATCGTCAGTTTCATGTCTATAGCTCTCCGGGTACAAGATAATGAACACGACCGGAATAGTAAACTTCACCAGAGCCCCACCCCGGCCCTTACCATTGCCGGGGGCGTAGACACCCGCGCCATAATTAGCATTTGACAAAAATAGGGCATTCCTGTATATTTCTGGCATATGCCAAGACCACGGAAGTGCCGGCGGATCGGCTGGGAGCCCGGGGTGAGTGCCTTCCAGCCGGCCGGGGTGCCGGGCCGGGCGCTGGCGGAGGTGACCCTGAGCCTGGATGAGCTGGAGGCGACGCGACTGGCCGACCTGGAGGGGCTGTACCAGGAGGAGGCCGCCCGCCTGATGGAAGTGTCGCGCCAGACCTTCGGCAACATCGTGGCCGCAGCCCGTCGCAAGCTGGCCGACTGCGTCGTCAACGGGAAGCTCCTGCGCATCCAGGGCGGCGCGGTGCGCCTGGCCGGCCCGCGCGCCTTCGCCTGCGAAAGCTGTCGACGGCACTGGTCTTTGCCCTTCGGCACCGGGCGGCCCGAAGCCTGCCCGGGCTGCCGGAGCCACGACATTCACCGCACGATCGAAAACGAGGAAGGAGTATCCAAGTGAAGATTGCGATTCCCGTCGAGGATGCCCGGGGGCTGGAGTCCCCGGTCTACGGTCATTTCGGCAGCGCGCCCTGTTTCCTGGTGGTCGACACCGGCTCCAGGTCCACAAGCATCGTGGACAACCGGCAGCTGGCCCACGAGCACGGCCACTGCAACCCCATCGCCACGCTGGCTGGCCAGACGGTGGACGCGGTGGTCACCGGCGGCATCGGCGGCAGGGCCCTGGAGCTGTTGAACGCCTCGCGCATCCGCGTTTACCGCGCCTCCACACCCGGCACTGCGGCGGAGGTGCTGAAGAGCTTCGAGGAGAACGGCCTGGAGGAAATCACCTCCTCGGCCTGCTGCTCCCATGGGCAGGGACACGGGCAGGGCTGCCACAGTTGAGACCTCAGCCCACGAACTGACGTAGGAAAGCCTTGGGGCCTAACGGGGCGCCGGTGGCCCGCCGTAGCAGCTCATTCCACGGGTAGCGGGCCCCGGGACCGAAGACGCGCTCGCGCAGGAACGCCCCCGCCCCGCGATCCCCCGCCAGGCCGCTTTCCGCCCCTGCCCGGGCGGGGAGGGCGGCGCGGATCTGCGAGGCGGCCAGAGTGCCCAGCAGGTAGTTCTGGTAATATACCGGGACGGTGCCCAGGTGGATCTTGCTGGCGTAGTCCGGAGCACAGCGTCCCTCTGGCGGCCTCACCTCCTGCAGGCGGGACACCAGACTCCACCACAGCCCGTTTAAATCCTGCACCGGGTCCCGGTACAGCTCCCGCTCGAAGCTCACCACCACCAGGGCCCAGCGCACGAACAGCAGCTCGCCAAGGCGCAGGCGCGCGGCGAGGGCCCCGGCAAGGTCTTGCGCCTGCTTTTCCCCGACGCCCGCCAGCTTGACCAGCCAGTCCGCTTCCCCTGTGAGCCGGCCCATCATCATGGCCACTGCCTCGGTGGTAAACATGTGGGCAGCGTCCCTCAAGAGAAAGGGCAGCGAGCGGTCGTGGAACTTCGAATATACCGCGTGGCCCAGCTCGTGCAGCATGGTGCCGGCCCAGCGCTCCTCCGCGCGCACGTTGGCCAGCACCCGCACGTCCCCTTCGCGGTCCACATCCATGCAATAAGCGTGCTGGTTCTTGTTCTCCCGCTCGAACAGGTCGGAGCGCTCCAGGATGTCGTCGACCGGGAGGCCCAGCCCGGCGTAGAAGTCACGGGCTATCCCTACCACGTCCTTGCCGGCAAACAGCGCGTCGAGATCCAGGGTGTCCGCAGGCGGCGCCTCCTGGAAGAAGGGGTCCGCATAGTGCCAGGGCTTTAAGCCCTCGGGCCCCACGCCGAAGCGGCGTCTCAGGCCGCGGTCCAGCTCCGCTTTGGCGCGCCGGAAGGGACGCCGGGTGGCGCGCTCCAGCTTCCCCAACAGGGCAAAAAGCTCGCTTTCGTCCAGCTCGCCGACGCTCAACCGCAGGGCGAAGTAGTCCCGGAACCCCAGCTCACGGGCCACGGGGTTGCGCAGAGCGGCCAGTTCCAGCAGCCGCGGGGCCACCTCCGCACCGATGCTCTTGGAGGCCTCCCAGGCCGCGCGGCGGCGGGCTGCGTCCCTTTCCTCCACCAGCACGCGGCCCAGGTCGTTCTGCGATGCGGGGCGCCCCTCCAGCAGGGGCCGGAAGGAGGTGAACAGGCCCTGGATCTCCTGCTCGCGCCGGGCCAGCTCCTCGATGGTTTCGGGCGGGATCTGCTGCTCGGTGTAGGCGCGCACCAGGATGGCCAGCTGCCTCGCCTCCAGGGGATCGCGGACCGACCCGGAGGCCCGCCAGGACTTCAGCGCGGCGAACTGCCCCGGGTCGGAGTGCGCCCGGCGCAGCGCCGAGGAGGCCCGCACGCAGCGCTCCTGATCCTCCGGCCGGCCGGTGGTGGTGGCCGCCCAGAAGGCCTCGTTGGCCTCCTTGTTCAGGGGGGCCACCCGGTGCTCGTAGGTCCGCAGGAACTCGACGAAGAAACCGCTCACGGCTGCTCCCGGTACAGGCGCTCGATCTCGCCGCGCGAGAAGGCGTACTGCGAGTTGCAGTTGAAGCAGGTGGTCACCACCGGAAAGGGGCCCTTCTCCAGCATATCCGCCAGCTCTTCGCGCGGCAGCGCCCCCAGGAAGCCCCCGAAGCG
>CAZMWZ010000169.1:0-6728 GCA_964570045.1 uncultured Spirochaetaceae bacterium
AGATCGTCGGCGTACTCCGCGTACCCGGCAGGAGTGAACAGGGGGTCGCCCAGACCGGCGTGCCGGCGGACCAGGGCCGCGCCGGACTCCTCGATGAACGCCCGCCGGGCCACGCCCATGATCCAGGCGTCCCGCCCCGCCTCGGCCACGGTGAGGTGGCCGCGCAGCTCGGCCAGATAACCGATCAGGGCGTGGATGGCGTTGTGCCCGTAGAGCTTGGCCTCCTCGAAGGGCAGCAGGTCCTCCTTCTCCCGGAACACCTCGATACCCCGCCGGTAGCCGGGCAGGCGCACCCTGGAGATCAGAATGCGGTTGAACTCCTCCACCAGGACCGCGCGGGGGATACGCGGCGTGAGGGTGGCCAGGCCCAGCCGGGCGATGGTGGGAGGATCGGTGATCACGCCGCTCATCTTGCCGATCACGGTGTTGAGGAACTGCACGCCCGCCAACGCCCCGGCGGGGGCCTGCGCGCGCAGGTGCTCTTCCAGGATCTCGGCCGCGTGGTTGTGGTTCTCGGCGGTGTACACGATCGCGGGCAGCGGCTCGCCTCCCGCCCGCCGGCGCGCCGCCAGGCCTGCGGCCAGCAGGCTCGCCACGCTGGCCTCGCCTCCCGCCGTGTAGACCGCCACGCTGGGCAGCGCGGTGCACAACTCGTCGGAGGCCGCCGCCGCCGCCACGATCGCCCGCCGGCCTTCAGGGTCCCGTGAGTCGTGGAGCTCAACGCCTTCGACCGTGAAGCGATCGATGCGGTCGCTGCGGGCGATGTTCACCGTGTAGCGCCCGCCGCCGGCGCGCACCGCCTCCACCAGCTCCCGGTCCACGTCGGCCACGCTGAAGGAGGCGAAGTTCCCAGAGCGGTAGGCCTCGTACAGGAACAGCGCGCTCTGGATCGGCCCGAACCCGAAGCCCACGAATCTCTTGCCCCGCTCTCCTGCCATGGCTTTCCTTTCCATCCCCCGGACGTGGTAGAATGACCACAGAGTAGATTCCTCGCCAAGGGTTAGGCAAGAGGGGGCCAGGCGCATGCGAACGGGAACGATCGAGCCGAGCGAGCTGAGACAGAGGGTCCGCCGGGTCCTGCCGGAGATGACCGAGTTGCGCCGCCAGCTGCACCGCATCCCGGAGCCGGGATTGCAGGAGAGCCGGACTGCGGAGCTGATCCGCCGCCGCCTGCAGGCCGCGGGGGTCGAGCTCCTGCCGCCCTACCTCGCTACCGACACGGTCGGCCTGCTCCGCGGCCGTGCGTCCGCCGCGGCCGGCGCACCTGCGGCATCCGAGACTCCCCGCTGCGTGCTGCTGCGCGCGGACATCGACGCCCTGCCCATACAGGAGAAGCGCGACCGGCCCTGGAAGTCGCAGTCGGCCGGGTTCGCCCACGCCTGCGGGCACGACGGGCACACGACCATGCTGCTCGGGGCGGCGGCGGTGCTGGCCGAACTGACCGACCGCTTCGCCGGCGCAGTGCGCTTCGTGTTCCAGCCCGGCGAGGAGGAGCTGGGCGGCGGTCTGCGGCTGATCCAGCGCGGCCTCTTGGAGGCCGAGCCGCGCCCCGCGGCCGCCTTCGCCCTGCACGGCTGGCCGGGCATCCCGGAGGGGGTCCTGGCGGCCGTCCCGGGGGCGGCCATGGCCGCCACCGACCAGTTCGCCGTCACGGTCAAGGGGCGCGGCGGCCACGGCGCCAAGCCGCACACGACCATCGACCCGGTGGTGATCGCCGCCCAGGTGATCCTGAGTCTGCAGACCATCGTGTCCCGCAACGTCGACCCGGCGGAGCCGGCCGTGGTGTCGGTGTGCACGATCCGGGGAGGCAGCGCCACGAACGTGATCCCCGAGCAGGTGACCCTGGAGGGAACGGTGCGCTATTTCGAGCCGGACCTCAAGCATTTATTGAAGACCCGGATGGAAGAGGTCGTGCGCGGGGTCTGTGACGCCGCCGGCGCCGAGTTCGACCTGGCCTACCGCGACGGCTACATCCCCACGGTGAACGACCCTGCTCAAGTGCATTTCGCCCGCGAAACCGTGGAGGCCTACCTCGGTCCGCAAGCCTGGTTCGCAGGCCTGGGGCGGACCATGGGGGCCGAGGACTTCGCCTTCTATCTGCAGAAGGTCCCCGGCGCCCTGCTCATGCTCGGGCTCGGGGAGGGCTGGCCCAACCTGCACAACCCCGAGTTCGATTTCAATGACCGGGTGCTGGAGCAGGGCATCATGACCTTGGCCGCCCTGGCCCTGCAGACCCTGGCGAACGCGCGAGCGGCATAGACACCCGGGGGGACCGCGCCTATAATCCCCAAGCTATGAAGAAGCGCAACGCCATCGTCGCCCAGTCCGGCGGGCCCTCGCCGGTCATCAACTCCTCGCTGTTGGGCGTGATCGACGGCTGCCGTGACTACCCGCAGCGCATCGGCCGTCTGTACGCCGCCTGGCACGGGGTGGAAGGAATCCTCTCCGAGGAGCTGATCGACCTGTCCCTGCAGGACCGCCGGGAGCTGGAGCTCCTGCGCACCACCACCTCGGCCGGCGCGATCGGCACCTGCCGCTACAAGCTCAAACCCGACCAGACCGAGGACTTCGAGCGCATCGTGGAGGTTTTTAAAGCGCACGACGTGGGCTACTTCTTCTACATCGGCGGCAACGACTCCATGGACACGGCCCAGAAGGTCGCCGACCTGGCCAGGCGCAGGAACGTGGACCTGGTCTGCACGGGCGTGCCCAAGACCATCGACAACGACGTGGGCGACGAGGGCTTCACCCTGATCGACCACACGCCCGGCTACGGCAGCGCCGCGCGCTACTGGGCCTGCATCACCCGGGACGTGGACGAGGAGAACCGCGGCATGAGCCCCTCCGAAAGCGTGGCCGTCCTGCAGGCCATGGGGCGCAAGGCCGGCTTCATCCCGGCCGCCGCCCGCCTGGCCGACCCCGAGCGGACCATGCCTCTGCAGATCTACTTCGCCGAGGCCCATCACAACCTGGAGAGCATGGCCGAGAACGTGAACCGCCAGCTTCAGAAAAGCGGGCGCTGCGTGGTGGTGGTGAGCGAGGGCTTCGACGTGGGCACCCTGGGGGAAAAGCACGACGGCTTCGGGCACATCGAGTACGGCGCCAGCCAGTCGACCGTGGCCCAGGTGGTGGTCAACTACCTGAACAAGGCCGGCCTGAAGTCGCGCGGCTACGCCACCGGGCAGGTGCCGGGCGTGCTGCAGCGCTCCACCTCGATCCACGCCTCCCCGGTGGACATCCGGGAGGCGCACGACGTGGGCCGCCACGCCGTGCAGGTGGGGGTGAAGGAAGGAACGGGCTGGATGGCTACGATCCTCCGCAAGCCGGGCGGAGCCTACCAGGCTTACTACGACAAGGTGGAGCTCGCGAAGGTAGCCGCCTCGGCCCGGCAGATCCCCAGGAGCTGGATCAGCCCTGACGGCCTGGATGTGACCGACGACTTCGTGCGCTACGCCCGCCCCCTGATCGGGGACGGCTGGGCGCCCATCCCGCTGGAGAACGGGGTGCCGCGCTTCGCGCGCCTGAAAATCGCCTTCATCGAGAAAAAGCTGCCGGCGTTCGTGCCGCAGAAGCACCGGTAGGCACCGCAGCAGTTCACCTTCCCTCGTCCGCTTTCGCCCCTCGCAGTTGCAGGCGCCCGCCCAGAGGGCTTATACTGAGTCCTGTCAGCAGGCAGGGGGACGGTCATGAACGAAAAGTTCCGTTTCCGAACGCTGGGACGAGGAGTGCTCGCCATTGGGCTGGTCCTGAGTCTGGCCGCCGCGCCGGCCTTCGCCGAGCAAGCCGAGTATGTACAAGGCAAGCTCCAGGGAGAGCTGGACGCGAAGGGTCAGGCCGTCTGGATCCTGTCCGGGCTGCTGCTTGGCCCCATCGGGCTCATTCTGCCATGGATCATCAACCCCCACGTGCCGGGCGCCAACCTGATCGGCAAGTCCCTGGAGTACGTGACCGGCTACATGGACGGCTACCGCCACGAGGCCAAGCCCAAGAACTTCCTGTACTCCCTGATCGGTTTCGTCGTGTGGGGAATCGCCGCCACGGCCCTGGCCGTGAGCCTCGCGCGTTCTGCGGACCAGGCTGCCACCAGCTGCGGCGAAGGTTGCGGCAGCGGCTGCAACGACGTCTTCGACAACTGGCTGAATGACGCCTGCTCCAGCAGCTGCTCCCCGCAGCTCACCCTGCGCTAACCGCTCTGTGCAAGCGGGCCGCCGCGCCTTCCAGCTCTCGTTGGGCCTGTTGCTGGCCGCGGCTGCCGCTGCCGCCCAGAGCCTCCAGACCCTGTCCGTCGACTTCGTGAGGCGAAGCGACTCCACGGGGGAAGTGGTGCGCGGCTCCCTGTACTTCCAGGCCCCCGAAAGGGTGCTCATCCGCGTGAGCGAACCGGCCCTGCAGTGGAGCGAGTTCGTGGGGCGCAACCTCCTGATCTACTATCCGGAGGAGCGCCGCGCCTTTCGCTTCATCAGCCGCAACCGCCTGCTCATTCCCTTTGCCCGCTCCTTCCTCGGCTTCCTGCGGTCGGACTTCGGCCTGGCGGACGCGGGGTTCCTGCTCCAGCAAAACCGCAAGCGGGGCGACCTGCTGGTCACGGTGTGGAAGCCGCCGCGTGCGCTGCGGGCGACCATCGGCGAGGCGTTGGTGGGCACGGACCGCGGCGGGCCCGTTTTTCTGCAGCTGAGCGACCCCAAGGGCAGGATGTTGAGCCGCACCGAGTACACGGAGCCGCGCTCGGTGGGGCGCCTGTCCTTTCCCGGCAGGATCGTGGTCTGGCAGCGGACCGGGGAGGAGGAAACCCGCGAGGAGAGCTTCTACTCCAACCACCAGGTCAACATGCCGCTGCCGGCGGAGGTCACGGGCTTCCGCCTGCCGGAAGACGTCCCGGTCCAGGAGGTCCAGTGGTAGCGGTTTGCAGGAGTCTGTTCGCGGCGGCAGCCGGTGTGTTTCTCTGCGCGCCCCTGTTCGCTGCCGACGAACAGAGCGTCCTACAGGAGCTGAGGCAGCGGCGGGCGGAACTGGCCGCTCCGCAGGCCTCCAAGGCCCCCCTGGACCTGAGCCGCTCGGAGAGCGAGCTGGAGATGGCGGCGATGCTGCTGCTGCGCCTGTACCAGGTGTTCATCTCCTCGCAGGACGGACCCCGCTGCCTGTTCACGCCTTCCTGCTCCGAGTATGCCAGGCTGGCCATCCGCCGGCACGGCCTGCTGGCGGGGCTGCTGATGGCCTCGGACCGCTACCAGCGCTGCAACGGCCTGAACCCGGAGCGCTACCTCCTGGACGCGCGCACCGGCAAGCGCCTCGACCCGCCGCCGGAACGGCCCGGGAGTGCCGGACGGCCGTGAGGAGTCCCTGCGCGGCCGCCGTCCTGCTGCTGGCAGCCTGCCTGGCGGGCGCCGAGCCGGACTACTTCGCGCCCGAGGCGGTGGCGGCCTTCGCCGAGCACCTCTTCGGGCAGGGCGACTTCCTGCGCGCCGGCTACGAGTACGAACGATACCTTTTCGGGCAGATCCCGGAGGGCGATTCCCTGGCGGCGGCGCACGAGCGGGCGGGGCGCGCCTTCCGCTGCGGCGGGGACTTCGGGCGGGCCCTCGGCCACTTCCGGGCGGGCTTCGAAGCGGCGGCGGCTGAAGCGGACCGGGTACGGGCGGCCGCCGAGATCAGTCTGACCTACCTGCACCTGGACGACGCCGCGGGCTCCCTGCGCTTCCTGCAGCAGCAGCCCGGCTGGGAGGCCAGCGTCCAGCTCAGGCGCCTAGCGGCCGGCGACCTGATCCTGCTCGGGCGCTGGGAGGAGGCCCTCGGAGCGCTCGGCGGCCACCCGGACGGGGAGGTCGGCGAGCTCCGGGCCCTGGCGCGCCGGGGCGCAGCCATGGATCGCAGGAGCCCGGCGCTGGCGGCGTTTTTATCCTCCGTCGTCCCGGGAGCGGGCAAGATGTACGCGGGGGAGTTCGGCGACGGGTTCCAGTCCCTGCTCCTGGTCGGGGCTCTAGCGGCCCTGTCCATCGTGAGCTTCCAAGACGAGGGGGTGCAGTCGTGGCGGGGCTGGCTGTACGTTTCATTCGGCGGGCTCATGCACGCGGGCAACATCTACGGCTCGGCGGTCTCGGCCCGGCGCTACAACCAGAAACAGCAGGAAACCCTGCGGGAGGACCTGAAAGCGCTGCTGCCTGCATGTGCGCCGGGAGCGTCTGCGGATGCCCGATAGGCTGGCTGCCCTCTTGTTTCTGGTACTCGCTTTCCCGGCGCAGCCCGCCCGGGCCGACGACCCGGCCTTCGCCCTGGGCGACGCTTTCCAGCGCTCCGGAGCGTTCGCGGAGGCCGTAACGGAGTATAAGCGGTTTCTGTTTTTCGACCCGGAGAGCGCCCGCGCGGGTGAGACTCATTCCCGGATCGCTTCCTGCCTCCTCGCCGAGGGGCGGCTGGGCGAGGCAGTGGCGGCTCTTCGTCTGGCGGCTGCGGCCGCCGGCCAGGAGGCGGAGCGGTTCGAGCGCCATCTGGAGCTGGTAGGAGCGCTTCTCGGGGCAGGGAAGGACGCGGAAGCCGAGCTGGAGCTGCTGGCGATGCAGGCCTTCTCAGGGGACCAGGGCAGGGACCTGCCGCTGCTGCTGGCTCTGCTGCGCATCTACCAAGGCCGCTGGACGGAAGCCGAAGAGGCTCTGCGGCAGGCATTCCCGGAGAATGGAGCGCAGCTTCGTAACCTGCGGGAGCTGCTGGCCAACGCCCGGAAGCTCAAGCTG
>CAZMWZ010000170.1:0-6634 GCA_964570045.1 uncultured Spirochaetaceae bacterium
GGAAAGTACACCTTGAAGGACCGCATCGCCGAGCTGGCGGATTCCAAGGGGAACATCATCCCCCTGACCATGGTCTTCGACTGGCCGGTCAAGCGCCCCGTCAACGCCTACGCGGAGCGCCTGAAGCCGGTAGAACCGCTGATCACCAAGGTGCGGATCATCGACAGCTTCTTCCCCGTGGCCAGAGGGGGCACCTACTGCATCCCAGGCCCCTTCGGGTCCGGAAAGACGGTCCTGCAGCAGGTGACCAGCCGGCACGCCGAGGTGGACATCGTGGTGATCGCGGCCTGCGGCGAACGCGCAGGTGAGGTGGTGGAGACGCTGCGGGAGTTTCCGGAGCTGATGGACCCCCGCACGGGACGCGCCCTCATGGAGCGCACCGTGATCATCTGCAACACCAGCTCCATGCCGGTGGCTGCCAGGGAGGCCTCGGTCTACACCGCGGTGACCATCGCCGAATATTACCGGCAAATGGGGCTGAACGTGCTGCTGCTGGCGGACTCCACCTCACGCTGGGCCCAGGCCATGAGAGAGATGTCGGGGCGTCTGGAGGAGATACCCGGAGAGGAGGCCTTCCCGGCCTACCTGGAATCGGTCATCGCCAGCTTCTACGAGCGGGCGGGGGTGGTCCGGTTGAAGGACGGCAGCATCGGCTCCGTGACCATTGGCGGCACGGTCAGTCCCGCCGGCGGCAACTTCGAGG
This sequence comes from uncultured Spirochaetaceae bacterium, assembly GCA_964570045.1. GTDB lineage: Bacteria > Spirochaetota > Spirochaetia > SZUA-6 > DRHE01 > MIBK01. The sequence goes on from CAZMWZ010000170.1 coordinate 704, forward strand.
AGCCCGTCACCCAGGCCACCCTGAAGGTGGTGGGCGCCTTCCACGGCCTGTCCCGGGAGCGCGCGGAGTCCCGCAAGTACCCGGCGATACACCCGCTGGAGAGCTGGAGCAAGTATCCCGGCGCCGTGGATGAAAAGATGACGGAGTTCGCGCGCGGCCTGCTGTACCGGGGCAATGAAGTCTCGCAGATGATGAAGGTCGTCGGGGAGGAGGGAACCAGCCTGGAGGACTACATCCTCTACCTGAAGGGTGAGTTCATCGATGCCGTCTACCTGCAGCAGAACTCCTTCGATCCGGTCGACGCGGCCGTGAACACGGAACGCCAGCAGTATACCTTCCGCCTCCTCACCGAGATCATCGGGGCGAAGCTCAACCTGGCTGACAAGCCGGCCGCGCGCTCCTTCTTCTACCAGCTGCGCCAGCGATTCCTGGACTGGAACGGCGCGGCTTGGGGTTCGGATCCTTTCAAGACCATCGAGCGGGACATCCGGTCCAGCTTCAGCGAGAGGCGGGCGAATGCGTAAAGTCTATAGCAAGATCGACGCGATCGCGGGCAATGTCATCACGGTGACCGCGGGCGGGGTCCGCTACGGGGAACTGGCGGTCGTCAGCTCCAGGCACGGGGACTCGCTGGCCGAAGTTATCCGCCTCTACGAGGACAAGGTATCCCTGCAGGTGTACGCGGGCTCCCGGGGCGTGTCCACGGGCGACGAGGTCCGCTTTCTCGGGCACTCCATGCAGGTCTCCTTCTCGGACGACCTGCTGGGGCGGATCTTCAACGGCAGCGGGGAGCCCCGCGACAAGGGGCCCGCCCTGACCGAGAGCCTGATCGAGATCGGCGGCCCGTCCGTGAACCCGGCCAAGCGCATCATCCCGCGCAAGATGATCCGCACCGGCATCCCGATGATCGACCTTTTCAACACGCTGGTGGAGTCGCAAAAACTGCCGATCTTCTCGGTGTCCGGCGAGCCCTACAACCAGCTGCTGGCGCGCATCGCCATGCAGGCGGAGGTGGACATCATCATCCTGGGCGGCTGCGGCTTGAAGTACGACGACTACTTGTATTTCCGGGACGCCCTGGAGGGGGGCGGGGCGCTCAGCCGCACGATTTTCTTCGTCCACACCGCCTCCGACCCCATCGTCGAATCCCTGCTGGTCCCGGACATCTCCCTGGCCGTGGCCGAACGTTTCGCGCTGCGCGGCAAGAGGGTCCTGGTGCTGCTGACCGACATGACCAACTTCGCCGACGCCATGAAGGAGATCGCCATCACCATGGAGCAGGTGCCTTCCAACCGCGGCTACCCCGGCGACCTGTACAGCCAGCTGGCGGCGCGCTACGAGAAGGCCGTGGACTTCGAGGGGGCCGGTTCCATCACGATCCTGGCGGTCACCACCATGCCCGGCGACGACGTCACGCACCCGATCCCGGACAACACCGGGTACATCACCGAGGGGCAGTTCTACCTGCGTAACGGGCGCATCGAGCCCTTCGGCTCCCTTTCCCGGCTCAAGCAGCTGGTCAACAAGGACAGCCGCGAGGACCATCGGGCGCTGATGGACGGCATGATCAAGCTCTACGCCGCATACCTGGAGTCGCTGGAGAAGAAGGCGATGGGTTTCAGGATGTCGGACTGGGACCAGAAGCTGCTGAAGTATGGGGTCAGTTTCGAGCGGGAGATGATGGACCTGTCCGTCAACATCCCCTTGGAAAAGGCGCTGGACGCGGGCTGGCGGATCCTGGGCGACTGCTTCCTCCCGGAAGAGTCCGGCCTGCGCACCGAGCTGATCAAGAAGTTCTGGCCCAAGGCCTGAGCGGACGCGCGTGGCCAAGATCAAGCTGACCAAGAACGAGCAGAAGAAGCAGAAGGACGCGCTGAAGCGCTATCTGCGTTATCTGCCCACGCTCATGCTCAAGAAGCAGCAGCTGCAGATAGAGATCCGGCGCGTGGAGTCCCAGCAGCAGGCCCGGCGAGCGGAGCGCACCGCCTTGAGCGCGCAGCTATGGACCTGGGTTTCCGTTTTCGGGGAAGAGGCGGACCTGTCGCGCCTAATGAGCCTGAGGGGGGTGGGGACGGAGACGGGCAATATCGCCGGAGTGGACATCCCGCTGTTCAAGGCCGCCGAGTTGGAGGAAAAGCCGTACGACCTTTTCCTCACACCGTTGTGGGTGGACGCGGCTCTGGCGATCATCCGCCGGCTGGCGGCCCTCGATGCCGAGGTGTACATCCTGAAAAAGCAGGCCGAGCTGTTAGGCGAAGAGCTGCGGATCACCAGCCAGAGGGTCAACCTGTTCGAGAAGGTAAAAATCCCGGAGGCCCGAGAAAATATCCGGAAAATCCAGATCTACCTGGGCGACCAGCAGACGGCGGCTGTCGTCCGCGGGAAGATCGCCAAGAGCAAGCTGGTCAGGGCGAACGCATGATCGTCAAGATGAAGAAAGTTTCGGTCATCGTGCTGGACCGCTACCGCGGCGAGTCTCTCGAAGAGCTGCGCAAGCTGGGCACTGTCCACATCCAGGAACGGGCCGGCGGCGGGGAGGAGCTCGCGCGGCTGCGCGACTCCCAGGCGCAGGTGGAAAAAGCCCTCCAACAGCTACCGCTAGAGGCGGAGAAAAAGAAGAAAACCTTCGGGCCCGCAGGCGAAGTCGGTGCCCGGCGTGCCTTGGAGCTGGCCGGGGAAATCGAGACCTGCCTGGAAAGTCTCAAGGCGGCCCGTGAAAAGGCCGAGCAGCTGCGCAAGGAGGAGGACCGCCTCGCGGCCTGGGGTGAGTATCGGCCTGAAGATGCGCGCCGGCTCCGCGACCAGGGGGTCGAGGTCCGGCTCTACGAGGTGAGCGAGCGGGAGCTCGCCCGGATCCCGGAAGGCATCAGCGCCTTTGTCGTCGGCCGCGACCGCTCGACGGTAAGGATAGCCGTTGTCGCCACGGGCGAAGCCCCGGCGCTGCCGTTTCCCGCGGTCCCCGTCCCGGAGCGCGGGATCGCCCAGGTACGGGAGCTCATCGTGCAGGCCCTGGAGGAAGCGCGCCAGCAGCAGGAGAGGCTCGAGCAACTGGGTGGGGAAAGGCCACTGCTGCAGGCGGGCCTGGCCGACATCGGGCGCCGGATCCAGTTTGAGACCGTCCGTGCCGGAATGTCCCTGGAAGGCCCCGTCGCTTACCTGGCCGGGTTCATCCCCGTAACCAAGGTCGAGGGCTTGAAGCGGGCGGCGGCTGCCCACGGCTGGGGCCTGGCCAGCGACGACCCGCTGGAGGACGATGCGGTGCCGACCTTGGTGGAGAACCCCCGCTGGATCCGGATAATACAGCCCGTGTTCAATATTCTCGGGACCGTTCCCGGGTACAGGGAGGTCGATCTAAGCATCTTTTTCCTGATCTTTTTCAGTCTTTTTTTCGCCATGCTCATCGGCGACGCGGGCTACGGCTTCCTGCTGTTCGGGTTCACCCTCTACGCCCGGTTGAAAATGAAGAAAAGCCCGCCGGAGCCCTTCTTCCTGCTCTTCGTGCTGAGCATCGGCACCGTGGTCTGGGGCGCTATCACCGGGACCTGGTTCGGCGTGGAAGCCATCGCCAAGAGGAGTTTCCTTTCCAGGATAGTCATCCCGCAGATCGCCACGTTCGGGGAAGACAACGCCCAGTTCATCATGTACATCTGCTTCATCATCGGCACGGTGCACCTGACCCTGGCCCACGTGATCAGCTTCATCCGCAACCTGCCGAAGATCATCGCCTACAACGACCTGGGGTGGCTCTCCATCCTGTGGGGCATGTTCTTCGTAATCAAGTGGATCCTGCTGCAGCAGCCCCTGAACCCGATCGGGACCTGGCTGGTCATCGGGGGTCTGGTGGTGGTCACGATATTCGGAGAACAGAAGGGCAAATTCTTCAAAGGCTTTTTCCTGGGCCTTGCCAAGCTGCCGCTCAAGATGCTGAACAGCATCAGCACCTTCTCCGACGTCGTGTCCTACGTCCGCCTGTTCGCCGTAGGGCTGGCCGGTATCGAGATTTCCAAGGCTTTCAACGCCCTGGCGGCGGGCATCGGGTTCGGGTTTCCCACCGGCATTTTTGCGGTTTTCATCCTGTTCTTCGGCCACAGCCTCAACCTCCTGCTGGGCGCCATGTCCGTCATCGTGCACGGGGTGCGGCTCAACATGCTGGAGTTCTCCGGCCACATCGGTATGGAATGGGCGGGCTTTTCCTATAAGCCCTTCAAGGATTCGGATTCGAAAGGAGACAAGTAATGGATATTGGGGAACTGGGCTTCGCGGCGTCACTGGGGCTAGCCGCCTTCGGCTCCGCGTTGGGGGCCATGTCCGCAGGGGCCGCGGCCATCGGTGGGTGGAAGAAGTGCTTCGCCCAGAATAGAGCCGCGCCCTTCATGCTCATCGCTTTCGTCGGCGCCCCGCTGACGCAGACGATTTACGGCATGATTCTGATGAATGCTATCCGGGCATCGGCCGTCGGCTCCATCGCCAAGCTGGGAGCCGGCTTGTTCGGCGGGCTGGCCCTGGGGGGTTCCGCCTGGTTCCAGGGCGTGGCGGGCGCGCACGCCTCGGACGCCATGGCCGAGACGGGCAAGGGCTTCGGCAACTTCATCATGGTCTTGGGGCTGGTGGAAACCACCGCGATCTTCACCATGGTGTTCCTGATGGGGGCCATCGGCTGAGGGCTGGACGGCGGCGCAGGCGAGGTAGGGGGCGGCTCTGGCGGCCCCGGCTCCGAGGTAATCATTAGGCCGTAATCCTCCGAAGCTAGAAGGGCGGGTAGGGTGGTGATCAGAGCGATCAGGCTGCTGTTCTGCATCATTCTCTTTTCTTCCCCTCTTGCCTATGCCCAAAGCCCCCCGGCCCCTGATGCCTGGGTCCTGCTGGAGCAGGCCAAAACCCTGATCGCCGACCGCGCCGACCCGCAATTGGGGGAAGCCCTGGATCTCCTGCGCCGAGCCATCGAGACGGCCGGGATCTTCCCGGAGGCGGAGGTAGTGGTGGCCGAAATCTATTTCCGCGAGGGGGCGCTGGCCCTGGCGGAAGATCGGCTGCAGAAAGCCCTGGAAGGCTCCTCCAGCCTGCGGGTCACACAGGACAGGTACGCTATCCTCTATCGGCTCGCCGGGATCTACGAGATCCAGAACAGGTACTACGAGATGGAGAAAGCACTGCTCGCCATTGTCAACGAGCAGGCCGAGTTCTCCACGGCGCCCGCCTCACAGCGCTTCCGGAACGCCTTTCTGACCGCCTACCTGTCCAGGGGGCTGGACCACGTTCTGCGGCTGTACCGGATGGCTGACGCCTCCTTCGCCCTGCAGGCCCACGCCAAGCTGGGCTGGTTCTATTACCGAACCGGCAGGTTCGAGCCGGCCTCGATTCTGCACTCGCTCTCCGCCCTGGATATCATCGTCACGGAAAGCGTCCAGGAAATCCGACTCGTGAACCCCACCTTCGAGTTCTCGACCCTGGCCGGATACCTGGAAGTCGCCTTGAAGCGCGAGAACATCCGTGGTTTTCTCTCTGAAAGCGGATTCTTCGGTATCGCCTACCACCTGGGGACCGCGTGCCGTCCGGCCGGGCACCTCAGCAGGGCGCGGGAAATCTGGGGCTTGCTCGCCGGCATTCGCGCGGAGCCGGAACTGATCGGTTCCTACGCCGACCTGTCCCGCAGGCAGCTACAGGCCCCCTGGGTGGATCCTTACATCAACCCATCTTCCCGAGAGATCGAATACCCCGAAGACTGACACGATGCACCTGCGGCGGGTCAGGATTCGCCACGACCGCTTCCCTTCGGTAGAATCCTACCCGTTTAGCCTGGAGATCCTGCGCGCCTCCTCTTTTCTGGATTTCGCCTCGCCGGTCACCTTCTTCGCGGGCGAGAACGGAAGCGGTAAATCGACGCTGTTGAGGGCCATCGCACGCTGGTGCGGCATCCATATCTGGGAGGGA
>CAZMWZ010000171.1:0-6585 GCA_964570045.1 uncultured Spirochaetaceae bacterium
CGGATACTTGGCCGATCTGGAGTTCCCGATCTACTACAACTTCTTCATCCGCAAGTGCAAGACGCGCATCGTCTGCACCCAGAGCCAGGCCGGGCGCCTGGTCCGGGCCCTGCAGGAGGCGCTGTTCGGCCCCACCGAGCTGTTCCTGGCCAACGACGTGCTCGCTCTGAGCTACTTCCGCGACGGCGTCTGCACCTTGGGGGCGGTGAGCATCCGCTGCGATCAAAGCGGGGACTTCGAGCTCGACTTTGCCCCTTGCCAGCCAGGGATCGGTCTGTCCCTCTCCTGCACCCCACGACTGCACAGCTTCACTTCAAGCTGCTTCCGGGGTGCTCATCGCCCTCGATCCCGCCTCAGTCCCCCTGCCTGCAGGCCTGCCAACCCCCTGTTCACCCCGCGTAAGGCGTTACGGCGAATGCCGCTGCCTCCAGCGCAGCCCATCCGCGAACCTGGCCGCCCTGCAGGCCCATAATACGGGCAGTTAGTGTGACACCGCGGCTCTGCGCCAACGACGCGTCATATTCTTCATCGACTCCACGTGATCAGGCCAATCATGGAGAACGTATGGATCGAAGTCCGCGCCGTTCGGCCAGACCAGAGTGTGCGCCTCCGGATCGATTTCGACCTGCTCGAACACATCTTCGCTGCGCAACGGCCCATAGAGCTCTCCTGACAACACCGGTCGGAAGTCGATTTCTTGCTCCAGCCCGTCGTCAAAGACCACCCGCAGCGTGAAGGGGGCGCACCTAGTGAATGAAATCACTCGATAGATGGGATGCTCCATGTAGTCCCTCCAGTTCACTCACCGCAACGGAGCTATCTTGTACGGTGCCCTGCCGGATTGCAGCCTCTTCCAGTTGGCGACGAGTTCTCCCTGATGGAGCTCAGCCCACGCCTCGACAAGGCGCTGCTCCCGCCGTGGCAGGCTGCCTCCGATCACCTCCAGCTCCTCGATGCTGAACACCGCAGCCCGATCTTGATAGTACACATGGAAGTGCGCGCCATGGTGCCGCTCATCGGGCTCGGCGAACATGCGGATTATCACCCCAAAGAAACGGCTGATTTCCGGCACTTACTGAACCTCCCGCAGTCGCCGATAAAACTATACCGCGCCGGACCGCCAACAGCAAGGACGCGCGTCCTGCAGCCGGTACTCCCCGGCTTCCACGCTCAGATCGATGCCCTTGAGCACCTTCAGCCGGTCCTGGCCCATGGGATAGGACTTGTGGATCCCCCGCAGCGAGACCATGAAACCTCCCGGAGACGTCTTAATGAGCCATGGGCCTGCTCAGCGGCGCCAGGGTGGTGCAGCGGATCAGAGCCCGACCCCTTGAAATAAACCACCTGTTCTTCTATATTGACCCCACTTTTTCCGACGAAGCCGGTCGAGATTGCCAGCCGTCACCGTGCCGGCACTAACCTGATAGCTCTGGAGGGCAAAGTGAACTATTTCCTGACGGAAGAGCAGCAGATGATCAAGGATCTGGCGGCCCAGATCGCCAGGGAAAAGATCGCGCCGGTGGCGCTGGAGTACGACGAGACCGGGAAGTTCCCCTGGGACATCGTGGAAGTCCTGGCCAAGGCCGACCTGTTCCGGGTGTTCATCCCCAAGGAGTACGACGGACTAGGCGGCGGCATCATGGAGATGACCCTGGTCGTGGAGGAGCTGTCCAAGGCCTGCGGTGGCATCTCCCTGGCCTACGCCGCCTCCGGTCTGGGCACCATCCCAATCATCCTGTTCGGCAGCGAGGAGCAGAAGAAGAAGTACCTGCCTCGCCTGGCAGCCGGCGAGATCATTGCCGCCTTCGCCCTGACCGAGCCGGACGCCGGCTCCGACGCCGCGGCGGTCAAAACCCGGGCCACCCCCCAGGGGGACAGCTACATCCTGAATGGGACCAAGCAGTGGATCACCAACGGCGGGGAGGCGACGATCTACACGGTCATCGCCCTGACCGACCCCAACCGCGGGGTGCGCGGCGCCTCGGCCATCCTGGTGGAGAAGGACACCCCCGGCTTCGAGTTCGGCAAGAAGGAAAACAAGATGGGCATCCGGGCCTCGGCCACCCGCGAGCTGGTCTTCCAGGACTGCAAGGTGCCCAAGGGGAACCTGCTGGGCCGCGAGGGGGCCGGCTTCCTGGTGGCCATGAAGACCTTCGACCAGTCCCGCCCGGGCGTGGCCGCCCAGGCGGTGGGCATCGCCGCCGGGGCCCTGGAGAAGGCCGTGGCCTACTCCCAGGAACGCAAGCAGTTCGGCAAGCCCATCAGCTCCTTCCAGGGGCTGCAGTTCATGCTGGCCGACATGGCCACCCAGGTGGAGGCCGCCCGGGCGCTGACCTACGCGGCGGCGCGGTTCGTGGACTCCGGCGCCAAGAACGTGGCCAAGGTCTCTTCCATGGCCAAGGTGTTCGCCTCGGACACGGCCATGCGCGTGACCACCGACGCCGTGCAGGTGTTCGGCGGCTACGGCTACATGAAGGAGTACCCGGTGGAGAAGATGATGCGCGACGCCAAGATCACCCAGATCTACGAGGGCACCAACCAGATCCAGCGCGAGGTCATCGCCCTGCAGCTCATCAAGGAAAGCCTGCAGAAGAAGGAGTAGAGTCCTTGAACATCGTCGTCTGCATCAAGCAGGTCCCGGACACCACCAACGTGCGCATCAACCCCGAGACCAACACCCTGATGCGCGAGGGGGTGGCCTCGATCATCAACCCCTTCGACGCGTACGCCCTGGAGGAGGGAGTGCGCCTGAAGGAGAAGCACGGCGGCAAGGTGACCGTGCTCTCCATGGGCCCGCCCCAGGTGGAGTCCGCGCTGCGCGAGGCCATCAGCCTGGGCGTGGACGAGGCGGTCCTGCTGAGCGACCGGGCTTTCGCCGGCGCGGACACCCTGGCCACGGCCTTCACCCTGGCGGTGGCCATCCGCAAGCTCGGCGGGGCGGACATCATCCTCATGGGCCGCCAGGCCATCGACGGGGACACGGGGCAGGTCGGCCCCGGCGTGGCCGAGAACCTGGGCCTGCCCCACGTCACGGACGTGCGCAAGATCGAGGGGATCGACGCCGAAGGCACGATCGTCGTCGAGCGCCTGATGGAAGAAGGCTACCTGCGCCTGAAGACCAAGCTGCCGATGGTCATGACCGTGGTCAAGGAGATCAACGAGCCGCGCCTGCCCTCCCTGAAGGGGAAGCTGGCGGCCAAAAAGGCGGCCATCACGGTGTGGGCCGCCAAGGACCTGGAGCTGGACGGCGTGCGCATCGGCCTGAACGGCTCGCCCACCCAGGTCATGAAGATCTTCACGCCCCCCAAGCCCGCCGGCGGCAAGGTGTTCCACGGCGAACCTCATCACGCCGTGGCCCAGCTCCTGGAAGAGCTGCAGAAGGCCGGGATCCCCCTGGGCAAAGCCAAAGCGGAGGCCAGGCATGGCTGAGCCGATCCAGGTCATCCTGGACAAGTGCACCGGCTGCAAGCTGTGCGTCAAGGTCTGCATGTATGATGCCGTCACGGTGGTCGAGAAGAAGGCCATCATCGATGAGAAGTGCACCCTGTGCGGCGCCTGCGTGACCGCCTGCAAGTACGACGCCATCGAGATCCGCAAGGCCACTTTCAAGGGCCAAGACGTGGAGGCCTACGCCGGGATCTGCCTGTACGCCGAGCACCGGCACGGGAAGCTCGCCTCGGTGGTGCCGGAGATCATCGGCGCCGCGCGCGAGCTCAAGAAGAGCCATGACCAGCCGATCAGCGCCATCCTGTTGGGCGACAAGGTGCGCCACCTGGCCGACGAGCTGATCGCCTACGGCGTGGACGAGGTGTGGCTGGAGGAGCACCCGGGGATCGGGGAGTTCCACGAGGACGTGCAGGCTTCCCTGGTGGCCCGCATCCTGCAGGACCGCAAGCCGGAAATCTTCCTGGGCGGCGGCACGATCATCGGCCGCAGCCTGCTGCCGCGCGTGGCGGCCAAGATCCTCACCGGCCTCACCGCCGACTGCACCGAGCTCACGATCGACGGGGACAGCAAGCTGCTGCAGCAGACCCGCCCGGCCTTCGGCGGCAACATCATGGCCACGATCCTCTGCCGTCACCACCGGCCGCAGATGGCCACGGTGCGCCACAAGGTCATGAAGGAGGCCGAGAAGGTGGACGGCTATGCCGGCAAGATCGTGGAGCTCTCCTACCCGGTGCCCAAGCCCAAGATCGAAGTGCTGGAGTTCGTCCCTGAGAAGACCGAGACCGTCAACCTGGCCGACGCGGACTTCATCGTGTCCGGCGGCCGCGGCTTGAAGGACCCCAAGAACTTCGCCCTGATCGAGGAGCTGGCCAAGGCGGTCGGCGGCGCCGTCGGGGCTTCCCGTGCCGCGGTGGACGCCGGCTGGATCCCGTACTCCCACCAGGTGGGGCAGACCGGCAAGACCGTCAACCCGACGATCTACTTCGCCTGCGGCATCTCGGGGGCCATCCAGCACCTGGCGGGCATGAAGGGCTCGGACCTCATCGTGGCCATCAACTCCGACGCCAGCGCCCCGATCTTCAGCGTCGCGCACTTCGGCATCGTGGGCAACCTCTTCGAGGTCGTCCCGGAAATCGTGAAGCAGCTGAAGGGGTAGGGGGCGGCGGAGGCGGGCCTCAGGTGAGCAGCTTGCCCAGCTCCTTCAACTCGGGCATGTGCTCGAAAACCGGCTTCTGCTTCGGGTGCTCCTCGCGGTCCAGCGCAACGGCCCGCACGTACAGCTCGTTGATCAGGTCGGAGAACACCCCGAGGTTGGCGGGGAAGTTGTTGATGGCCATCTCCAGCAATATTCTATCCTTGGGTTCCTCGGCCTTGGGGCGCGAGAACACCGTCTCCGTGCCGCCGGTGAGCAGGCCCTTCAGGCGCGGCAGCACCTCGGTGCGGGCGTGGTACACGAAGGTGGCGGCGGCGTAGATCTGCTCGTACAGCTCCTTATACGGGTAGCCCTGGATCTTGTAGTAGTCGCTCTTCTCGGTGAGCCGCCCGAGGGCGTTCCAGGTGCCGGTGGGCACTTTCATCAGCAGCAGGGCTTTGCGGATGTAGCGGTTGTTGAGGTTGTTCTGATAGTGACTCTGCAGCTTCTCAACGATTTTGAACAGCTGTTCGTCTCGGACTGACATAAGGGTTCCATTATAGGGGCCGGGAGGCAACGGGGCAAGCCTGTAAACGGCCTAAATCAAACCGCCCCCGCGATCTCCCCGACGCCCGCCAGGATGTAGGCGGGGGAGTAGGGGAAGGCCACCAGGTCCTCCCGCCGGCTCACGCCGCTCAATACCAGCACGGAGTCGATCTCGGCCTCGATCCCCGAGAGGATGTCCGTATCCATCCGGTCGCCGATGATGACGGTCTCCTCCCGCCGGCAGTCCAGGCGCTTCAGGGCGTGGCGCATCATCAGGGGGTTGGGCTTGCCCACGAAGTAGGCCGTCCTGCCCGTGGCCCGCTCGATGGGGGCGATGAGAGCCCCGGTGGACGGCACCAGGCCCCGCTCCACCGGCCCGGTCAGGTCCGAGTTGGTGCCGATCAGGCGCGCCCCCTGGCGCACCAGCTCCACGGCGCGCTCGATGAGCTCGATGTTGTAGGAGCGGGTGTCCCCCATCACCACGTAGTCCGGGTTCACGTCATTCATCGAAAAGCCCGCCTCGTAGAGGGCATTGGTCAGCCCGGTCTCGCCGATGACATAGGCGCTGCCGTGCGGGTGCTGGCTGGCCAGAAAGCTGGCCGTGGCCAGGGCGCTGGTGTAGAAGTGCTCCTCGCCGACCTGGATGTCCAGGCGGGCCAGCTTCTGCTGCAGCTCCCGCGGGGAGCGTTCGCTGGAGTTGGTCAGGAACAGGAACTTCTTGGAGGCGGCGGCCAGCCAGGCCACGAACTCCCGAACTCCCGGCAGCAGGCGGTTGCCGTGGTAGAGCACTCCGTCCATGTCGCAGATGAAGGCCCGCTTGGCCCGAATCCGCTCTAGGGCCTCGGCCTCCGGGCTCACCACCGCTCGTACCGCAGCACTTCCGCGAGCGGTTTGCGCTCACGCGGGGCATGTTCCTGCACCCGGTGCTTCTCGTTCAAGACGGATTCCTCGCCCGGGTAGCCGACGATCACCAGCGTGATCAGGATGAGCTCCGGCGGCACCCCCAGGGCTTCCTTGATGGGCACCGGCTTGAACCCGGCGATGGGGTGGGCGATGAGACCTTCGCGGGTGGCCTGGGCCAGGAGGTTGCCCACCGCCAAGCCGGCGCCGAACAGGGCGTAGTCCCGCCGGTCGTCAAACCGGCAGTCCAGTTCCGGCTGGGTCAGCACGGCGATGATGAGCGGGGCTTTCTTCGCCCAGTAGTTCCCCCCGCTCAGGTGCTCCCGTACCTTTTGCAGTTCCTCGGTCCGACGCACGGCCAGGAAACGCCAGGGCTGGTTGTTGTTGCAGGAGGGCGCCAGAGTAGCGGCGGTGAGGATCCGGAGCAGCACCTCCTCCGCCACCGGTCGCTCGTCCAGGGCCCGTCGCGCCCGTCGCGCCTCGATCTCGGCCAGCAGCTCGTTCATATCGGTGAGCAGTATAGAACAAACTCCCGGATTCCGCTACATTCCACGGCATGG
>CAZMWZ010000172.1:0-6564 GCA_964570045.1 uncultured Spirochaetaceae bacterium
CGGATAGCGTCAGGAACCGCCCAAGCGAGGTCTGGAACCAGAGTGCGAGCTTGTCTTCCTGCCGGACGAGCGGGGCGGTGTCCAGTGTGGTGGCATTGTCGAAAGTCCCGCCGAAGTCATAGGCGGGAAGGCTCAGGAGGGCTGAAAAAAACAGGACTGACAACAATGAGAGGAGCCTCTTGCTCATGATCGGCCCTCCTTCCAGTCCAGCAGGCGCTGCAGGACGCCCAGCGCCTCTTCACCATTCAACATCCTGTACGGGCTGCCGTCGCCCCGAATGAGGCGCCAGTAGGCCAGCTCCCGGGCGGCGTAGCGCGGGCCGGGGAACAGCCGGTAGAACAGCCCGCCCTTCAGGCTGAAGGCCTGCATGAGCAGGAAGGAGTACTCTCCAAGGGTGACCGGGTCGTCGGCACCTCGGGGGCGCACCTTCCAGCCCTGAGCGTCGAGCGTCTCCGCGGCTTGCATCGGGCTGGCGGTATCCGGGAGTTTTTGCGCTGCGGTGAGGACCAGGTAGGCTGCCTGCCCGTAACTCAGGCGGGGGTTGTCCAGGACCTGGTCCAGCAACTGGTTGGATTGGGCGACCGCGGGCAGCGCGGCGGCGGCGAGGACGACGAGCAGCGCCCACGCTTTTTTCATAGACGCTCCTTTCAAATCGCGGTACGTACAGTATACTTTAGCACTCACATAGATGCAAACCGCGGTGCGGGAGGAACGGCCATGAAGAAACAGAAGCTGGCGCTGGAACTGCTGATCCCCTTCATTGTCGCCGGGGTGTTCTCCCTCGCCAACCTCGCCGGTTTCTGGCGCGGCGCGGAGTCCCGGGTCTACGACCTGCTCCTGCACCTCAAGCCCGCGGTCCCCGAGAACCCGGCGCTGCTGTTCGTGGACATCGACGACACGGCGATCGCCAAGGTGGGCACCTTCCCCTGGAGCCGGGACATCATGGCTGACGGCCTGGTCGTGATGCGGGAGTTCGGCGCCGCCTACGCCGTGTTCGACATCGAGTACGTGGACCCCAGCCCGCGGGGAATCAATGCCCAGCTTCTGGAGCAGGAAGTCCCCGAGCTGTTCGGCAGGGAGTTTGACACCATCAAGCAGAACATCCGCGACCTGTTCCAGGCGCTGCGCCGGGGTAACATCGGCCTGGGGGAGGCGCAGGACTACATCCGGCAACTAGAGGAGCTCACCGACTCCTCGCGCCAGATCCTGCTGGCTAAAGTGGGCGAGATCGCCCGCGACAACGACGCCTACCTGGGCCGCGCGGCGCGCCTGTTCGGCAAGGCCTTCTTCACGGTGAACATGGTCCCGGCCCCGGAGGAGAACGTGAGCGAGGACCTCAGGCGCTACGTGCTGGAAAACGTAGCGCTCGAAAAGGTGCAGGTCGCCGCGGGTTTCCCCTTCGTGTCGCAGGACATCCGGCCGGCCATCCTGCCGATCATGCAGGAGGGGCGGGGGGCGGGCTTCCCCAACGTGATCGTCGACGGGGACGGTGTGCGGCGGCGTATCAACCTGGTCATGGGCTACGGGGAGCGCTACTTCGCCCAGCTGGGCTTCGCTGGCCTGCTCGATTGGCTGGGCCGGCCGGAGGTGAGCGTTGAGGCGCGGCGCATCGTGCTGAAAGACGCCGAGCTTCCCGGCAAGGGGCGGAAGGACATCGTCATCCCCCTGGCCGAGGACCGGCGGTTCCTGATCAACTGGCCCAAGAAGAAGTACATCGACAGCTTCCGGCACCTGACCTACTGGGAGCTGGTGCGCTTCCGCCGCCTGGAGCAGGAGCTGGTACACAACCTCAAGATTATGGAGGACTCGGGCTACCTCGCGGAGTTCCAGGGCAACTACGGCCTGCTGGACCCCTACCGCTACGCCCAGGGCATCCTGGAGGAGGTGCTGGGTGGCGGGGATCCCCAGGGTATGGAGGAGTACCGCCAGGCCCGGGCCACCTTTTTCCAGGACGTGGGCGCGTTCCTGGAAGGGAAGGCCGAGTCGGACATCCTCGGCAAGATCGACGCCCTGCTCGCCTCCGGGCAACTCAAGGCTCAGAACCGGGAGCTCTACATTCAGGCGCGGGAGGAGGTGCCCGGGGTTTTCGCGGCCACCCGGGAGGTCTACCGCAACCTGGCCCAGTCCCGGGCAAAGCTGAAAGAAGCGCTCGAGGGTTCCTTCTGCATCCTGGGCTGGACCGGCACCTCCACCACCGACATCGGGGTCACCCCCTTCGAAGAGGAGTACATGAACGTGGGCACCCACGCCGCGGTGGTGAACACCATCCTGAGCGGCCGCTTCCTGGACTCCCTCCCCTGGTGGCTCAGCGCCCTGGCGGCGTTCGCTCTGGCCGTGGCCGTGTACTACCTCACCCGCCGCCTGGCGCCCCTGCCCTCGATTCTGATCGGGCTGGGCTTCCTGGTGCTGATCGTGATCCTGGGCGCGGCCTTCTTCCTGGTCACGGGCAGCTACCTGAGGCTGTTGACCCCCGTCCTGTCGGTGTTCTTCACCCTGTTCGTGCTGATTCTCGTGAAATTCCTGGTGCTGGAAAAGGAGAAGACCTTCATCCGCAACGCCTTCTCCCATTACCTGTCCACGGACGTGATCAACGAGCTGGTCTCCGACCCGAGCAAGCTGAACCTGGGCGGGGAGCGGAGGTACCTCACCGCCATGTTCACCGACGTGCGCGGCTTTTCCACGATCTCGGAGCAGCTGGACGCCACGGAGCTGGTGAAGCTGTTGAACGCCTACCTGGAGGAGATGAGCAACATCATTCTCGACCAGCGAGGCACGATCGACAAGTACGAGGGGGACGCCATCATCGCCTTTTTCGGCGCGCCGGTCGGGCTTCCCGACCACGCCGCCCGGGCCTGTTTCTCGGCGCTGCGCATGAAGAAGATGGAGCGTATCCTCAACGAGCATGTCCTCACGGAGAAGCTCAGTCCCGTGCCGCTGGTCACCCGCATCGGCATCAACACGGGGGACATGGTCGTGGGCAACATGGGCACGAAGAAGCGCATGGACTACACGATCATGGGCAACTCGGTGAACCTGGCCTCCCGCCTGGAAGGGGTGAACAAGCAGTACGGCACCTGGATCCTGGCCAGCGAGGTCACCCGCAAGGAGGCGGGGGAAGCCTTCGCCTGGCGGCAGATGGACCGCGTACGCGTGGTGGGCATCAAGGAGCCCGTGCGGCTGTTCGAGCTGATCGAGGAGAAATCCGCGGTGGAGGCCGCGACGCTCCGGGCGGTGGAGGTTTTCCACGAGGCTCAGGCCCTGTTCGAGGGCCGCGAGTGGGACAAGGCCGCCGGCCTATTCGAGGAGGTCGAGCGCCTGCTGCCGGGCGACGGCCCGGCGGAAACCTTCCTCAAGCGCTGCCGGGAGTTCAAGAAGAAGCCGCCCGCCGAGTCCTGGGACGGGGTGTTCAGCCTGACGGTGAAATAAGGCCGCGGCGGGCCGGGGCTCAGGGCTCGAAGATCTTGCCGGGGTTGAGGATGCCCTGCGGGTCCAGGGCCTTCTTGATGGCGCGCATGGCCCCGACCGTCGCCTCCCCCAGGTTGGCGGCCAGGTAGGCCTTCTTGGCCAGGCCGATGCCGTGCTCCCCGGAGATGACCCCGCCCCGGGCCGCCGCGTCGGCGTACAGCTCGCCCCGCACCACCGGCAGCAGCTCCCGCCAGCCGCCGAGCTCCTCCCCGATCACCCCGTCCACGAGGGCGTTGCGCAGGAAGTGGGTGTGCAGGTTGCCGTCCGCGGCATGCCCGTAGGTGGGCAGGCGGATGCCGTGGCGCTCTTCCAGCGCGTGCACGAAGCCCACGTGGCCGACGATTTGGGAGCGCGGCACGCAGATGTCGAAAAGCTCCGCGGTGGCCGGGCGCAGGGCCTCGTACAGCAGGCTACGCAGCTCCAGGATCTCCCGCTGGCGGGCCTGGCTCTCGGCCAGCAGCACCTCCAGAGCCCCGCCGCGCTCCACGACCGCGGACACGCGCTCCGCCTGCCTCAGGACGTCTTCCTCGTCCGGGCCGTCCAGGATCACCATCAGGGAGGCGCTCCCGCGCGCGGCCGGCCAGCGGCGGTTCAGGTGGCGCTCGGCGCAGGCGATCACCGCGTGCTCGATGAACTCCACGGCGCAGGGCACCACCCCCGAGGCCAGCAGCGCCGGCACCGCGGCGATCGCCTGCGCCACCTCCTCGAAGGGCACCACCAGGGTCTGCATGGAACCGGCCCGGGGCATCAAGGCCAGGGTCACCCGGGTGATGATTCCCAGCGTGCCCTCGGAGCCCAGCATCAGCTCCTGCAGGCCGTAGCCGGCGGAGCTCTTCAGGCGCTTGCCCCCCAGCTCCAGCACTTCTCCGGAGGCCAGCACTACCTGCAGGCCCAGCAGGAAGCGGCGGATCGTGCCGTATTTCACGGCGCGGGCCCCACCGGCGTTGGTGGCCACCAAACCGCCCACGCAGGCCCCCTCGTCCCCGGGGTGCGGCGGGAAGTACAGGCCCAGGCTTTCCGCTTCCTGGTTGAGCTCGCTCAGGGTCATGCCCGCCTGTACCGTGATCGCCTGGTTGTCCGGGTCGGCCTCGACCACGCGGTTAAGCCTCTCCAGACTGAGCACCGCGCCGCTGGGGGAGGGGACACAGGCCGCCGCCAGGCCGGTGCCCCCGCCGCGCGCCGTGAGCGGGACCCCGCTGCGGGCCGCGAGGCGCACCAGCGCAGCCACCTCCTCCTCGGTGCCGGGCTTCAGCACCGCCGCCGGCAGGGCGTTGAACTCCGGGTTGGCCAGCTCGTCGTGCGAGTATGGGGCTAGGTCGGCCGGATCGCTTAGCAGGTGATCGCCGAGGATCTCTCGAGCCTGCGCCAGCCAGGATGCATCCATGCGGCGCCTTACAGCGGCTGGAAGCCGCCCGGCAGGAGCTCGTCGTCTCCGAGCGTGGGCACCTGCGGGTCGCTTTCCGGCTCCAGCAGCGCCCGGACCAGCGCGTCCCGCACGATCCGGTCCAGGCGGGAGCGGGCTTCGTCGCTCAGGTCCGTGAAACGCACGCCAAAACCGTCCGGCAGGTTGCTGGAGGCGCGGCGCGTGTCCAGGACTTCGTACCCGGTCTGGAGGCTGAAGTTCTGGAACAGCACGCGCAGGCGGCCGCGGCTGCCCGCCTGCGGGCAGGGCCCCGGGCACTGCAGGAAGGCGCCGCTGGCGCTCAGCGCGCGCAGGTCGTAGGCCTCTTCCTGCGCCCCTGTCAGGCTCAGGTACCCGCGCAGCGGCCAGTCGAAGCGGGGTTTTCCCCGGCGCTCGAGGCGGTGCAGAGGGGCGATGCGGGCGGCCAGCTCAGCCAGCTCCCCGGCGGCGGGCCGGGCAGGTACCAGGTACACGGACAGGACCGGGAAGCTGGCCTTCAGGGACTCCAGGAACCCGGCTGGCAGCTCCGGCCCTTCCTGTATCACCAGGCAGAGGATGTCCGGCTCGCCGGCCAGCAGGCGGGTGAGCTCCGCGGGGGTGCCCGCCACCAGCACCCGGTAGGCGTCCAGGGCGGCGCGGGTGTTGCGGGTCTCCGGACCACCGGCGTACAACAACACGACATCCACGCGCTGATCTTACTACGCCGGAAGCTCGATGGTGAAGGTGCTACCCGCGCCCGGCTCGCTCTCGGCCTGCACGGTCCCGCCGTGCGCCAGCACGATGTGCTTCACGATGGCCAGGCCCAAGCCCGTGCCGCCCAGCTCGCGGCTGCGCGCCTTGTCCACCCGGTAGAAGCGCTCGAACACTCTGGGCAGGTCCTGTTTCGGGATCCCAATGCCGCGGTCCTGCACCCCCAGGGCGATGCCGGCCCCGGTGCGGCGGACGCTGATGTCCACCCGGGACCCTGGGTTGGAGTACTTGACCGCGTTGTCGATCAGGTTGGTCAGGGCCTGTTCGAGGAGCTGGGGGTTCACGACGGCGACAAGCCCCGCCTCGGCCTCCAGCTCCAGCACGATGCCCCGGCCCTCGGCCTTGGCCTGGCAGACCTGCATGGCCCCGCGGGCGATCCCTTCCAGGACGCACTCCTGCTTTTCCAGGGCCGCGCCCTCCTGCTGCTCCAGGCGCGACAGGCTTAAGAGGTCGTCGATGATCGAGGCCAGGCGGTCGCTGTGCCGTGTCGCCACTTCCAGGAAGCGCCGGGCAGCCGCGGGGTCCTCCTCGAGCGCTCCCTCCAACAGGGTTTCCAGCGCCCCCTTCACCGCGGTGATGGGCGTCTTCAGCTCGTGCGAGACGTTGGCCACGAAGTCCCGGCGGATGGTTTCCAGAGCCTCGAGGCGGGTGATGTCGTTCAGCACCAGCACGATCCTCCCTCCGTCCTCGGGGAGCTGTGAGGCGTGGACCTGCAGAGTGACCTCGCGGCCTCCGGAAAGGGTGATCGTGTCCTCCAGCGGGGTGCTCGCCGCCAGGGCCCCGCGGGCCAGGTCGTGCAGGCGCGTGTTGCGGAACAGCTCCAAGAGGCTGCAACCCTGCACCTCGGCGATGCTTCGGCCCGCCAGGCGCAGGGCCGAGGGGTTGATCTCCCGGATCAGGAGGTTGCGGTCCAGCACGACGACCCCTTCGACCATCCCGGCCAGCAT
>CAZMWZ010000173.1:0-2767 GCA_964570045.1 uncultured Spirochaetaceae bacterium
GTCCTGCTGAACACCGACTACGGCGTTTCGGTTCTCCTGGTGACGCAGGAGCGCCTCGTTTGCGTGGCCAACACTATGGATGCAAGGCGCCTGGCGGAGCAGGAGCTGGCGGGGCTGGGATTCGAGATGGTGGCTCTGAAGTGGTACGGCGAGCCGGTGGCGGCGCACGCCCGGAAGCTCGCCGAGGGAGGCGATCAGCTCCCCGCCCGGGGAACCCTTGAGCGCGACGCAGAGCGTCAGGCTCTCCCGCAGGCCCCGCGCGATCTGGTCGGCGGTCCCCTGGGCGATCAGCCGGCCCTCGTTCATGATCAACACCTGCCCGCAGAGGGCCTCCACCTCCTGCATGATGTGGGTGGACAGCAGGACCGTCTTGCGGACGCCCAGGCCGCGGATCAGGCCGCGGATCTCGGTAATTTGATTGGGGTCCAGGCCGGACGTGGGCTCGTCCAAAATCAGGACCTCCGGATCGTGGAGAATCGCCTGGGCCAGGCCCACGCGCTGGCGGTAGCCCCTGGACAGCTTGCGGATCTCGCGCGAATACACCTCCTGTAGGCCGCAGATCTCCACGGCCCACTGCATCCTCTCCCGGCGCTTTTTTCCAGAGAGCTCCCGCGCCTCCGCGATGAACCCCAGGTACTCCCGGACCTTCATGTCGAAGTACAGCGGGGAGTTCTCGGGAAGGTAACCGACGCAAGCTCTGACCCGGTGCGGCGCGCCGGTCACGTCATGGGAGGCGACCCGGGCGCTCCCCCCGGAGGGGAAGTGGTAACAGGTGAGAATGCGCATGATCGAGGTCTTACCGGCGCCGTTAGGACCCAGCAAACCCACGACCTGGCCGGCCCCGATGCGGAACGAGACCCCCTTCACCGCCTCGAAGCCGCCGTAGCGCTTGACGAGGCCGTCGGCTTCGATCATCCGGCCGCTGGGTCGCCCGCCTGGGCGCAGAAGCCCTGGACGATGGAGTTCCCCGCCACCGCCCCCGGGTCCTCCTTGCCCCTGGACTGCTCCTGGTAGTAGGCCACCCGCCCGTGCTGGGCGATCATGTCCTTGGTCCTAGCCAGGCCTTCCGCGGCCGCCTGGCGGCAGCGGCGGAAGCCCTCCTCCAGGCCCGCCCCAGCGGCAGCGGCCTCCTTCAGTGCTTGGGCCGCGGGGTGGAGCACGTCCACGATGGTCTTCTCCCCCGGCTTGGACTTGCCCCGCTGCATGATCCCGTTGACGAAGGCCTCGAAGAAAGCGGCCACCTCCGGCAGGCCGAGGCTGGTGCGCCCCCCCACGGCCTTGCCGCCCGCCAGAAACCCGGTGGCCACCAGGGTGCCCATCGTGGAGGGCGCAGCCCGGGCAATGGTCGCGCCGATCTTCATGAGCAGCTTCCCGGTGTCGGTTTCAGTGCAGTTGGCGGTTTCATCCCGGGCGGTGGTGAAAGCCTTCTCCATGGTCAGCCCGAGATCCCCGTCCCCGACCGCCCCGTCGAGGCGGATGAGCTCGTCCTTGCGCTCGGTCATGATGTCCGCGAGGCGGGCGATGATAGCCGCGATGTCCCGCGTGATGAGTGAGTCCATGCCCTACAGCTGCACCTGCTCGAAAAAGGGCGTGCGGGCGGGTTTTGCCAGCAGGTTCTTCAGCTCCTCGTCCAGGCGCAGCAGGGAAATCGAAGCCCCGGCCATTTCCAGGGAGGTGGCAAACTCCCCGACGTAGACCTGGAAGACCGAGATCTTCTTTTCCTTCAGGATGAGCCCCACCTTGCGGTAGATGAGGTATAGCTCCTCCTTGGGCGTGGCGCCCAGGCCGTTCACCAGCACGGCGACCCGGTCGCCAGCGGCAAAGGGCAGGTCGGCGAGCACCGGCCCCATCATCTCCTCCACGATGGCGTCGACCTTCTTTAGCGCGCCCCGGCGGATGCCGGGCTCCCCGTGGATGCCCATGCCGATCTCCATCTCGTTCTCCCCCAGGCTGAACTGGGGCTTGCCGATCTCGGGCACGATGTTCGGCGACAGAGCAACTCCCATGGTGCGCACGTTGGCCCCCGCCTTCTCTGCCACCCGCTTGACCTCTTCCAGGGGCGCCTTGGTTTCGGCCATGGCACCGGCGCATTTGTACAGGAAGAAGATCCCGGCCACGCCGCGGCGCTTGTGTTCCTGCCCCTTGGGGGCCGAAGCCACGTCTTCCGCGCCCACGACCTGCTCGACGCGGATGTCCTCAGCGGCGGCCAGGTCCTTGGCCATGTCGAAGTTCATGATGTCCCCACCGTAGTTGCCATAGATGTAGAGCACCCCCGCCCCGCCGTGGATGGCCTTGGTGACGCCAAGCATCTGCTCGGCGCTGGGGGACTGAAACACGCCGCCCACGGAGCAGCCGTCCAGCATCCCCCGGCCGACGTAGCCCAGGAACAACGGCAGGTGGCCCGAGCCCCCGCCGGTGGCGATGCCCACCTTCCCCTTGAGCGGGGAGCCGGCTCGCACGATGCAGCGGCGGTCCCCGGCCGCGAAAGCCAGCTCGCCCGGGTGGGCGAGCAGGATGCCTTCCAGCATCTCGTCGACGAAGCTTTTCGGCTCGTTGAGGAACTTCTTCATAACCGCAAATTATTGCTTCCAAATCCCGGCTTGTCAACAATCCAGACGTCCGGATTGACAGCCGGCGCCTGATGAGTGTGAAATCACGGAAGAAAGGGGAAACGCGTTGAACACTCCGCCGAGACTGGGGCTGCTGCGCATTATGCTCCGCATCCGGGAGTTCGAGGACCGGGTCGCGGAATCCTACCTGCGCGGCA
>CAZMWZ010000173.1:2867-6466 GCA_964570045.1 uncultured Spirochaetaceae bacterium
ATGCTCCGCATCCGGGAGTTCGAGGACCGGGTCGCGGAATCCTACCTGCGCGGCATGACCGCGGGGTCCATGTTCCACCTGTCCGTGGGCGAGGAGGCGGCTGCCGCCGGCGCCGGGGCCGCGATGGAAGCCGGCGACTGCTTCACCACCCACCACCGCGGGCACGGCATCTTCCTGGCGCGGGGCGCGGACCCCGGCAGGATGTTCGCCGAGGTGTTCGGCAGGAGAGAAGGCTATTGCGCCGGCAAGGGCGGCTCGATGCACATCGCCGACATCGCCCTCGGGCACATGGGCGCGAACGCCATCGTGGGGGCCAACATCCCGATCTCCCTGGGGGGCGGCTTCGCCATGAAGTACCTGAAAACCGGCAAGGCGAGCGTGGCGTTCTTCGGGGACGGCGCCCTCAACCAGGGCGTGCTCTACGAGTCGCTGAACATGGCGGCCCTCTGGAAGCTGCCCATCCTGTTCGCGGTGGTCAACAACCAGTACGGCATGGGCACGCGCATCGACCGGGCCTCGGCTACCTCGAGGTTCGTGGAGCGGGCGGAGACCTTCGGGGTCCGGGGCGCGCAGGCGGACGGCATGGACGTGGAGGCCGTGTGGCAGGCGGCCGGGGACCTGTTGGCCCACTGCCGCGGCGGGGGCGGTCCGGCGTTCCTGATCGCCGACTGCTACCGCTTCTACGGCCACGGGCGGAAGGACCCCAGCCCTTACCGGACCAAGGAGGAGGAGGAGTCCTGGCGGCGACGCGACCCGATCGAGAGGCAGAAGAGGCGCCTGCTGGAAGCGGGCCTGCTCAGCGAGGAAAGCCATGCTGCCCTGATCGCGGAAGTAACTCGGGAAATGGAAGCCGCGGTGGCCTGGGCCGCGCAGGGGAGCATGCCCGAGCCGGCGGACCTCTTCCGCCACGTGTACGTATGACCCAGATGATGTACCGCGACGCCCTCCGCACTGCCCTGGCCGAAGAAATGCGCAGGGACCCGCGGGTGTTCGTAATCGGCGAAGAAGTTGGCCGCTACGGCGGGGCGTACGCGGTCACCAAGGGGCTGTTCGAGGAGTTCGGCGCCGAGCGGGTGGTGGACACCCCCATCAGCGAGGCCTCGACCGTAGGTCTGGGCGTCGGGGCCGCCGTGATGGGTCTTCGCCCGGTGGTGGAGCTGATGTACGTGGACTTCGTCGGCCTGGCTGGCGACCAGGTGGCCAACCAGATGGCCAAGCTGCGCTACATGACCGGAGGCCAGGTGAAGGTCCCGATGGTGCTGCGCACCCAGGGCGGGACCGGTCGCTCGGCGGGGGCCCAGCACTCCCAGAGCCTGGAAGCCTGGCTCGTGCACATCCCCGGGCTGCGGGTGGTCATGCCGGCCACCCCCGCGGACGCCAAGGGCCTGTTGAAAAGCGCGATCCGCAGCGACGACCCCGTGGTGTTTATCGAGCACAAGGCCCTGTACGCGCTCAAGGGCGAAGTCCCCGAAGGCGAGCACCTCGTTGCGCTGGGCCAGGCCCGGGTGGCCCGGGAGGGCGATGAGGTGAGCATCGTCGCCTACTCCCGCATGGTGCACTTCGCACTGGAGGCGGCCGAAGCCTTGGGGAGGGAAGGGATCCGGGCGGAGGTCATCGACCTGCGCAGCTTGAGCCCCCTGGACCTGGGCACGGTCCTGACGTCGGTCCGCAAGACCCACCGGGCCATCGTGGTGAGCGAAGCTCACAAAACGTGCGGCTTTTCCGCCGAGCTCGCCGCCCGCATCACGGAGGAAGCCTTTTCTGAGCTGGAGGCCCCGGTGGCCAGGGTCGCGGCCCAGGACGTGCCCGTTCCCGCCACTCACCTGGAAAAGCTCTCGATCCCCAGCCCCGAGCAAATCGCGGCCGCGGCGCGCACCCTCAGGAGGAGTCAATGATCTATCCGGTCAAGGTCCCGCAGCTTACCGAGACGATGGAAGAGGGGACGCTCGTGAAGTGGCTCAAGACGGTCGGCGACAGGGTGGAGAAGAAGGAAGTCCTCTACCAAATCGAAACGGACAAGTCGACCATGGACGTGGAATCAGTGGACGCGGGCTTCCTTTGCCTCATTCTGGCGCCGGAAGGCCAGCTGGTGAACGTGGGCCAGGAGATCGCCCGGATCGCGGACACCCAGGGGGAGTGCGGGTCCTAGCCAGCGGCCTGCACGAGGCGGCGGGAGGCTTCCTTCAGGCTCTCGTAGGTTTCCGTGTAGTGCCCGACCAGCGGCGCGTAGCGGGCGTGAGCCTCCGGATCGGGCTCGATCACCGTACGCACGCGCACCATCGCGGCGGCGGCGGCGGCCAGGTCGGGGTGGATTCCGGCGGCGACCGCCGCGGCGATCGCGCTGCCCAGCGTGACCGCCTGCTGCTCTTCGGGGATGCTGATCCGCATGCCGCTCACGTCCGCGTGGATCTGCATCCAGAGCGGACTCTGGGTGGCGCCGCCGCAGGCGATGACCCGGTCGATGCGAACCCCTTCTTCTTTCATCTTCTTCAGTATCACCTCGGTGCCGAAGGCCACCCCCTCCAGGATCGCGCGGTACACGTGGGCCGGCCCGTGGCCGAGGGTCAGGCCGCGGATCACCCCTCGGCTCCAGGGGTCGGTCCAGGGCGTGCGGTTGCCCTGCCAGTGCTCGAGCACCACCAGGCCTTCGGAGCCCGGCGGCAGCTCCGCGGCCCGGCTGTTCAACTCGTCGTACACGGAGCGGCCCGCGCGCGTGGCCGCCTCCGAAACCTCCACGCCCAAGAAGTTCGAGGTGAACCACCTCACCACCGATCCGGTGGAAATCTGACCCGCCTCGATCACCTGCAGGCCAGGCAGGAGCGCGTCGGGGAAGCTGCCGAACAGTCCGCGCGCGTGGATCTCCCGGTCCGTGATCCCGATGTGCAGGTGGGAGGAGCCGGTGATCAGAGCGATGGTGCCCGGCGAGAGTGCGTTGATCCCGATCACGCCCATGTAGGCGTCCGCCCCGCCGCCGGCCACCGGGATCCCTTCTTTGAGCCCGGTCAGCCGGGCCATCTCGCGAGTGAGGCCGCCGACGGCCTCCCCGATCTTCACGATGCGCCCGGGAACTTTGCCGAACACGTCCTCCAGGCCCATTTTCCGGTACAGGGATACCGGGAACCCGCCCCGAGTGACATCGTAGAACCAGCGGATGGTGGCCGTGTCGATGTTGACGGTCCGCTCGCCGGTCAGGCGGAAGGCGAGCCAGTCGGTTTCCTCGAAAACGGTCCTCGCCGCGGCGTACGTTTCCGGCTCGTTGCGTTTTACCCAGGCGACCTTGCACGGGAACCACTCCGGCGATACGTTGCCGTGGCCCACGTAGCGGAGGGCAGGGTCCTTGGAGTCCGCCACCTCGGCGGCTTCCTGAACGGCGCGGATGTCCATCCAGATCACCGCGTCCCGCAGCGCCTGGCCGCGACCGTCCAGGAAAACCACGGTGCAGCTCGTGCCGTCGATGCCGATCCCGCGAATAGCCCCGGGGTCTACCCGGCTTGATTCGAGCGCTTTGCGGATGCAGTCCAGCAGGGCGACGTCCCAATCGCGTGGGCTCTGCTCGGCCCAGCCGGGATGCCGGTGCACGGTCTTGTTCGCGCTTACCC
>CAZMWZ010000174.1:0-6376 GCA_964570045.1 uncultured Spirochaetaceae bacterium
GAGATCCGCCTGCTGGAAAAGAGCAAGGGGGCGCAGCCTGGGGCGCAGCCCGGGGCGCAGCCCGGGGTACTCCCCGGCGTACTCCCCGGCGTACTCCCCAGCGCGGCGGCCGGGGCAACGGCCGGGAGCGAACCTTGAAGCGCGCCTTTCGCCTCCTTTCGCTCAACGTCTCCGAGCGCACCGGCGAACAGAAGAAGCCGGCGCCCGCGGGACGGGTCACCCTGAAGGAGAACCACGGTATCGTGGGGGACGCGCACGCCGGGGACTGGCACCGCCAGGTGTCCCTGCTGGCTGGCGAGGACGTGGACACCATGCGCGGGCAGGGGATCGAGATCGGCTTCGGGGACTTTGCCGAGAACGTGACCACGCGCGGCGTGGACCTGGCCGCGCTGCCGGTGGGCACGCGCCTTCACCTGGGGGAGGCGGAGCTGGAGGTCACCCAGATCGGCAAGGAGTGCCACGCCCACTGCGCCATCTACCAGGCCGTGGGGGACTGCGTCATGCCGCGGCGGGGCATCTTCGCCCGGGTGCTGAAGGGTGGGGAGGTGAGCGTTGACAGTGACTGTTCTTACGATCTCTGACCGGGCCTCACGCGGGGTCTACGAGGACCGCTCCGGCCCCGAAATCGAGGCGGTGCTGCGGGCCCGCTTGCCCGCGGCGGTGCTGCGCCGGGAGATCGTGCCCGACGAGGAGCCGGCCATCCGCGAGGCCTTCGGCCGCCACGCGGACGCGGATTTCATCCTCACCACCGGCGGCACCGGCATCGGGCCGCGGGACGTGACCCCGGAGGCCACCGCCGCCTGGTGCGACCGGGTGCTGCCCGGTATCGCCGAGGCGCTGCGGGCCAGCTCCCTGGCGGAAACGCCCATGGCCATGCTCTCCCGCGGCACCGCCGGACAGAAGGGACGCACCATCGTGGTGAACTTCCCCGGCTCGCTTAAGGCGGCGCGCCTGGGAGCGGAAACCCTGGCGCCGGTCATGGAGCACGCCCTGGCCATGCTGGCCGGGGGCGGGCACGGCTAACGTTCAGCTATGCTCTACCGGGGAGCCGGGCGGCAGCCTTCTCATTCTCCAACAATCGAAGCTTGCGCCACAGCCCGCCCCCGTAACCGCCCAACCCGCCGTCGGCGTTCACGACCCGGTGGCAGGGGATGAGGATGGCGATGCGGTTCAGGCCGTTGGCCTGCCCCACGGCCCGGGCGGCGCCGGGGCTGCCCAGCTCGGCCGCCAGCTCCGCGTAGCCCCGGGTCCGGCCGTAGGGGATGCGCAGCAGGGCCTCCCAGACCCGGCGCTGGAACTCGGTGCCGCGGTAGTCCAGGGGCAGGTCGAAGGACCGGCGCTTGCCGGCGAAGTACTCCGCCAGCTGCGCCCGCAGCTTTTCGAACAGCGGGCTCTCGCCTGGGAACAGCGGGAGCCTGAAGCGGCTCTTCAGAGAGCGCAACTGGGCTTCCAGCAGGCGGCGGTCGCTGAACTCCAGGAGGCAGAGCGCCTGCCCGGTAGCGCCCGCCACCATGGGGCCCAGCGGGGTTTCGATCCAGGCGAGGCGGATGCTGTCCTTGGAACGGGCCGCCCCCGGGGGGGCCTCCACGGCTCTGGAAAACGCTTCGCGGAAACCCGAATGCGACTCCCAGCCGTGGTCGAAAACCGCGTCGTCGATGCTCCCGCCGGCGCGGATGGCGCTGAAGGCCTCGCCCAGCCGCCGGGCGCGGCAGTAGGCCTGGAAGGTCAGTCCGTAATTCTTCTGGAAATGCCTACGCACCACCGCGGGTTCCAGGCCTCGCGCGCGCAGGTCGGCGTCCCGCAGACGGAGCGAAGGCTGGGCCTCCACCTCCGCGATCAGGCTCCCTGCCCAGTCCGGAGTGGGGTGGCCGCGTTCCAGCGGCCGGCAGCGCGCGCAGGGCCGGAACCCCGCGAACAGGGCTTCCCGGGGGCTGGCGTAGAACTGGACGTGCTCCTCGCGGGGCTTGCGCGCGGGGCAGGAGGGCCGGCAGAAGATCATGGTGGTCGTGACTCCGGCGTAGAACAGCCCGTCGCAAGAGGCATCCCGCTGCATCAGGGCCCGCAGCATCTCGCCGCGCTCCGGCAGGCTATGCAATGTCGTTTCCATGACTCTACGATAGTGCCTTCCCGCCGGGGCGGTCCACCGGAAAATGGACTCCAAATTCACTCACCCCGCGCTACGGGCGGTGTGCCCGGCCGGTCAGCGGGCGAGCCAGGACCTCGCGGGTGGCGGCCAGCAGCTCCGGGGAAAGCTCCACCTGCATCGCCGTCTCGATACCCTCGCGAGTGACCTCATTGTCGAGCATGCGGATGTCGGGCGCGTCGGCGCGCACGTCGAACAGGATGGACTTCGGCCCCCCCGGAGCGTTGGACCAGGCGGTCCAGTAGGGCAGGGTGCCCGCCGTTTGCGCACCCCCTGGGCTGCCGAGGTTGGGGTCGCCGGTGCGCAGGAAGGAGGTGAGGTAGCTTCGCATGACGGCGGACAGCGCCTCGCGACCGGGGCGGTTGGCCTGCGTGAACAGCAGCGAGCCGAACAGAGCGCCGTTGATCGTGTCCGTGCCCAGGAAAAAGGGGATCTCCAGGGAGTGGAACGCTCCCATGCGCCGGCCCCAGTTCCCGGGCAGGGGGCTCCAGCCCCGCGCGTCCGGCGCGCCCCAGGCGAACAGGTAAGCGTATACCGGCGGCTGGTCCGTGTGGGTGGTCAGGCGGCGGGCCACCCCGTCCACGCCGTCGGCCTTCCAGCGCTCGCTGCCGAAGCGGGCCGCGGCGCGGAACAGCTCGCTGCGCCAGGGCGGAGAGCCGGCCAGGAACAGGAACATCTTGAGCTCCTCGCGGTTGCTGCCGATCAGGAGCGGCACCTTGTTGGGGTAGTCCCCGCGCTCCAGGGCGGCGTACCCGTCGGCAGGCAGCACTGCACCGTCGGCGAAGATCGCCGGGTTGTCGATCATGCCGGCGCGGCCGGGAGAGTAGCAGCGCAGGATCTCCCGTGCCGGACGGGCGCGGAGGAAGGCGCGCAGCTCCGCGGGGGGCATGCCGGCCAGCACCTGCTCGGCCTGCTCCGTGCCGCGCGCTCTTCCGGTCCGCTCCAGCAGCCGCAGGATGACCTTCCGCGCCCGCTCTTCCCCTTCCGCGGGGCTGTGGGCCGAGATCGCCCCGCTCTGGATCACGGCTCGGTGGAACAAGCCGGCGGCCGCCGGGGAGAGCAGCAGCGACAGGACGTTCATGGCCCCCGCGGACTCCCCGGCGATCAGGACGGTCGCGGGGTCGCCGCCGAAGGCGGCGATGTTGTCCCGGATCCAGCGCAGGGCCTGGATCAAGTCCAGCGTCCCGAAATTGCCCGAGTCATCCTCCGCCGACCGGCCCTCGCGCAGAGCGGGGTGAGTGAACCAGCCGAAAGGCCCCAGCCGATAGTTGACCGAAACGAACACCAGGTTGCCGTCCGCGGCCAGGCGGTGGCCGTAATAATCCGGAACGTAGGCGGCGGAGCCGATGGAGTTTCCCCCGCCGTGGATCCACACGTAGACCGGGAGAGCCGCTTGGGGGCCGCGCGGCCGCCAGATGTTGAGGTACAAGCAGTCCTCGGTGCCGATGGGCCCTCCGATCAGGGGGCGGAACTGGGTGGCAGGAGGGGCGAAGAAATGACGGGTGCGCACGCCGTTCCAGGGTTCGGGCTCCCGCGGCGCTTTCCAGCGCAGCCCCCCCACCGGCGGCCGGGCGTAGGGCACGGCTTTCCAGACCCAAGTGCCGTTCCGGTCCTCCTGCCCTTGCACGGCGCCGTAGTGTGTCCGCACCAACGGCCCGCCATCCCAAACCAGCGGGCCGGCCTCCGGCAGCCGGGCCGGACCGCCCGCGCAGGCCCCGAGAAGCACCGCGAGGAGGAGCGATACGGCGAGGATTCGCTTCATCGCCCGTCATTGCAGCGCGGGGCGCGGGGGTTGTCAACGGTCGACCGGTCGCTATTTGGAAATCTTGTATTGCCGCTGCTTCCACTCGATCGGCATGCCCCAGGCGATGCGCCACAGCGAGTTTAGGCAGAACAGCAGGGAGAACAGGATCATGACCGGGTGCAGGACCACGGTCAGGAGGGTCTGGCGCACTCGCAGCGCCAGCAGGAAGCGCAGGGCCAGGATGGCCAGCACCTGGTTGAAGAAGGGATTGTAGAAGCTCAAGGCCGGATGCATGGCCAGCATCAGGAAGGGATTCAGGAACAGGGCATAGGCGAAGACCAGGGTAGCCACGTAGGGCAGAAAGGAGAAGCCGAAGGCCCCGAAGGCGGCCTTGGAAAAGCCGTTCCACACCTCGCCGGCGTTGTGGTAGAAGCGGGTGTGCATCATCCCCGTGCCGTCCAGCAGGTCCACCTTTTCCTCTAATGCCTTGACCGCCCGGGCCATGGCCACGTCCTCGACGATGTCGTGCCGTAAGCCCCCATGCCCGCCGAAGCGCTCGTAGGTTTCCCGCCGCACCAGGATGAAGGTGCCCACGGCCATGGCGACCAGGCGGCTCTTCAGCCAGCGCACCACGCCCATGGGGAAAAGCAGGAAGAAGGCGAAGGTGATGACCGGGACCCCGATCTTCTCGGCCAAGGTGCCCAGGACCAGGTTGGGAACGTAGGAGACCAGCGAAGAGCCGCGCCGCCGGGCTTCCAGGAAGGCATGGCGGATGGAATCCGGGTGGTGGACGGTGTCCGCGTCAACGAAGGCCAGCCACCGGCCCGTGGCCAGTTCGGCCAGCCGGGAGCAGACCCAGCACTTGCCGACCCAGCCGGGCGGCAGGCTGTCGTTGCGGAACGCGCGGATGCGCCCCGGGTGGCCGGCAGCGTAGCCCTGCAGCAGAACCCAGGTGCCGTCGGTGGAGTCGTCGTCCATCACCAGAATCTCCAGGTCCGGGTAGCTCTGGGCCAGAAGCGAATCCAGGCAGCGGGTCAGGTTGGCTTCTTCGTTGCGCGCCGGGACGAGAACCGAGATCCTGCCCGATCCCGCCGGCAGGGCAAGCGGCCGCCGCCTGCGGAAGTACCACAGGTTCAGCAGGAACACGACCGCGGTGTAGGCCAGGAAAGCGAACATCAAGGTATGGATCATGCCAGCCTCCTCTGGCCGCTGTAGCGGTCCATGCTCTCTTGCATGTGGGCTCGAGCGTGGGCGGCCATGCGTTCTGCCGCCGCCCGGCGGCCCGACCCCCGCTCCGAAAAATTGGCCGGGAACAGCGGCCGGCCGATCACCACGGTGAGCCAGACGTAGAAACGGCTGATGCGCCGGCCGAACAGGCGGGGGTGACGGATCGCCAGCGTGACGGGGACCACCGGCACGTCCATCAGGTGGGCCAGGAAGAACACCCCCGGGTGGAAGGGCTGCAGGTCGCGGTTCTGGAACTTGAGGTCGCGCTCCGGGAAGAAGTGCACCAGCCAGCCGCGATCCAGCGCGTCGCGCACCGGGTGAACCAGGCGCACCAGGCTCATCTGCTCCGGGATGGGGAAGGCGCCCAGGAACCGGATGAAGTTGCCTAGGAACGGCGTGGCCTGCACGGTGCTTTCCAGCGCGGAGAACAGGGTGCGGCGGGGGGCGATGGCGTGGGCCACCACGCCGGGGTCGAAGTACAGGCTGTGGTTGGAGATCAGGAAGGCCCCCTGCCGGGGGATGCGGGCCAGGTTGCCCCGGCCGATCACGCGCAGGTGGAAGATGAAGGTGTCGAACAGGATGACCAGGAACAGGGTGGCGTAGAACACGTAGGCGGCCATCAGCTGGTACAGCGGCGTGAAGGTCAGGATGCGGCGTCGTCCTCCCCAAGGCATGGCAGAACCCCGAGTACAATGTACCTAAGCAGCCGATGCCTTGCAAGGGGGAAAAGCCTGGGTGCCGAGGGGCCGGGACACCCGGCAGGCAGGGGGCCGGCGATGGACAGCCTGCGACCGCCCTGGCTATGATGGGGCATCTATGGCAAACGGCCCCCACCCGGACGGCGCCGGAACCTTCGCGGCGCTCCGCCACCCGAACTACCGGCTCTGGTTCATCGGCCAGATGGTGTCCCTGTTCGGTACCTGGATGCAGACCACGGCCCAGGGCTTCCTGGTGTTCCAGCTGACCCGCTCCGCGGCCTACCTGGGCTACGTCGGCTTTGCGGCGGGAGTTCCGGTCTGGCTGTTCACCCTGTTCGGGGGAGTGCTGGCCGACCGTCTCCCCCGCAGGCGCCTGCTGATCATCACCCAGTCCTACATGATGCTGCTGGCCCTGGTGCTGGCGGCCCTGACTTTCTCCGGCCTGGCTCGCCCCTGGCACATCGTGCTGCTCGCCTTTCTGCTGGGCGCAGGCAACGCCTTCGACGCCCCGGCCCGGCAGGCCTTCGTGCTGGAAATGGTGGACCGCCGCACCTTGAGCAACGC
>CAZMWZ010000175.1:0-6368 GCA_964570045.1 uncultured Spirochaetaceae bacterium
TCAGCACCCCGCGGTCAAACAGGTCCAGGCGCAGGAAGATCTGGCGGCGGGTGTCGAACGCCGGCGCGGTTTTTTCTAGAATGAGGCCGTTGTCGAAGAAATGCCTTGCGAGGTTCTCTTCTTCGCTGAAGTGCAGGTAGTAGTTTTCCAGCTGGCCGCC
Source organism: uncultured Spirochaetaceae bacterium (assembly GCA_964570045.1). Lineage (GTDB taxonomy): Bacteria > Spirochaetota > Spirochaetia > SZUA-6 > DRHE01 > MIBK01. Next base: position 161 of record CAZMWZ010000175.1, read on the forward strand.
GGCGAAGGGCACGCGGAGGGCCGGGTGCGAGCCGATGGAAAAATACATGGTGTCCGCCCCGGCGTTGGCCACGTCGTACTGCACCGCCAGTCCCGCGGCCTCCAGCACGTAGGTTACGCGCAGGCGGAATTCGAACGGGTACTGCTTGCGGGTCTCCGCGTTCGCGGCCAGCTCGAGGGAGGCGCTGCGCTCGCTCACCGCGGCCACGCTGAAGGGGCTGCGCCGGGCGAAGCCGTGCTGGGGCAGGTTGTACTCCGCCCCCCGATAGGTGTACTTGTTGTCCTTCAGGCCGCCGACGTTCGGGAACAGGATCGGGGCCGAGCCGCTCCACCAGGTCGCGTCGCCGGGCCAGAGGTACTCGGTGCCCGTCTGCCGGTCCCGCAGGCCCTTTAACTCCGCGCCCGCCTCATCGATGCGGGCCTCGAAGCGCTCGCCGGTGATCGTGACGGCCAAGCGGTCCTCAGTAGCTGGACTTGCCCACGGCGCCGGTGACGATGGCCACCGAGGAGACCGCGCCGATGCGGCTGGCCCCCGCGTTGATGAGAGTCATGGCCTTCTCGAAGGTGCGCACCCCTCCGGAAGCCTTCACGCCCATGGCCGGCCCCACGGTCCGGCGCATCAACGCGATGTCCTCGGGGGTGGCCTCCCCGCCGCCGAAGCCGGTGCAGGTTTTCACGAAGTCGGCCCCGGCTTTCTTGGCGAGCTCGCAGGCCAGCACCTTCTCCTCCTGGCTGAGCAGTGCGGTCTCGATGATGACCTTGAGGATCGTGGTGCCGTGGCTGGCGCGGCGCACCGCCCGGATGTCTTCCTCCACGTACTTCAATTCGCGGGCCTTCAAGGCCCCGATGTTGATCACCATGTCCAGTTCCGACGCCCCGTCCTCCAGGGCCCCGTGGGCCTCGAAGGCCTTGGCGCGGGAGGCCATGGCCCCCAGCGGGAAGCCGATCACGGAGCAGACCTTCACCCCCGTGCCGCGCAGCTTGCGGGCCACGTAGGCCACCCGGCAGGAGTTCACGCACACGGAGAAAAAGCCGTACTGCAGGGCTTCGGCGCAGAGCTTGTCGAAGGCCTCGGTGGGCGCCTCGGGGCGCAGCATGGTGTGGTCCAGGTACTTGGCCAGCTGGGCCGCGCCCAGCTGACCCCCGGCGGCCGGCCCCGGGACTGCGCCGGGTTTGGCGGCCTTTGCTTCGCCGGCGAGCTTGCCCATCACCTCGGTGACGATGCGCTCCACCAGTTCCTTCTGGTCCATCTCGCCGATGATCTTCTTGATCAGTTCCGTCTGGTCCATGAAGCTAGATCCCTCCTCGCTCGATCGACATCAGCTTGTTGACCCGCGCCCAGTGCCGCCCGCCCGCGAAGCGGGTCTCCAGCCACAGCCTGGCCAGCTCGCACAGCTCATCCCCACTGTGGAAGGGCCCGCCCAGGGTAAGCACGTTGGCATTGAAGTGCTCCCGGCTCATCACCACGGTGCGGGGGTCGTGGCAGGCGGCCGCCCGGATGCCCTTCACCTTGTTGCAGGCGATGGCCGAGGCAATCCCGGCCATGTCCACCATGATCCCCCGCTCGCAGTCCCCGGAGGCCACCTTGCGGGCGACCTTCACCGCGATGTCCGGGTAGTCCACGCTGTCCTTGCCGTGGGTGCCCACGTCGCTTACGTGATAGCCCAGGGTCTGGAGGTACAGCTTGATGATCTGCTTGCCCTCAAAACCGCGGTGGTCGGCCCCCAGGGCCACGCGGTGCACCGGGTCCGGCCCGCCGCGCGGCATCTCACCCGCATCCACCTTCAGGCGTCCTTTCCGAGGTGGACCTGGTCCACGACGGCGAATACCGTGGTGCGCACGGCCGCCTGGGGAGCGCCCAGGATCTGGCGGCTGGAGTTGCCTTCGTCGATGAGCATCACCGTATCCCCCTCCCCGGCCTGCACGGTGTCCAGAGCGATCAGGGTCTTGCCCTTGGGCCGGCCTTCCGGGTCGATGGGCTGCACGAGCAGCAGCTTGTACCCCTGCAGGTCCTTGATCTTCATCGTGGACACGACCGTCCCCACCACCTTGCCCAGGGTCATGCGTTCACCCGGTCCACGATGCCCATCACCGCCGCGTCCGCCGGGTTGAAGCGGTCGGGCAGGGTCATGGCCGCCTCGCGGCCGCCCTCCCACAGCACCAGGTCCCCGGGGCCGGCCTGCACCGTGTCGCAGGCGATCAGCGGGTCCCCGTAGGCTTTCCCACCCTCGTCCACCGGCTGCAGCAGCAGCAGCTTCACCCCCTCCAGTCCCGGGTCCTTGACCGTGCACATCACCGACCCGATGATCTTACCCAGCTTCATCCTTTCCGCCCCTCACACGATCCGGAAATAGTCGATCAGCGCGCATCTGCGCTCGCGGCTGAAGGTCGACGCCCGGGTCAGCCCCTCCCCCGTCGGGCTGGCGATGGTCCAGCTGGTGAACCCCGCCCCCCCGAAGCCCAGCCCGTTGTACGCCGAGCCGTTCTTCACGAACAGCGAGCAGTTCATCACCTTGGCCATTTTCGAAAGCTTCTCGATGTTGCGCGAGTGCATCACCGCCGTATGCCGAAACCCGTGCTCGCAGGCCACCGCCAGCTCGATGGCCTCGTCCACATTCGCCATCCGCACCAGCGGCAGCACTGGCATCAGCTGCTCGGTCCACACCAGCGGATGGTCCCGCCCCACCTCGCACAGCAGGAGGCGCGTGCCGGCAGGCACCTGCACCCCGATGGCCTTGGCGATCACCGCGGCGTCCTTGCCCACGTACTCCTTGTTGGCCTGCCCCTCGTGCCCCGGGCCCCCCGCCTCCTGGATCACCAGCTTCGTTACCGCGGCAGTCTGCTCCGCGTTCAACTCGAAGGCCCCGTGCTTCTTCATCTGCGCTTTGAGCTCATCCGCGATCGAGGAGACGGCCAGCACCTCCTTCTCGTCGATGCAGATCACGTTGTTGTCGAAGCTGGCCCCGCTCACGATGTCCCGCCCGGCCTTGAGGAGGTCCGCGGTCTCGTCCACCACCACCGGCGGGTTGCCCGGGCCCGCGGCGATCACCTTCTTGGCGCTCTTCATCGCCGCCTTCACCACCGCCGGCCCCCCGGTCACCACCAGCAGGTTGACCAGCGGGTGCTCGAAGAGCTGCTGCGCGGTCTGGATCGTCGGTTCGGCCACCGTGCACAGCACGTTCGCCGGGCCCCCCGCCCGCAGAATCGCCTCGTTCAGGATCTCCACCGTCCGCGCGCTCACCTTTTTAGCCGCCGGGTGGGAGTTGAACACCACCGCGTTTCCCGCCGCCACCATCCCGATCGCGTTGTTCAGGATCGTCTCCGTCGGGTTGGTGCTCGGCGTGATGGAGCCCACCACCCCGTAGGGTGCCCGCTCCACCAGCGTCAGCCCGTGGTCGTCGGTGTAGCTCACCGGCACCAGGTCCTCCACTCCCGGGGTGGCCGTTATCGCCACCCGGTTCTTCAGCACCTTGTCCTCCGCCCTTCCCATGCCGGTCTCTTCGGCCGCCAGCCGCGAGATCTCTTCCAAATGCGCCAGACCCGCCTCCCGCATCGCGGCGATCATCCGCCTGCGGGTCTCCAGCGTGCGCCCCATGAGCTCCTCGTGCGCCTTCCTGGCCGCGCGCACCGCGGACTCGATGTCCCCAAACACCCCCGCTTGCCCGCCGGCAGCCTCCACGCCCCCCGCCGCCTGCCCGCCGTGCAGGCTGCGCACCACCTGCTCCACCAGGGCGCGGATCGCCGCTTCGTTTACTTCCATACCCCCATCCCCTCGTGCGGCAGGTCCAGCACGTGCTCCCGGATGTCCGGATGCGGGTTGGCGATGATCACTTCCCGGCACAAGAGCCCCTTGCCGCGCACTACCCGCACTCCCGCGGCCATCCCCGCCTCCACCTCATGGATCGAACCCATCAGCTTCACCGTGCTCTTGCCGCCCATCCCCCCGGATAGCCGGATCTCCACCACTCGCACCCCCGAGGCCTTGGCCGCCGCGTCGGCCGCCTCGATCCCAGCGGCCACCGAGAGGCTCTCGATGATCCCCAGCGCGTCCCACTCCCCACTGCGCGCCTGCCCCCGCAACGCCGGGATCACCTGCGCCTCCAGGTTCGGGAGGAACAGCTCGTCCAGCAGGTCGCCCCCGCGCCCGGCCTTGCCCCCCGCAAGCCCGGCTTCCACCGAGGCCACGTCCCCCGTGATCAGGATCACCAGCTTGCCCGGCTCCACCACCCGCGTGGTGATCACCTCCACCGGTGCGGCCTTCACCATCGCGTCCAGCGCCTCCACCCCCGCGGCGATGCTGGAGTACTCCTGCACCCCGATCACGTCGTACTGTCTGCTCATGCTCACTTGCGGAAAACTACCTCGCCGCCCTCATCCACCAGGTCCACGATCCCGCAGATCACCGCGTCGATGGAACGCCGATCGGTAAGGGCCGTGTTGCGCGCCGAGGGGCCCTGGGCGATCATCACCAGCTCCCCCTCCCCCGCGCCCACTACGTCCAGCGCCACCAGGTAGTCCTTGCGCCCCTCCAGGCGAGGCGTGCAGGCTTCCGCGAGCAGGAACTTGGCCCCCGGGACCGCGTCGGCGCGCTGGGTCAACACCACCGTGCCCACGACCCTGGCGAAGATCACGCCCGGTCCTTCCGGAATACCGCCTGGCCGGCGATGTCCACGTCGTCCACGATCCCGATGATCGCCGCGTCCGTGGGCTTGCCGTCGGTCGCGGCGGTCAGGCGGGCTGCGCTGCCCGCGACGCAAAGCACCACCTCGTCCACGCCGGCGTCCACCGCGTCCATGGCCACCAGGTAGTCTTTCTTCCCCGCCATGGTCGGCGGGTCGAGCTTCTCCAGCAGCAAGAAGCGCACGCCCTCGGTGCGCGGCTCCTTGCGGGTGGACACCACCGTGCCGATCACTCTGGCTAGAAACATCCCCGCCCCCCGGTGCCCCGGCCTGAAGACCGGGGCCTGCTCATTTCTTCCTGGCCGCGGCCTGCTGCCGTCCCAGCGGCAACACCTCGTCCACGTTGCCGTGCGGCCGCGGGATGATGTGCACCGTCACCACCTCCCCCACCCGTTCCGCCGCCCGCTGCCCCGCGTCCAGCGCCGCCCTTACGGCCGCCACGTCCCCGCGCACGATCGCCGTCACGTAACCGCCCCCGGTCTTCTCGTAGCCGGTCAACTCCACCTTGGCCGCCTTGACCATCGCGTCGGAGGCCTCCACCATCGCCGCGAATCCTCGGCACTCGATCAGGCCCAACGCATCCGAATATACGCTTTCCATGCCCATCCTCCTGTAGTTCCCTTATTCCTTCTGCCCGCTCGCCTCGCGCCCCGCGAGTCCCGCCAGCCGGCTTTCCACGATCTCCTTGCTCACCAGCACCTCGGCTTCATCCCCGGCGATGTACACCCGCCCGAAGCTGCCGAACCCCGACACGTTCACGATGTTGATGTGCGAGGCCTTCTCCGCCTCGTTGGCGGCATAAAACGCGTAGCCTGCCGGCTGCATCTCCAGCACGTACAGCGTGTCCCCGCGCAGCACCATGTTCCCGTAGCGCACCTTGTTGATCAGCTGCGCGTGGTGGTCGGAGATGTTCTTGATGAGCTGGCTAGTCAGGATTTTCGGCTTCATCCGATCCTCTTCCTTGCACCCCAGCTCCTTCAAGATCGCCGCGCCCGCCTGACGGGCGTCCGCCTGGCTGTCGGAGTGCACCTCCAGCAGCCCGAACAGCCGCTCCACCACCTGGATCCCAGGGGTCACGTTCGTGGCCTTCAGCGCGATGTCGGTAAACCGGTTGATCTCGATGCCCGGCGAGATCTCCACCACCATGCAGGCCTGCTCGGCCACCGGGTAATAGCCCTTGGAGGTCGTGGCCATGAACGAGGCCATCTGGTACTGCAGCGAGTCCAGGAAAATGTAGGTCCTCAGATCGATGCGGTTCTCCGCCATGTCAGGCCCCCTTCCCGCTCGGGCCCGGCGAGCCGCCCAGCGGCAGCACCGCGTCCACGAAGCCATGAGGCCGCGGGATGATGTGCACCGACACCACCTCCCCGACCCGCTCGGCGGCCCGCTGCCCCGCGTCCAGCGCCGCCCTTACGGCCGCCACGTCCCCGCGCACGATCGCCGTCACGTAACCGCCCCCGGTCTTCTCGTAGCCGGTCAACTCCACCTTGGCCGCCTTGACCATCGCGTCGGAGGCCTCCACCATCGCCG
>CAZMWZ010000176.1:0-1582 GCA_964570045.1 uncultured Spirochaetaceae bacterium
ACCAGGAGCTGCCCTTCGACCTCCTGGCCGAGGACGAGGCGCGCCTCCTGGCCGAACCGGAGGCCCTGCTGGCCGGCGACCTGGGGGCCATGGCCTGCCTGGCCGGGGCTCTGACCCTGGCCGGGCTGGGCATGACCTACTGCGGGGGCAGCTACTCCACCAGCCAGGGGGAGCACCTGATCAGCCATTTCCTGGAGCTCGCCCAGGGGCCGGGCCGCGCAGCGGAGAGCCTGCACGGGGAGCAGATCGCCGTGACCACACTCACCATGGCACGCCTGCAGCAGCTCCTCCTGGCCAGGCGGCGGGTCACGGTCCGGGCCTGTGCGCTCCGCGAGGCGGATTTCCTGGAGCGCTACGGCCCGGAGCTGGGGCCCGCCTGCTGGCGGGAGTTCGCGCCGAAGCTCCTGGATGAGCAGGCCGCCGCGGCGCTCAACGCTCACCTGGCCTCCGGCTGGGAGTCGATCCGCGCGCGCATCGCCCGGGTCGCCATGCCGGCGGAGCGCCTCGCCGGGGTTCTGCGTCGGCTGGGGGCACCCCTCCAACCGGGTGAGGTGGGCTGGGGCGAGGAGGCCTACCGGGAGGCGGTCCTGCACGCCGCCGAGATCCGCAACCGCTACACCTTCCTGGACCTGGCCCGCGACGCCCGCGTTGACGCCATATCGGCCATCGGGTAGGCTGGCGCGCATGGACAAGAAACTCACCGGCAAAGTAGCCCTGGTGACCGGGGCGAGCAAGGGGATCGGCAGGGCCGCGGCCCTGGCCTTGGGTGCGGAAGGCGCGGACGTGGCGGTGACGGCGCGGGACGGCCGCGCTCTCGCCGCCCTGGTTGAGGAGCTCAAGCGCCTGGGGGTTCGGGCCGCCGCCGTCGCGGCGGACGCTACCCGGGGGCAGGACGTGGAGCGGGTGCGGAAGCAGGTGCTGGAGAGCTTCGGCCGGGTGGACATCCTGGTCAACAACGTGGGCATCGCCCGCTACGCGGCGTTCTCCGAGCTCACCCTGGAGGACTACGACTGGATGATGAACACCAACATGCGCTCCACTTTCCTGTTCACCAAGGCCTTTTTAGGGCCCATGGTGGAGCGCGGCGCGGGATGGGTGGTGTTCGTCGCCTCGGTGTCCGGCCTGTTCGGCTTCCCCGGCGAGACGGCCTACTGCGCCTCCAAGCACGCCCAGGTCGGCTTCGCCAAGGCCTTGGACCGGGAGGTTTTCGACAAGGGCGTGAAGGTGAGCCTCATCGCCCCCGGCGGGGTGAACACCGAGCACGCTATCGGCACCGGCCGCACGGCCGGCGACCCTTCCCTCGGGAGCTACCTGGAAGCCGACGACGTGGCCCAGGCGGTGGTGTTCGCGGTGACTCAAGCCCCCAAGTCGCGGACCTTCCTGATCGGCCTGCGGCCCATGTCCGAAGGGTACTATGCCTGAGCACCGGGGCCCCGACCGGGTCGAACACCTCGAGCGAGTCCGCGGGAAGCACTTCCAGGTCCTGGTGGTCGGGGGCGGGATCACCGGGGCGGGCATCGCCTGGGACTGCGCCCTGCGCGGGCTCTCGGTGGCGTTGCTCGAGGCTGAGGTGTGGGATTCG
>CAZMWZ010000176.1:1592-6361 GCA_964570045.1 uncultured Spirochaetaceae bacterium
CCCTGCGCGGCCTGTCCGTGGCCCTGCTGGAGCGGACCGACTTCGCCGCGGGCACCAGCAGCGTCAGCTCCAAGATGGTGCACGCCGGGCTGCGCTACATGGTCAACGACCCGAGGCTGGTGGCCGAGGCCAGCGTGGAGCGCCGGAGGCTGTTCCGGTCCTGCCCCCACCTGGCGTGGCCGGTGGAGTTCCTCCTGCCCGCCTACGAGGACACCCCCGAGTACAGTGCCGCCGCCCTGCCCGGGGTCCTGGCACGCTACGACGAGCTGGCCGGCCACGACAACACCGCGCCCGGGGGGATGCTGGACCCCCGCCGGGTGCTCGCCGACCTGCCGTCCCTGCGCCGTTCGCCCGTCGCGGTCGGCTCCTACTGGGACGGGATGATGGACGATGCCCGCCTGACCCTGGAGGTGATCCACTCCGCGGCCCAGTCCGGGGCCGCGGTCCTCAACCACGCCCCGGTGGTCGGCTTCCTGGAGGACGCGGCCGGGCGGGTGACGGGCGCGCGCTTCCGCGACGAGGACCCGGGCGGCGGGAGCGGGGAGCACCGGGTCACGGCCGACGCGGTGGTCAGCGCCGCCGGGGTGTACACGGACCTGCTGCTGGGGCTCGCGGGGCAGGAGCAGCCGGTGCTGCGGCCCTCCAAGGGGATTCACATTGTGTTCCGCAGCGAAGCGACCTCCGGCAGGGCGCTCGTCGTGCCGATCGGCGGCAACGTGCTGTACTTCCTGGTGCCCTTCCGCCCCGGCTACCTGGCCATGGGCTGCACCGACACCGACTACCCGGTCCGCGGCTACGGCGAACTGGACATAGTGCCCGCCACCGCGGAGGAGGTGGAGTTCACCCTCGGCCTGGTAGAGAAGGTGCTGCCCGGCGCCTTCGGGCCCGGCCAGGTTCTGGGCTGCTATGCCGGGGTGCGGCCGCTGCTCGCTTCGCCGCGGGGCCGCCCCCTGAGCGAAAGCGACACCAGCCGGACGCACCGCATCTGGCAGGCGCGCGGGGGCATCTGGACCGTGGCCGGGGGCAAGTACACCACGTTCCGGCTCATGGCCGAGCAGCTGGTCGACAGGATGGCCGCCGACCTCCACGCGCGCGGCCTGCTGCGGGGGCAGCCGCCCTGCGGCACGGTCGACCGCCGCTGCCACGGGGCGCCGGAGGTGGGGGAGGGGCCCGACGGCTTCCGGGATTGGTTGGCCGACGAGGCGGAGCGCCTGGGTCGGGCTTCGGGCCTGCCGCAGGACTGCTGCCGGCACCTGTGCTCCGCCTACGGGACCTCCGCCGCCGAGGTCGCGGCGCTGATCGCGCGGGAGGCTGCCCTTGGCCACCGGATCGCCGAGGGCCGGCCCTTCGTGCGGGCCGAGATCCGGTATGCCGCGGAGCGCGAGATGTGCCGCAGCGCCGCGGACTTCCTGGCGCGGCGCACCCAACTGCGCTTCCTGGAACATCAGGGCCTGGACGCGCTGGACACGGTCGTGGCCGGGCTGGGCGACTGCCTGGGTTGGAGCCCGGGGGTGCGCCGCCGGCAGGCAGAGGAGTACCGGGAGCACATCCGCCGGGTATCCCCCGGGGCCGAAGGTTGACGGGGCCTGGCAGGACGGCTATCCTGGGGCGCGAGGAGGACAGAAATGGCGCCGCAGCTGATCACCATGCTCACTTACAAGGACGAAACGGTCAAAAATTCCTTCGAGGTCTTCGACCAGTGCGCGGATCTGCCCGCGTCGTTCTGGGGGTTCAAGGACGTGGGCCTGCCCAAGCCCGACATGAAGCGCCTGGTGGAGCGCATGAAAGCCAAAGGCAAGACCACTTTCCTGGAGGTCGTGAGCCTGACCGAGACGGAATGCCTGGACGGGGCCAGGCTCGCTCTGGACTGCGGTTTCGACTATTTAATGGGAACGGTCTACTACGACTCGGTATTCCGGCTGATGCGGGGCAAAGCCACGAAGTTCTTCCCCTTCGCCGGCAAGGTGAGCGGCCACCCCAGCATCCTGGAGGGGTCGATCCCCGAGATCGTGGCCGACGGGCGGCGCATGCAGGATCTGGGGGTGGCCGGTTTCGACCTGCTGGCCTACCGCTACACCGCCGACGCGGAGGCGCTGGCGGAGACCTTCGTCCAGGGGGTGCGGGTCCCGGTGGTCCTGGCGGGCAGCATCGACGGCTTCCCCCGCCTGGACGTCATGAAGCGGATCCAGCCCTGGGCTTTCACCATCGGCAGCGCCTTCTTCGACAAGAAGTTCGTTCCCGGAGGGAGCTTCCGGGAGCAGATGGCCAGCGTCCTGGACTATTTGAGGAGGTAGCGGATGGACATCAAGGTCGTACGGAAGCAGGAAGCGCGGGGCTACATGGACGGGGACGAGCATTGCCGGGAGTATTTAAAAACAGGCAAGCTGACCTTCGGGACTTCGACCCTGCTGCCTGGGCAGCGCGGGACCGTGGACAAGGGGCACGCCAAGAGCCACGAGATCTTCTTCGTGTCCCGCGGGCACGTGATGCTGCATGTTCCCGACCGCAACGAGTACTTCGAGCTCGCCGAGCAGGACATCATCCTCATGCCCGAGGGGGTGCCGCACACGCTGATCAACATCGGCGCGGAGGCGGCCGTGATCAGCTGGAGCATGGCGCCCTCGGAGTGAGCGACGGCCTATGGACCACATCCTGAGCGTCGACCTGGGCACCACCGCGATCAAGGTCGCCCTTTTCGATTCGGCCGGGAAGCTGGCGGCCAAGGCCACGCGGGAGTACACCCTGCTCACCCCTAGCACCCTGGCCGTGGAGCTGCCGGTGGAGACCTACTGGCAGGCGTTCAAAAGCGGGGTGGGGGAGGTGCTGGCGGTTTCCCGGGTCAGGCCGGCCGCCATCCGGGCCTTGGGCATCTCGGCCCAGGGGGAGACCCTAATTTTCGCGGGCAAGGACGGCCGGCCGCTGCGCGACGCCATCGTCTGGCTGGACAACCGCGCCCAGAGGGAGGCCGAGGAGCTGAACCGGGAGTTCCCCGAGAAGGATACCTATCGGATCACCGGCCAGGTGAGCATCGTGCCCACCTGGCCGGCGGCCAAGGTGTTGTGGGTGCAGCGCAACGAGCCGGAGGTCTTCGCCGGGGCCGCCAAGATCCTGCTGATCGAGGACTTCTTTCTCCACCGACTCACCGGGAAGTACGCCTGCGAGGGTTCCCTGGTCTGCTCTACCGTGTACTGGGACATCAACACCCGGCGCTGGTGGCCCGAGATGTTGAAGCGACTCGGGATCGACGAGGACCGCCTGCCGGAGATCCGCGAGTCCGGGGAACCGGTCGGGACGCTCCTCCCCGCCGTGGCGCGGGAGCTGGGCCTGGACGCCGGGACCGTGGTCTGCACCGGCGCGCTGGACCAGGCGGCCGGGGCCATCGGCGTGGGCAACATCCGCCCCGGCGTGTTCTCCGAGAATACGGGTGCGGCTTTGGCCATCTGCGCCACGGTGGATCACCCGGTGCTCGACCCCAAGGGCCGGATGCCCTGCCACTACCACGGCATCCCCGGCGCCTACATGTGCCATACTTTCACCACCGGCGGCATGGTGCTGAAGTGGTACCGGGACATGTTCTGCCAGCCCGAAATCCAGGTCGCGGCCCAGGCGGGGCTGGACCCCTACGAGCTGCTCGGGCGGGAGGCCGCCCAGGTGGCGCCGGGGGCGGAAGGCCTGGTCATGCTGCCCCACCTGCAGGGGGCCATGGCCCCGGAGGCCAACCCCAAGGCCAAGGGGGTGTTCTACGGCATCACCCTGCGCCACACCAAGGCCCACTTCGCCCGCGCGATCATGGAAGCCATCGCCTGCATCGTGCGCCGCAACATCGAGGTGGTGGAGGAGCTGGGCATCCGGGTGAGCGAGATCCGCGGCCTGGGCGGGGGCTCCCGCAGCGCGGTCTGGAACCAGATCAAGGCCGACCTCACGGGCCGCCCGGTCCTGACCATGGAGAACGAGGAGGCCGCCTGCCTGGGCGCTGCGATCCTGGCCGGGGTGGGGGTGGGGCTGTTCCAGAGCCTGCCGGACGCCTGCGCCCGCATGGTGCAGGTGAAGGGACGCCACGAGCCCGACCCGGCCAACGCGCAGGCCTACGACGGGCACTACGCCAAGTACGTGGGGCTGTACGACTCCCTGGTCGGGATGTTCGCAAAGGAATAATGATAGAAAGCCTGCATAAAAAAGGAATTGACAGACCAGCGTGGACGGTCAATAATAGCGGCAGTTTTTACAACTTAAGGAGGGAAGTGCAGATGAGGAAAGCAATGCTGCTCTTCGTGGGATTGTTGATCCTACTGATCGGGTTCAGCGCCTGCTCGCGCGGGACGCCTTCCGGCATGATCCAGGACAAGATTATAAAAATCGGCGGCTGCGTGCCGCTCACCGGCGGGTCAGCCTACTGGGGCATCTGCACCGACCAGGCCTGGAAGGACGGCGCGGAGGTGATCAACGCCCGCGGCGGGGTCAAGGTCGGCAATAAAAATTACATGCTCAAGATCATCGCCTACGACTCCAAGGGCGTCACTGCCGACGCGCAGACCGTGACCAAGCGCCTGATCGAGCAGGACAAGGTGAAGTACATCTACAACCAGGCCGCGGCCAGCACCATCGGCATGCTGGAAATCTCCGAACCGGCCAAGGTCATCTCCTCGGTGGCCTGCTGGGGCTACCTGGAGCAATACGGCAAGAAGTTCCCCTACCACTTCCGCTCCGAGATGTCGGACTACGAGCAGGGCTTCGCCTATATGCCGTTCATGAAAACCAAGTATCCCGGC
>CAZMWZ010000177.1:0-6278 GCA_964570045.1 uncultured Spirochaetaceae bacterium
GCCCTGCTGGCGGGGGTGGCCAGCCAGGCGGGGCACATCTGCGAGAAGCTGGGCGTAAACGAGGTGGCCGGGGCGGGGGGGGCGCAGCCCGCGGCCAGCGGGGCGCAGCCCGCGGCCTGCAGCTTCTTCGGCCGGCTCCTGCGCCGCCCGCTGTGGCTCACCGGCCTGGTCCTGGAGATCGGGGTGAGCACGGTGTTCTTCCTGCTGGCCCAGGTGTACCTGGGGCCGGCCCTGATCCCCGGGCTGATGGCCACCGGGCTGATCGTGCTGGCGGTGGGCTCGGCCTGGATTGTGCGCGAGCCCCTCGGCTTCGGCGAGGTGCTGGGCATCGTCTTCCTGATCGCCTCCGCCGTGATGCTGGGCGGGAGCCGCCTGGCCATCGACCTGGCGGCCTTCGACATCCTGGACCTCGGCTTCCTGCGGCGCGCGGTGATCTTCTCCGCGGCGGTGACGACCTTGTTTTTCTCCTTCCGGCTATTGCGGCGTAGAACGCGGCACGGGCCGCTGCACGCACTGGGATCCGGCCTGCTGTACGTGCTGTCCAACTTCTGGGTCGGCCCCTTCACCGGCGCGGTGCTGCGCCTGTTCCGGGGCGAGTTGGGCCTGCCGGTGTGGGCGATGTTCGCCTTCAGCTCGGCGGTGCTGGTGCTGACCAACCTGTTCGGGATCGCCGAGCTGCAGCGCGCCTTCCGGGTGAGCCGGGCCGCCGTGGCCGCCCCGCTGCAGACGCTGCCGACCCAGGTCGCCCCCGGCCTGATGTATTTGCTGGTATTCCGCCTGCCGGCGCCGTCCCGCGGCGCGGTCTGGCTGTTTGCGCTGGGCGTCGTCCTGATCGTGGCCAGTTCGTTCCTGGTCTCGCGCGACCGCCCTCCGGCCGGCCGCCTAGCGAATCGGCCGGCGCTTCAGAAGTTCAGCAGCTCCACCTCGAACACCAGGAAGCAGTAGGGGGGGATGGCGCCGGGGTAGCCGCGCTCCCCGTAGCCCAACTCCGGCGGGATCACCAGCAGGCGTTTTTCCCCCTTTTTCATGGCCAGCAGGGCTTCGTTCCACCCCGGGATGACCTCGCCGATGCGGAAGGTGGCCGGCTCGCCCCTCTGCACGGAGCTGTCGAAAACCCGCTCGTCGAGGAAGCGGCCCGTGTAGTGTACGCTGACCGCGGCGCCGGCCGCGGGGCTGGAACCGGAGCCCGCCTTGAGCACCTTGTAGCGCAGCCCCGAGGCAGTGGCCTTCAGGTCGGGCCAGCGTTTCTGGACCAGGGCCAGGTCCAGCTGGCGCGCGCGAGCCCAGGCCCGTTTCTGCCGCTCCGGGGCCTCGCGCTTCAGGCGCTCGAAGCTCTCGGGGCTCACGCGGAAGGCCTCGGCGGCCGCGCCTTGGCGCAGGATGCGAACCCGCTCGATGCGATCCCCCTGCCGCACGGCGTCAACCGTCTCCTGCCCCCGGACCACCCGCCCGAACACGGCGTGCAGCCGGTCCAGCCAGGGGGTGGCCTGGTGGGTGATGAAGAACTGGCTGCCGTTGGTGGCCGGTCCGCTGTTGGCCATGGACAGCACGCCCGGCCCGTCGTGGCTGAGCTCGGGCTCCAGCTCGTCGGCGAAGCGGTAGCCGGGGCCCCCGCTGCCGTTGCCCTGGGGGTCGCCCCCCTGGATCATGAAGTCCGCGATGACCCGGTGGAAGGTCAGGCCGTCGTAGAACGGCTTGCCCGCCGGGCGGTTCTGGAAGGGGAGGGTGCCCTCGGCCAGGCCCACGAAGTTGGCCACGGTAAGGGGAGCCCTCTGGAACTCCAGGAAAGCGACAATCACTCCCCTGGGGGTATGGAACTCGGCGTACAGGCCGTCGGGCAGGTCGGCTGCCGCGGCGCTCACGCCGGAAAGCACGCTCAGCACGCCGGCCAGGGCGATGCCCGGAAAGGGGCTGCGGTGAGTCATGGGTTTACTCCTTGCTCAATGCCACCACTTGATGCGCTGGATCGGGAGGCCGGAGGACTCCAGATCGCCAATGATTTTGTGCGAGAGTTTGTCCGGGACCCCACGGTGGAACAGGCGGATGTTGAAGACGACCATCATCTGGTCCTTCTGGTAGTCCCGCTCGTAGTCCAGGTGCAGGATTTTCAGGTGCTCGCGCTTGACCGTGTCGATCACGCGCGACAGGTCGGTCTGGTTGGGCACCACGATCTCCAGGGTGCGGTAGGAGTCCTTGGCGTACAGCCTCTCCACCCAGTTCACCGCGATCAGGGTGAACAGCCCGAACAGGGTCACCACGATGGCCAGCTCGAACAGCCCGGCGCCGCAGGCCATGCCGATCCCGGCCGCGACCCACAGGCAGGCGGAGGTCGTCAGGCCGCGCACGTTGATCCCTTCCTTGATGATCGCCCCGGCGCCGAGGAAGCCGATGCCGGTGATGATTTGGGCGGCAATGCGGCTGGGGTCCACTCGCAGCCCGGTGTCCCCCGCGCCGCTCACGGAATACAGAACCGCTACCGCCTCGGAGATGAGCATGAACAATGCCGAACCCAGGCTCACCAGCATGTTGGTCCGCAGGCCGGCGGCCCGGCCGTGCATGTCCCGCTCCAGGCCGATCGCGCCGCCCAGCAGGCCGGCGGCTGCCAGGCGGATGAGGAAGTTGCCGGTGAAGGCCTTGGAAAAAAACGCCCAGTCGAGCATGAGGGGAAACATAGCGCATCCCGCGGGAAAAATAAAGGTAACATCCGCTGGGTATCGGGCGGTGAGTTTTCCCGCCGCGGCTGAGAAAAAAGGCTTGCATATCTTGTGGTTTTCGATATACTGAACCACAAGATATTGTGCTTTTTTGGGTATGAATTGCCCGTACTGCCGGCATTCGAAGTCCCGGGTGGTGGACAAGCGCAATGCTTCCGGCCTGGACACCATCCGCCGGCGCCGGGAGTGTCTGGCCTGCGGCAAGCGCTTCTCGACCTACGAGCGCATCGAGCTGGCCGGGTTCTCGGTGATCAAGAAGGACGGGCGCCGCGAAGGATTCGACAGGGAGAAGCTTCTGGCCGGCCTGCTGAAGGCCTGCGAGAAGCGGCCCGTGGCCCGCGAGCAGATCGAAAAGCTCGTGGAACGGGTCCAGGCGGAACTGTGGAATTTCCAGGGTCGGGAGGTCCCGGCCGCTGCCATCGGGGAGATGGTGATGGATTGGCTCGCCCGGACTGACAAGGTGGCGTACATCCGCTTCGCCTCCGTGTATCGGGAGTTCGCGGACCTGAGCTCCTTTGAGCGGGAGTTGAGAACCCTAAAGAAGAGGAACATGTAACAGCACAGGTGTCTGACGTCTCGTCGGGAGGGGAACTATGTTAGGTACCATCGAAAGCATCCGCAAGCGCGGCGGTCAGGTCGTCGCCTTCGATCAGAACAAGATCGCTCAAGCCATCTGGGCGGCGGTGCAGGCCGTCGGGGGCAAGGACCAGGAACGCGCCCGCCTGCTGGCCGCGGAGGTGGTCAAGGAGATCCGGCGCAAGTACGCCGGGGGCGGCATCCCGTCCGTCGAGCACGTCCAGGACATCGTGGAAAAGGTGCTCATCGAGAACGGCCACGCCAAGACCGCCAAGGGCTACATCCTGTACCGCGAGCAGCACAAGAACATCCGCGAGGTGTCGCGCCTGCTGCGGGACATCTCGATCGTGGACGACTACCTGGAGGAGCAGGACTGGCGGGTCAGGGAGAACTCCAACATGACCTTCTCCCTGCAGGGCCTGAACGTCCACATCACCCAAAAGGTGATCTCCAATTACTGGCTCAACGCCATCTACCCGCGCGAGGTGCGGGAGGCCCACCTCAACGGGGAGTTCCATATCCACGACCTGGGCACCCTCGGGCCCTACTGCGTGGGCTGGGACCTGCAGGACCTGCTCGCGGTCGGCTTCCGCGGCGTGCGGGGCAAGGTGGAGTCCCACCCCCCCAAGCACTTCGACGTGGCCCTGATGCAGGTGGTGAACTTCCTGTACACCCTGCAGGGCGAGGCGGCCGGCGCCCAGGCCTTCTCCAACTTCGACACTCTCCTAGCCCCCTTCATCGCTCGGGACGGCCTGGCCTACGGGGAGGTCAAGCAGGCGGTCCAGAAGTTCCTGTTCAACATGAATGTGCCCACCCGGGTGGGTTTCCAGACCCCCTTCACCAACGTCACCCTGGACCTCAAGGTGCCGGAGTTCCTGGCGGGCTCCCCGGCCATCGTCGACGGGCAGGCGAGCGAGCGCAGCTACGGCGAGTTCCAGGCCGAGATGGACCTGTTCAACCGCGCCTTCGCCGAGTGCATGGTCGAGGGGGACGCGAGCGGTCGGCCCTTCACCTTCCCGATCCCGACCTACAACGTCACCCCGGACTTCCCCTGGGATTCCCCCGAGCTGGAACCGATCTGGGAAATGACCGCCAAGTACGGCATCCCCTACTTCTCCAACTTCGTCAACTCGGACCTGAAGCCCGACGACGTGCGCTCCATGTGCTGCCGCCTGCGCCTGGACAAGCGCGAGCTGCAGAAGCGCGGCGGCGGGCTGTTCGGCTCCAACCCCCTGACCGGCTCCACCGGCGTGGTGACTATAAACCTGCCGCGCATCGGCTTCGAGGCCGACTCGGAGGAGGATTTCCTGCGCATCCTCGGCGAGCGCATGGAGGTGGCCCGGGACAGCCTGCTGATCAAGCGCCAGGTGCTGGAGCGCTTCACCCAGCGCGGGCTGTACCCCTACAGCCGCTTCTATCTGCGGGGCGTCAAGCAGGCCTCCGGCCAATACTGGAAGAACCACTTCTCCACGATCGGGATCGTGGGCATGAACGACGCCCTGTACAACCTGAACGGTCTGGACCTGACCCGGGAGCAGGGGGTGGCTTTCGCTTTGCGCGTGCTGGACTTCATGCGCGGGAAACTCTCCGACTTCCAGGCCCAGAGCGGGAGCATCTTCAACCTGGAGGCTACCCCGGCGGAGGGCACCAGCCACCGCCTGGCGCGCATCGACCAGCGCCTATACCCCGAGCTGCGCATCTACAGCCAGGAGAAGCGCGACCGGGGCGGCGGGCCGGCCCCCGCCCCGTACTACACCAACAGCACCCAGCTGCCCGTGGGCTTCACCGACGACGTGTACACCGCGCTGCGGCTGCAGGACGAGCTGCAGACCCGCTACACCGGCGGCACCGTGCTGCACTGCTTCCTGGGCGAGCGCCTGCCTTCCGCGGAGGCCACCCGCCAGCTGGTGCGCAGCATCGCCGAGAACTTCCACCTGCCGTACTACACCCTGACCCCCACCTTCAGCATCTGCGAGGAGCATGGGTACCTCGCCGGCGAGCAGTCCAGCTGCCCCCGCTGCGGGGCGCGCTGCGAGGTCTGGTCGCGCTCGGTGGGTTACCTGCGTCCGGTGGACCAGTGGAACGAGGGCAAGCAGGCGGAGTTCGGCGACCGCCGGACCTACGACCGCCAGCTCAAGGCCGAGGTGGTGGCGGGCTAGCCGCGATCTCCAGCACGCAGGCCGTGACCTTCAAGGGTTGGCAGAAAACCTCCCTGATCGAGTACCCCGGCAAGGTGGCTACCGTGCTGTTCTGCGGCGGCTGCGGCTTCCGCTGCCCGTTCTGCTACAACGCCCCGCTGGTGCTCGATCCGGGCTCCATCCCGGACTTGAGCGCCGGGACGGTGCTGTCTTACCTGGCCGAGAACCGCCGCCTGTACCAGGCGGTCGTGGTGAGCGGCGGGGAGCCCACCCTGGCGCCGGGCCTGTGCGCGTTCTTTGAGCAGGTCGGGTCACTCGGCCTGCTGCGCGGGCTGGAAACCAACGGCAGCCGCCCGGAGGTGCTGCGCGACCTGCTGGAGCGCGGGCTGGTGGAGTACGTGGCCATGGATGTGAAAGCGCCCCTGGTCTGGGAGGCCTACCGGCGGGCCGCCGGGCTCGAAGAGGCGGCGCGCGGGGTGCTGGAGCTGGTGCGGGACAGCATCGCGCTCCTGCGCAGCGCTGCGGTAGAGGTCGAGTTCCGCTGCACCGCGGTGCCGGGGCTGCACTCCGGGCAGGACCTGCTGTCCCTGGCCGGAGAGCTGGCCGGCGCCCGGCGGTTCGTGCTCCAGAGCTTCCGGCCGGGGCGTACGCTGTCCCCGGAGCTGGCGGCCGCCGGCTCATACCCCGCGGACATCCTCCGGGACGTGGCCGACAAGGCGCGCGGCTGGTTTTCCTCTTTCGAAATACGCGCCTAAGGCGGGGGCCCTGAGGCCGCGGTCAGAAAAAAGCGAGCAGCTCCGCCGGGCTGGCCACCAGGGCCTGCGCCCCGCTTTCAACCAGTTCTGCGCGG
>CAZMWZ010000178.1:0-6246 GCA_964570045.1 uncultured Spirochaetaceae bacterium
GGGGCGGTGGTCGAAGGCCAGCACCCGGGCTCCTTTCTCCGCGAGCACCCGGCACACCTCGGCCCCGAAGCTGCCCAGCCCGAACACGGCGAACGTCTTCTGCTTGCTCCCCCGACGCTCCTTCGCCACCTGCTACCCCTGGGCCAATAATAGCACATTTCCGCGAGCCTCGAAGGGGCGGCGGAAAAAAATGCGAAAAAATTCCGCTTCGTTACACGCCCAAGCGACTGCGACGCAGCATCTCCCCCAGGCTCTGGTCGGTGTCGGGGCGGTGACCGGGAAGCGGCAGCAGCCGTTCGTGGACCGCGTCCAGGATCCAGCTCTTCTGCGGGAAGAAAGCGTCCTCCAGGTCGGCCCCGGGGGTGATCCAGTTCCGGCTGCCCACCACCACGGGGGGTCCGTCCAGGTCGTCGAACGCCGCCTGGGCGATCGTGGCCGCCATGGTCTGCAGAAAGGAGGCGCGCTCGCAGGCGTCGGAGGTGAGCAGCACCTTGCCCGTCTTGCGCACCGACTCCAGGATCTTCTCGTAGTTCAGGGGGTTGATGAAGCGCGCGTCGATGAGCTCCGCGGAGACCCCGTATCGCGCCTGTAGCTCCTCCGCGGCCTCCAGCGCCCGGTACAGGGTGGCGCCGATGCTGACGATCGTCAGGTCCCGGCCCTCGCGCCGCAGGGCGGGCTCCCCCTCGGGCACCTCGTAGTAGCCGGCCGGCACCCCCTCCTTCACGAACAGCTCGCCGAGGTCATAGAGGCGCTGGCTCTCGAAGAACACCACGGGGTCCGTGCCGGCCAGGGCGAGGTTGAGCATGCCCTTGGCGTCGTACGGGGTGGCCGGGAAGTACACCTTCAGGCCGGGGATGTGGGCCACGATGGAGGTCCAGTCCTGGGAGTGCTGCGCCCCGTACTTGGAGCCCACCGAGACGCGCAGGACCAGGGGCATGGCGAGCACCCCGGCGGACATGGCCTGCCACTTGGACACCTGGTTGAAGACCTCGTCCCCGGCGCGCCCCAGGAAGTCGCAGTACATCAGCTCGGGCACCACCCGTCCGCCGCACAGGGCGTAGCCGGCGGCGGTGCCGACTATGGCCCCCTCCGAGATCGAGGTGTTGAACAGGCGGTGGTACGGCAGGGCTTCGGTCAGCCCGCGGTACACGGCGAACGCTCCGCCCCAGTCGCGGTTCTCCTCCCCGTAGGCCACCATCGTGGGGTCGACGTAGAAACGGTGCAGCATGGCCTCGAAAAGAGCGTCCCGCAGGGCGAACACCTTGGCCTTGGGCAGGGGCTTGCCGGCCTCGTCCAGGCCGGAGCGGGATTTGCGCTCGTTGGCCTTCAGGCGGGGGTTCGCGGCCAGGGGCAGCAGCACCTCCGGCGGGCGCTCGTCGAAGCGTTCCACCTTGCGATTGGAGAACATGAGCTCGCCGATGGAGTCACGCCGGGTGTCGATGAAGGGCGACACTTCCGGGGAGATGGCCAGCTCCAGCACGCGCACCACCCGGCGTACGGCCTCCTCCTTGAGGCGGGCCAGCTCCTCCACCTTGGACAGGCCGTTGTCCGTGAGGTACTGGGCATAGCCCTTGATGCAGTCCTCCTGCTCCCAGAGGGTCAGCTCCTCCTTGGTGCGGTAGGAGCCGGAATCCGACGGGGAGTGGCCGGTAAGCCGGTAGGTGATCACGTCCAGCAGCACCGGGCCGCGGCCCGCCAGCAGGATCTTCTTCTTGCGCTCGACGGCGTCGGCCACGGCCAGCGGGTTGTAGCCGTCCACCCGCTCCGCATGCATGGCCTCGGGGTTGACCCCCGCGCCCAGGCGCGCGAGCTGGCGGAAGCCCATGGTCTCCCCTTCCGGCTGCCCGCCCATGCCGTAGAAGTTGTTGAAAAAGTTGAACAGGATCGGCGGGGCCCCCCCGAGCTCCTTGTCCCAGAGGGTGCGGTACTGGTCCATGGCCGCCACCACGATACCCTCCCACACCGGGCCGCAGGCCGAGGAGGCGTCGCCGATATTGGCCACCACGATCCCGGGCCTGCGGTTGATGCGCTTGAACAGCGCCGCGCCCACCGCGATGTCCCCGGAGCCGCCCACGATGGCGTTGTTCGGCATGGAGCCGAAGGGGGCGAAGAAGGCGTGCATCGAGCCGCCCATGCCCCGGTTGAAGCCGGTCTCCTTGCCGAAGATTTCCGCCAGGGTGCCGTACAGCACGAAGTCCACGGCCAGGTCCCGGAGGCCGCCGCCGGAGCCCTTCTGCACCGCGGCCAGCGTCCGCCCGCCCATGTAGGTCTCCATGACCCGCTGGAGCGCGGTCTCCTCCAGCTTATCGATGGCCGAGAAGCACTTGGCCAGGATCTCACCGTGGCTGCGGTGCGAGCCGAAGATGAAGTCGTCGGTGTCCAGGTGCAGGCACTGGCCGACCGCGGCCGACTCCTGCCCCAGGGACAGGTGCGCCGGTCCCTTGTAGTCGTACTTGACGCCCTGGTACTCCCCCTGGGTCTTGATCGCGGCCAGCATGGACTCGAACTCGCGGATGAACAACATGTCAACGTAGATCTTGGCGAGGCGCTTTTTCCCGTGCTTCTTTTCCTCTTTCTTGGGGTCCGCCGCATACTGGTTGACCATGATCGGCGGGAGTTCAATTTTCCCGGCTTTGCGGACCACCTTGGGGTCGATAACGATGGATTTGGGCATATGCGTTTCTCCTTAAAGATCAGCCGGCCAGCAGCAAGCCGATGTTTTCGATGTTCCGGGCGAGCTCCGCCAGGAAGCGCGCCGCCGGCGCCCCGTCCAAAACCTGGTGATTGGCGGTCAGCGAGAGGGCGAGGTGCGGGCGGAACGCCACACCGCCGGCCGCCGCCGGATCCTGCACCGGCCGCAGCTGGATGCCCCCTACCCCCAGGATCGCCACCTGCGGCGGGTTGAGCACCGGGGTGAAAAACTCGATCCCCAGCGCCCCGAGGTTGCTCACCGTGAAGGTGCCTCCAGACAGCGCCTCCGGGCTCACGGTGCCTTCCTGACAGGCCTGGGCCAGGCGCGCGCCCTCGGCGGCCAGCCTCTTCAGGCTGAGAGAGTCGGCGTTGCGGATCACCGGCACCAGCAGCCCCCGCGGGGTGTCCACGGCGAAACCCAGGTGCACGCGGGCGAACTGCAGGATGCGCCCTTCCGCGAAATGGGCGTTCGCCTCCGGGTGTCCCGCCAGCGTCCTCGCCGCCACGTAGTTGACCATGTCGCCGATGGTGATCCCGCGCAATCCCAGGCTCTCGTCGCTGGCCTTCAGGCGCTGGCGGTAGGCGGTGAGCACCTCCGCGTTGGCCCAGGCCTGCAGCGTGTACTGGGCGCTGCCCGCCAGCGAGGCCAGCATGCGCTCGGCGATGATCTTGCGCACGCCCTTCACCGGGACTTCAGTGACGGGGCCGGGGAATTCGGCCGTAAGCGCCATACTGGCGGCCCGGGGTGCCGCTGTCGGCGTGTCGCGCCGCGCAGCGGGCTCAGCGCGCCGCGCCTTTAGCCCCTGGTGCACGTCGCGCTCCAGGATCCTCCCCCCGGGGCCGCTGCCCCGGCCCTGCGGCAGGAGCCCAACCGCCTCCGCGGCGCTCAAGCCCGAGCGCTCCGCCAGCCTGCGGGCGCGCGGCGAGATGGCCGTCCGGCTCCCCGCGCGCGGCACCTGTGCCGGCGCGAGGGCCCTCGAAGCGGGCACCGTAGCTGAGGCTGCCGGCTGCGCAGCCGCTGCGGGGCCCGACGAAGGGGTCGGCGGGACCGGGACGGCACCAACCGCCTCCCCCGCCTCACCGATCAGGGCCAGGGGGGCAAGTACCGGAACGTCCTCCCCCTGCTCGTGGTAGACCGCGAGCAGGGTCCCGCTCACAGGGGCCGGGATCTCGAAGGAGGCCTTGTCCGTCTCCACTTCCACCAGGGCCTCGCCTTCCTGCACCTGCTCGCCCACCTTTTTCTTCCAACCCAGGATCAGGCAGGTTTCCACGGACTGCCCCTGCTTGGGCAGGATCACCTCGTGAGCCATCTCTCCTCCTTCATGCCTTGAGCACCTCCACCCCCACGCCCGCCAGCTCTTCCTCCGCCCGCGCGCTCAGGCCCGTGTCGGTGACCAGGCGCTGCACCCCCTGAACCGGAAGGACCCGCACGAAGCCGATCTTCCCGTACTTGCTGGAGTCGGCTACCAGGACCACGGTCTCCGAGCGCTCGGCCATGCGGCGCACGATCTCCGCCCCCTCCACCAGGTGGGTGGTCAGCCCGCCTTCCAGGGAAAACCCGTCCGTGCCGACGATAGCCAGCCGCACGTGGAAGCGCTCCAGCTGCGCGAGGGCGAGGGGGCCGACCATGGACTCGGAAGCCGGCCGGAACTCCCCTCCCACCACGGTCAGGTGGATGCCGGGGTTGTTGCGGGCGAAAGGCAGGATGAGGGTCGAGTTGGTCACGATGTTGACGAAGCGCTTGCCCAGCAGGTGGCGGGCCACCAGCGCGGTGGTGGTGCCGGCCTCGATCATGATCGTGTCCCCGTCGTTGACCAGGGCGGCGGCCGCCTGGGCGATCCGGCTTTTAGCCTCCACGTTCAGGCTCTGCCGCTCTACTACGTTGGGATGAAACGCGGGGGCGGCGCCGCCTCGCGTCCGCAGCAGGATACCCTTCTGCTCCAGGTCGTTCAGGTCGCTGCGGATGGTCACGACCGAAACGCTCAGGAGCTCGCTCAACCGAGCCACCGAGGTCCCCGGGTCGTTAGCCAGGAGCTTGATGATCTCTTTTTCTCTTTCGCTAATCTGAGCAGTGACCATGAAATACTTTCTTTTCTCTTTCGGAAAGCTTTCTTTTTGCTGTTAATAAGACTCTACCGATTAAAATGGATAATTGTCAAGCAGCGGACAGGGGAATCTGAAGACTCAACCGTTGCGGATCGCGATTGCGCACGAGGGACAGGCGCCCGCGCAGGCGCCGCAGCCGGTACACAGCCGGGCCGACAGGAGCAGCGGGGCACCGAAGGGCTCTTCCTGCTCCAGCAGTTTTCGGGTGCAGGCCAAGACCGCCGGACACCTCCCCGAGGCCCCGTCGCAGGTACTCGGGTCGCAGCGGTTGAAGTCGATCTCGGCGTTTTTATTCATCCCGCTTATACGATTGGTACGTTACCTGAACAATAATGTACACAATTCCGGTTCCGGTTGTCACTCCCGGGAAAACCCCCTATAGTGTCCGGATTGAACAAGGCGATAGCGGGCATCCTGTATGCCGCGGGAGCCTTCCTGCTGTGGGGCTTCGTCCCGCCGTACTGGAAGCTCATCGACCACGTGCCGGTGATGCAGATTCCTGCGCACCGGATCCTGTGGACTTGCGTCCTGCTGGCCGCGCTGATCACGCTGCGGCGCGGTTGGGGTGCGGTCCGCGACGCCCTTTCCAACCGGAAAACGGCGCTGACTCTCGTCCTGACCTCCGTCCTGGTCGCCGTCAACTGGACAGTGTTCATCTGGGCGGTGCTGACCAACCGCCTGGTGGAGAGCAGCATGGGCTACTTCATCAACCCCTTGATCAGCGTGGCCCTCGGCGTGCTGCTGCTGCGCGAACGCCTGAGCTTCTGGCAGGGGATCTCCGTGGCGTTCGCCCTGGGCGGCGTGGCCTTCCTCGCCTGGGAACTCCGCGCCCTGCCGTGGGTGTCCCTGGTGCTGGCCTTCAGCTTCGGCTTCTACGGCCTGTTCCGCAAGACGGTGGCGGTGGACTCCGTGACCGGCACCTTTATCGAAACCCTGTACCTGCTGCCGCTGACCCTCCTGTTCCTGGGCCGCGAGCTGTTCCTGGGCCGGAGTGCCTTCGGCAGCGCGGACGCCCTGACCCATATCCTGCTCGTGCTCGCCGGGCCGGTGACCGCGCTGCCGCTGGTGTGGTTCGCCAGCGGGGCTCGGCTGCTTCCGCTGTCCATGGTCGGTTTCCTGCAATACCTGACCCCGACCCTGCACCTGGCCCTCGGCGTGCTGCTGTACCGCGAGCCTTTCACCCGCACCCACCTGGTGAGCTTCGGGCTGATCTGGGCTGGGATCGGGATCTATCTGGCTTCGACGTTCCTGCCGCGAAAGCGGCCGTCAGCCGCAGCTAGTGGACCAGGATCCCATTGAACACCAGCGAAAACACCCGCTGGGTGAACAGCCTGCCCTCGTGCAGGTCAGAAGTTCGTGTCGCCTCCAAGTCCAATCTTCATGCCGCTTGACAGCGCGAACTCGGCGATGCGCTCCGCGATCTGGTGGACTACCTCGTCGGGGACCCCG
>CAZMWZ010000179.1:0-4591 GCA_964570045.1 uncultured Spirochaetaceae bacterium
GACCGAGGCGGCGGCCACCAGCGTGCCCAACTGCTGCGCGGAGGGTAGAGGCAGGCCTGCGGCCAGCCCGGCCAGGATGCCGGCGAAGTGGGCATCCCCGGCGCCGCCGGTGGTCTCCACGCGCACGGGGAGCGCAGGGGCATGGGAAATGGCGCTGCCGTCCCAGCACCAGCTTCCGGCGGCCCCGCCCGTGACCGAGAGGCGCAGCGCGGGGTGCTCGCCGGCGAGCGCGGCGATCGCGCCGGCGGCCAGCTCGGCGCGCCCGGAGGGGTCGGCCGGAAGAGGGGCGGCCAATCCCGCGGCGGCCAGGGCCTCTTCCAGGTTTACTCCGAGCAGGTCCACCCGCTGCAGCAAGCCCCTCTCCCGCACCGCGGGCATCTCCCCCAGGGTGAAGCTGGCGGCGCGCAGGAACCCGTGTTCACCCCCCAGCTCCAGCAGGCGCAGGCGGGCCTCCAGGGGCACCTCCGGCTCGGCCAGGGCGATGCCCCGGCCCCTCCAGGCGGCGAAGTCGGGGGCGGCGGCCTCGACAGAGGCGGGCTCCACGGAGGCGCAGGCCGAGTCGGCGGTGGTCAGGTTCCCGCCCGTGCCGTCGGGGTACAGGAAGCAGAACGAGAACAGGGTCGGGCGGTTCGGGAGCGTGTTCACATGCCGCAAGTCCAGCCCCACTTCTTCCATTTCACGGCGCAGCTCCCGCCCCGCCTCGTCGTCGCCCAGCCGACCGATGGGCAGCACGGCGATCCGGTCCCCAAGCAGGGCCTTCACGTAGTGGCAGACGATATGCAGCTTGCAGTAGTCGCGGCGGTCCAGGAAGCGGCCGCTGCGGCTCTCCTCCCGCCCCAGCGTGTGGTCGCCGTCCAGCAGGAAGAAGCTCCCGGAGCCGATGCCGCCGGTCCCGATCAGCGCCTCATAGCGCAGCCGGGTCCCGGACGGGAGGCGCAGGATGCCGCCGCTCACAACCCCAGGTCCCACTCGGGGTGCAGGCTGATGGGGTGGGTGGCCGTCTCGAGCGTGGCGGTGAGCAGCGCATCGGGATGCCGGGACAGCAGGGTGATCGGGTACTCCGGGTCCGGCTCGCTGAACAGGGCCACCCGCAGGGCGGTCTGCTTCCAGGCGCCGGTGTCGGAGAACAGGCGTACTTTCTTGGCCGAGAGGCACTCCTTCAGGCCTAGGGTCACGGACAGGGGAGGCACGAACTGCCAGGCCGTCCCGAAGGTGCGCTGGGCCAGGGCCAGAACCGTGTCCCAGTTGTTCTCCTGTACCCGCACGGTGGAGGCGGCCAGCTCCTCCAGGCCGATGAGCGAGTAGGGGTGGCGGCGGGCCTGGTTGTAGGCGATGTGCCCGTCCTGCCCCCAGCCGCCGTAGGTCAGCTCGATCGGAGCTGCGGCGACCGCGGCGGCGATTCTCTCGACATTGTCCGCGCGCGGCCAGTGCCGGTTGCCCTCGGGCACGGCCAGCTCGGGGTCCACGGGGGCGTAGAAGTGACGCTCCATGAAGCCGCGGAAGCTGTAGGGGTGGGCGCGCGGCAGCTCCCGGCCCTGCCAGTCCAGGCACTCGTCCATGTGGAACACCACGAAGCGCTTCAGGGAAACCCTCTCCCGGTTCACCAGGTCGGTAAAGGGCTTGTACCAGCAGCTCGGGCCGCAGGGGATGATGGCCCGGAAGCTCTCCCCGCGTTTTTCCGCCACGCGGATCGCCTCTACCAGCTCACGGGCCATCAGGTCGCCCATGACGGCGGAGTCCCGCACCAGCCGGAAGGGAATTTTCCGGGCCGGGTGCTTTTCCAGCTCGGCGTACGGGATCCGGCACCACTCGTAGAGCTTTTTCGGCGCGATCACGGGCGCACCTCCAACCCCGGGATGTGGCGCAGGGCGTTCTGGTAGTAGACTTTCTTCAGCACCCGGTCGGGCAGACCCAGGCCGTAGATGCGCCAGCGGGAGTGCCCCCAGCGGCCCACGTAGTCCGGGTACTCGAAGTACTCGTCGCGCGTCTCCAGGAAGCGGAAGTAGCAGCGGTACACCGCCGGGTCGCAGGGCATGTCGGTGCCGAACAGGATGCGGTCCTGGTAGCGGACGAAGAAGTCGCGGGCGGTGAAGGGCTGCCGGCCCAGCTCGTCCATCCGGGCGGAGAAGTCCACCACCGCGTTGGGGTGGGCGTCCAGGAAACGGGCGACCCAGGCCAGGTCCTCGGGCAGGTTGGCCACGTGCGCGCACTGGAAGCGGGTGCGGGGGTGGGCGGCGATCAGGCGGCCGCGCTGCGCGAGCAGCTCCATCTTGCCGAAGGGGGAGCCCAGGAAGCTCCACCCCGGGGCGTCGGTCAGGGTCAGGTAGTGCTCGTTGGCCGCGTCGATGGGCAGGAAGAAGCCCACCGGGTCGGAGGTGTGGATGAGCACGGGCAGTCCCAGCTCCCCCGCGCGCTTCCAGACCGGGAACAGGCGCTCGTCGTCCACGGGGATCATGGCGCCGTCGTTGTCGCGGAAGCGCAGGCCCAGCTCCTTGGTGATCTTCAGCCCCAGCGCTCCAGCCCGCACGTCCGCCTCCAGCCGCTGGATGCAGAGGTCCACCCACCGGCGCGGGTCGCCGGAGGGGTTCTCCTGGGTCTTGAACAGGGCGAAGTCGTCCCAGCGGGCGAACTCGGACATGGTGAAGCAGGCGAAGCGCCTCGGGTACGGGCGCACGTACCCGTCGAGGTAGAAGGACAGCTCGCGCCTGCGGATGGAGTAGCCCGTCTCATCGAAGGGCAGGCTCACGTTCCCGGTCACGTTCAGGAACACGGCCACCCCTGCCGCGTCCATGGCTTCGAGCATCTCGGCGGCGGGGCGGTCCCCGAAAAGATGGTTATGCGCGTCCACGACCGGGTAGCGGGCCCTGTCGGGCAAGTGTTCCGGGACGCGCAGCAGGCTTTTCGGCTTGAACTCGCGCAGGCTCAGCTCGCTCACGACTCCCCCCTCCCCTGCGACGCTTTACAGCGCCACGACGCGGATGCCGGTCTGCTCGCAGAAGTCGGCCAGGGCCGGGTACAGCTCCTCCCCATAGCCCAGGCAGGCGTACTCGTTGGTCCAGTTCTCCAGCAAGGCCTCCATGTCGCAATGCGCGGTCACGAAGCCGTGGGGCCAGAAGGGGATACCGCATTCCTCCAGGCGGCCCTGGAGCTGCGAGGCCGGGGGCTCGAAGATCGAGCAACGCGCGAGGACCAGGCGGAACTCGCCGTTGACGCGGCCCAGGCGGGCCAGCACGCCCTCGCCGACCTTGCAAACCAGCCTCACCGATAGACCCCCGGCCTGCCCCTCGGTGGGGATCCCATGCTCGGCGAAGCCCGCCGGCCCGAGCTTCCCTGCCAGGGAGGGTGGCACCGCCCCGTCGCCGATGATCTTGATCTCGCGGGATTTCGTGTCGAGGTGCTGCAGGTCGCCGTAGTACACCCGCTGCCTGCTCAGCATGGTGAGCAGGTACACGGAGAGCGCCGTGTTGAAGTCCCCCAGGGTGGAGGTGCCGACCCCGTCCTCCAACATCATGCTCTGGGCGAAGCAGGTAGCCGCGTAGTCGTCGCTAAGGCCGGGGAAGGACTGGATCGTGTAGAAATCCCAGCCCTCCTTTTCGACGAACCCCTTGATGGCCAGGTACAGGCGCAGGGAGCGTTCGTTGGCCAGGCTCTCCGGGGGCTTCCTGCCGAAAAGCTTCACCAGGCGCGGCTCCAGGGCTTTTAGCTCGGAGGCAGGCAGTTCCCGGGCCCGGCGGATCAGCTCCGTGGTGTCCCGGGTGTCGATGTCCACCCCGAACACGCGCATCCACTGGGAAGGGTCGGCCACGCCGCAGGTCTGCCCCATGCCGCGGCCGCCGAAGGCCCCGAGGGTGGCCAGGTTCAGGCGCCGGCGCAGGTGCGCGGCCCGGCACCAGGAAGCCAGGCGGGCGATCGAGGCCGCGTCGTCGGCGGCGCCGTACACGAAGCGGTGGGGAATGCCCACCTCCAGGAGGGCGCCGTGCATGACCAGGCCGCCCACCGGGCGCCAGCCCTGGGAGCCGGGGTGGGTCCACAGCGCGACCGCCTTGCCGCTCAGGGCGAAATCCCGGACCGCGCCCACCAGGTGCGCGGCCCAGACCCAGGTTCCGGAGAACAGGACCACGCAGTCCACCGCGTCTGCCTTTTTCATCTCGGCCAGGGCGGCACGGGCTTCGGCCTTGCTCGCGATCACCAGGGGGTACTCCGCCAGCTGGAAGCCGAGCTGCCGCAGGGCGGCCTTCGACGCCGCGACCACGCGCTCGTCGATGAAGGCCGCGCCCAGCGGGTCCTGGAGTCCGTCCTTGTGCACCCCGTATACGATGAACCCTACGGTCGGCTGGATCACGGGGCGCTTCATCGTGGCTGACATGAGCCCAGCATAGCGGGAATGTTTGCGCACGGCAAGGACGGATGGGGTGCGGATAAGGTATAATGGCACCGTCATGGAAGCACAAGAACTGAATTTGCTGGGCGGCTACGGCCCGTGGGCCGAGGGGGTTGCGGGGACGCCGGGGCGGCTGTCGTTCGAGAGGGTTATGAAGAGCGGTAAGATCCGTCTTCCGGAATGGAAGAAGCAGGGCAGGGCGGTCGTGCG
>CAZMWZ010000179.1:4691-6198 GCA_964570045.1 uncultured Spirochaetaceae bacterium
GCCTGGGCCAATGAGCTGGCCCGCCGCGGCTACGGGGTGCTGGTGCACGACGTGTTCCCCTTCGGCAGCCGCCGCATCCTAGCCTCGGAGGTTCCCGCCCACGTGGCGGAACGCCTGCTGGCCGCCCCCGATGCGCTCCGGGAACTGCGCTTCGAGGACCTCACCCCCGGGCGCGCCCTGGAGGACGTCGACGTGCCCGCCGAAGAACCCGCCGAGCGTTTGGCCCGCTACGAGGCCTTCGCCGGCCGGCACGAGGAGGTGGCGGCCCGGTCCCTGTTCGCCCTGGGCACCACTTTTCCCGGCGTGGTCCTGGCCGAGGACCTGGCGGCGCTGGGGGTGCTGGCCGCCCGCCCGGACGTGGACCCGGACCGTCTCGGCTGCTGCGGGCTTTCCGGCGGGGGCCTGCGCGCCTGCTTCCTGGCGGGATTGGACGACTCGATCGACTGCGCGGTTTCCGCCGGCTTCCTGAGCACCTGGAAGGACTTCGCCCTGCACAGCGGGTTCACCCACACCTGGGCCCTGTTCGTGCCGCGCCTGGCGCGGCAGCTGGACTTCCCGGAGGTGCTGGGGCTGCGGGTGCCGCTGCCCAGCCTGGTGCAGACCTGTGAGCAGGATCCCTTGTTCCACCTGGAAGAGTCCCTGCGGGCGGGGAAGATGCTGCAGGAGATCTACCGCCGGGCCGGCGCTTCGGAGGCCGTGCGCGTGAGCCGGTTCCCGGGGGAGCACCGCTTCAGCCGGGACATGCAGACCGAGGCCTTCGCCTGGCTGGACCGCTGGCTGGGAGCCTGAGGTATATGCCTGTGACCGTGTTCGCCTTCTCCTGCCACCCCGACGACATCGAGTTCATGATGGGCGGGACCCTGTTTCTGTTGAAGCGGGCGGGCTGCGCGCTGCATTACCTGAATCTGGCCGACGGAAGCTGCGGCAGCACCGAGCTGGGGCCGGGCGAGACCGCGGCCAAACGGCGCGTGGAAGCCCGGCGAGCCGCGACCCTGCTCGGCGCGGAGTTCCACGAAAGCCTGGTGCCGGACTTGGAGGTGTTCTACACCCCGGAGCTCGTGCGCCGCGCCACGGCGGTCATGCGCGAGGTGAAGCCGGACATCCTGCTGCTGCCCTCCCCCGAGGACTACATGGAAGACCACATGAACACCAGCCGGGTAGGGGTGACCGCCGCCTTCTGCCGCGGCATGCCCAACTTTGCTACGATTCCCCCGGTGCCTCCCACTTTTCAGGACGTGCTGCTCTACCACGCGCTGCCGTACGGCCTGGCCGACGGGCTGCGCCGGCGCATCGAACCGGACTTTTACGTGGACATCTCCCCGGTGATCGAGGACAAGCAGGCCATGCTCGCCTGCCACGAGAGTCAGAAGAAGTGGCTGGACACCAGCCAGGGTCTGGACAGCTACCTGATCGCGATGCGGGACATGAGCGCCGAGGTGGGGCGCCGGTCCGGGCGGTTCCGTTTCGCGGAGGGTTGGCGGCGGCACTCCCACCTGGGGTTCTCGGC
>CAZMWZ010000180.1:0-4560 GCA_964570045.1 uncultured Spirochaetaceae bacterium
CTCCCGCAGGGCGCCCTGGGCTTCCTCGCGGTACGGGTACTGGTCCATGGAGTACCAGCCGCGGTAGCCGATCTCGCGCAGCCAGAACGCTTGTCCCCGTACATGGACAGCATCACCGCCGCTTCGGCCACGTTCTCGCCGGCCACGAAGGAATGGCCCGTGTCGATGGTCACCCCCACGTTGGGTTCACCGACGCGCTGGGCCAGCGAGCGCACGGCCTCCTCGATCCACAACCGCTCCTGCCGGTAGTCCGCCTGGAAGCAGTAGTCGTAGCCGTCCTGCCCCGGCCAGAGGCTGATCAGGTCGCAGCCAAGCGCGAGGGCCGCTTCGGCCATCTTCGCGGTCTCCTCCACGGCCTGGGCCCGGATGGCGGGGTCCTTGGCGGAGAACGCTCCGTTGCCCCAGCGCTTCTGGGCGAAATGGTCCGGGATGATCGAGGCGCACTTCAGGTTGTACTTGGCCAACAGGCCGCCCACCTCCTCGACGTTGTCCGTGGTGATGTCCCAGGTGCCCACCAGCTCCACGCCCTCGACCCCCTCGATCGCCGCGGCCCGCTTCAGCATTTCCTCTTTGGTGGGCTGCTCCTTGTAGCCGCTAGCGAGAAAGCGGTCGTTGGTGTTCCCTAGGTTTCCCAGAATGATGGCGTACTTCACGGTTTTCCTGCGATTTCCCTCCACAGCCGCAGGTTGCGCTCGATGTAGCCGAGGTGCGCGTCGGAGTGCTCGAGGTAGATCTCCAGCCAGCTGCGCAGGGTCAGCTTCCCCCGCTCCGGGTGCTGGATCCAGTTGCCTTCCCACATGGGCTCCCGCACCCTGGAGAGCAGGTCGCAGGAGATTTCCCGCAGCAGGCGGAACAGGCTCACCGCCCGGTCCAGCGACTGGGCGTGGTAGTCCAGGCCGGCGAGCCACTTGTCCTGGTCCATGAGGTCCACCGCCACCCCGCTTTCGGCCAGGATCTTCCTGAGGCGCACCGAGCTGTTGATCTCGGCGTCCGCCAGGTGCACGACCTGCTCGTGCACGGTCCAGGCGTCGGCAAAGGGGCGGAAGCGCAGCTGCTCCCGGCTGAGGTCCCGCAGCTTCGCCTCCAGCTCGGCGGGAGCGGCGGCGAAACGCTTCTGCAGCTCCTGGGTTGTCATGAGCCCACGCTACCGCCGCGCGCACCCCGGCGTCAAGCCGCATTCCAGCGCCGCGCTTGAGGAAGGGGGGCCGCATGCCCTACAATAGCTTCCGGCTTGGCGGTTATCCGACGGGGAGGCGCGCGGCGGTGAGCGGAGGGAAGGACCGGCAGTTGGTGGTGATTTCGCTGGACGGGCTGGCCACCGCCGACCTGGACGCCCTGCGCGACCTGCCCGCCTTCCGCCGCCTGCTGCGGCGAGGGGCGCTGTGCCGCCGGCTGCGCGGCGTCTACCCGACCCAGACCTATGTCCTGCACGCCAGCGCGCTGACCGGGGTGCGCCCGGCACGGCACGGGATCCTGGCCAACACCCGCTTCCAGCCCGGGCGCGAGCAGCCGGAGTGGTTCTGGTACCGCCGAGCCATCCGTGTACCCACCCTGTACGACCGGGCCATGGCCGCGGGCTTGAGCACCGCTTCGTTGTTCTGGCCCTCCGCCGGGCGCTCCCGGCAACGCTGGGTGCTTCCCGAGATTCTGACCACCGCGCCGGGGCAGAGCCTGGCCTGGCGGGTGGCCTCCGCCGGTTCCCCGCTATTCATCCTGGACATGCTACGCCTCTATCGCACCTTGCTGCGCGGGCTGGACCGCTACCACCTGGACAACTTCACGACCGCGGCCGCCGCCCACCTGTTGCGTTCCCGGCGCCCCGACCTCCTGCTGGTCCACCTGCTGGACCTGGACGCGGTGCGCCACCGGGAAGGTTTCCAGGGTCCCGCAGTCGCTCGAGTGCTGAAGGAGCAGGACCGCCGGCTGGGGCAGATGCTCGACGCCAGTCTTCGGTCCGGCAGCCACGCGCGCACGGCCTTCGTGGTGTTCGGCGACCACGCCTACCTGGACGTGCACACCGCCGTGAACCTGAACACCGCGCTGGCCCGCGCGGGGCACATAACCCTCGACCGCCGCGGGCGCTGCCGCGACTGGGAGGCTTGGGCCAACACGGTGGACGGCTCGGCCCACCTGTACCTGCGCGACCGGTCCGACCGGGGTCTGCGCCGGCGGGTCGCGAAGTGCCTGGAGCGGCTGCGCGCCGACCCGCGTCATGGTATCGATGAAATCTACAGCGGGCAGGCGATCCGCCGTCTGGGGCTGGGCGATTCCATCGATTTCGTGCTGGAGGCCCGGCAGGGCTTCTTCTTTTCGCCCCGGCTGCGGCCGGAGGTGAGCGAGCCGGCGCCGGCGGAGCACCGGGCTTGCCATGGCTACCGGCCGGACCGCGAGGGGTACACCTCCCTTCTGGTGGCCGCCGGCGCCGGCATCCGGTCCGGCGCGGTGCTGGAGGAGATGGCCATCACCGACCTGGGCCCGACCCTGGCCGCGCTGCTGGGTCTCACGCTCCCGGGCGCGGAGGGTCGGGCACGGGCGGAAATACTGGCGCCGGGAGGGTGAAGTGAGCGAGTTGGACAAGAACTACCGGCGGCGCATTCGGGCCTGGACCCTGTACGACTGGGCCAACTCGGCCTTCGCCACCACCATCCTGGCCGCGGTGCTGCCCGTGTACTACAGCCAGGTGGCCGGCTCCACGCTGCCCAGCCCCAGCGTGGCCACCGCCTACTGGTCCGCGGGCCTGAGCGTCTCGATCTTCCTGGGCGCGCTGATCGCGCCGGTGCTCGGCACGGTCTCCGACATCATCCGGGGCAAAAAACTGCTCCTGTCGCTGTTCGCCGGGCTGGGCGTGGTCTGCACGGGCCTGCTGGTGCTGGTGAAGAGCGGGGACTGGCTGCTGGCCTCGCTGCTGTTCGTGTTCGGGCGCCTGGGCTTCGGCTGTTCGATCATCTTCTACGACTCCCTGCTCCCGCACGTGGCCAAGCCCGCGGACCAGGACTCGGTGTCCACCCGCGGCTACGCCCTGGGCTACCTCGGCGGGGGAATCCTGCTGGCCTTGAACGTGGCCATGATCCGCCTGCTGCCCGGCACCTGGGGGCCGCGCCTTTCGTTCGTGAGCGTAGCGCTGTGGTGGGCCCTGTTCAGCATCCCGGTGCTGGCCGTCGTGCCGGAGCCGCGCACCCTCAGCACACGACCCCCCGGGCAACGCCTACTAGTAGCCACCTTCCGTCGCCTGGGCGAGACGCTCAGGGACATGCGCCGCTACAAGGAGCTGTTCAAGTTCCTGCTCTCCTACCTGATCTACATCGACGGGATAGGCACCATCATCGGCATCGCGGCCATCTACGGCGCCGAGTTGGGACTGGGCAGCGTGGAACTGATCCTGGCGTTGCTGCTGGTCCAGTTCGCCGGCATTCCCTTCAGCCTGATCTTCGGGAACCTGCCGCGGCCGAAAAGGGAACCCGCCGGCTCTCGCCGCACCCGCTTGCGCCCCGTTTTCCTGGCTTTCGTGCTCGCCAACCTGGTACTGCTGCCTGCGCTGGGGGTGGTCGGGACTCGCTGGCTGCCTGGCAGCTGGACCGGCGCCACCCCGCCACCCTATGCGGGAGGCGACGGGTTCGCGGGGCAGGGCCTGCTGGCCTCCGAGGACCCGGCCCTGACCTACCGCGGCTCCTGGGCCAGCGAGCGAGTGTCCGCCCGGACCCTGAACGCCAGGGCCGACCGGGTGTATCGCGCCGGTGAGCGGGCGGGGGACCGCATCGAGCTGAAGTTCCACGGGCAGGCGCTGGTCCTGACTTACGCCGTGGGCCCCGACTTCGGGATCTGGCAGGTGGAGCTGGACGGGCGCCCGCTCGCCGGCGAGGACGGCCGTCCGCTGCTCCTCAACTGCTACAGCGCGACGGCGCGCTGGGAGCTCACCCGCGAACTGACGGCCGCCGAGGCCGGGCGGCACACGCTGGCTCTGGCGAACCACGGCGAGAAGGATACGCGCAGCGCCGGCACCCGGCTGGCGCTCGGGGCGGTGCGGGTACTGGAGCCCGAAAGGCAGAGCAGCCTGCCCCTGGTCCTGGGTCTCATCCTGGCGCTAGAGGCCGTGTGCCTGGGGCTGGCCTTCCTGCTGGGCCGTCCGCTGCTCTGCGGCCCGGCCGCCCGCCTGAGCACCAAGGCCAGCCTGGTCCTGGCTCTGGTGGTGTACGCGGCCATCGCGGTCTACGGCTTCTTCCTGGACTCGGTGCTGGACTACTGGTGCCTGGCCTGGCTGGTGGCCTGCGTGCAGGGCGGCAGCCAGGCGCTGAGCCGCAGCCTGTTCGCCAGCATGATCCCGGCAGCTAAAAGCGGTGAGTTCTTCAGCCTTTTCGGCATCATGGAGAAGTTCGCCACGCTGCTCGGGCCGCTGGTGTTCGCCGGGGCCGCCGCGCTGTTCGGCTCCAGCCGCCCGGCGGTCTTAAGCCTGATCGTATTTTTCATCGTGGGCATCGTGCTGCTGCTGCGGGTGAAGGTGGAAGAGGGGCGCCGGGCGGCCCGCGCCGAGGAGGAGCAGCTGAAACCGGTCCTGGACTGACG
>CAZMWZ010000180.1:4660-6176 GCA_964570045.1 uncultured Spirochaetaceae bacterium
CGCGGACGCGTACCCGCGCCAGGCGCAGGCTGCGGACCCAGACCGCGCAGGCCGCGGCGAACTCGCCCAAGACCTCCTGTACTGCCACCTGGGCTTCCCGGCTGAAACGCTGGTACTCCCGCTGGGCCTGCTCCAGCAGGCGCAGGATGCGCCGCTCCAGGGAGGCCACGGCGACCGCTTCCCCGGCATCCAGCGCCGCGGCCACCTGCGGCTGGAAGCTCTGCCGCGTGTCGCCCAGCCGGCGGGAGAAGGCGTCCGCTTTCAGGATCTCCTCGGTGATCACAAAGAGGTGGTGGCCCTTGATAGCGCAGGCCACCGCGTCCGGGAACAGGGCGGGACGGCGCAAGGCGGCGCCGGCCAGCAGGCGCAGGTAATGCCAACCATAAGGGGAGAAGGTCTGCTGCACCAGGGAGCGCAGCAGCGCCCGGATGCCCGACCAGCTCACCGGCCGGCCGGACCGGCTGCGGCGGGGCAGCCGCTCCAGCAGCGTGGCGCAGCGCCGGAAGTAGTTCGCCGGGGAGTACAGCGTCGCGAGCACGCGTTTATAGCCCTCCACCACCTCCGCCTCCGGCCGCCGGGGCACGAAGTTCAGGCGCAGGGTGTGGGTGTTGTTGCCGGTGGTGTCCGCCAGGAGGCGCCCTTCGGCCTGGAGCCTCTTGTACAGCTGGGTTTTGGGCACGGCGTTGAGCAGCCCCACCATGGCGATCGGGATCCCGGCCTCCTGGATGAAGTCGATCTGCCGCTGGTAGATGTCCGGGGTGTCGGTGTCGAAGCCCACGATGAACCCGCCGGTCACCTCGATGCCGCGGGCCTGGATTTTACGCACGCTGGCCAGGATCCCGGCCTTCAGGTTCTGGGTCTTCTGGGTGAAGGCCAGGGTGGCCTCGTCCGGGGTCTCGATCCCGACGAATACCATGACGAATCCCGCCTCCACCATCAGGTCCAGCAGCTCCTCGTCCTGGGCCAGGTCGATGGAGGCCTCGGTGGACAGCGGGAAGGGGTGTCCGTGCTCCTTCTGCCAGCCGGACACGGCGCGCAGCAGCTCGCGGGTCTTTCGCCGGTTGCCGATGAAGTTGTCGTCCACGATGAACACGCCGCCGCGGAAGCCGGTGGCCCACACCGCGTCCAGCTCCCGCAGGAACTGAGCCGGGTTCTTGGTGCGCTGGACGTGCCCGAACATCTCGATGATGTCGCAGAACTCGCAGTTGTAGGGGCAGCCGCGCGAGTACTGCAGGGGCATGCTGTCGTAGGCCGCCACGTCGATCAGGTCGAAGCGGGGGACCGGGGTCCCGGTGAGATCGGGCTTGCGCTCGTCACGGTACACCCTTCCGGGGCGGCCTTTCTCCAGGTCCTCGAGGAAGCGCGGCAGGGTGAGCTCCGCCTCGTCGAGCACGAAGTGGTCCACCCCCTGGATTTGGCCGTACATCGAGATCGGGTAGGGGCCGCCGGCCACCACCGGCTTGCCCAACTGCCGGCACAGGGCCGTCACCTCGTCGACGGACTCCTTCTGCACGAT
>CAZMWZ010000181.1:0-6147 GCA_964570045.1 uncultured Spirochaetaceae bacterium
AGCGCGGCGGCGTTCTCCCCCGGGAGGATCAGCGCCCGTACGCGCTCCCCCCGCGCGACTAGCTCGCGGGCCAGAGTGTTGCCCAGGTGCCCGGCTGCGCCGGTGATTAATACCATCCTCGTGCCTACCTTTTCCCTATGCCCTCGATGAACAGGCCGACCGCCTCCTGCGTGACGCGGTCCCACTCGGCCCCCCGCGGGTCGAATACGCCCTGCATGATGACTCCCACGGCCAGGGACACCAGCGCCTGGGCGGCGGTTACCGGGTCCACCGGCCGGAACGTGCCCTCCGCCACGCCGCGCTGGATGACCGCGGCGAAGAGCTCCCGGTACCGGCGGAACGGCTCGATGGCCCGCCGCCAGACCTCCGGGTCCTTGCGCGCCTGGGCCCAGAATTCCAGGAAGATCGACAGCCTGCCGTCCGCGGCGGTGAAGATGCCGCGGGTGCGGGCCGCCATGCCCAGCAGCCCATCGACCACGTTGGGGGCTTCGGCCAGCGCTCCGGCCAGGTCGACCTCCACGGATTGCAGCCACTC
Organism: uncultured Spirochaetaceae bacterium; assembly: GCA_964570045.1. Classification (GTDB taxonomy): domain Bacteria; phylum Spirochaetota; class Spirochaetia; order SZUA-6; family DRHE01; genus MIBK01. Next base: position 536 of record CAZMWZ010000181.1, read on the forward strand.
CTCCAGCAGGTTCAGGAAAACCGCCTGTTTGCTGGCGAAATGGTGGTAGAAGGCGCCCTTGCTGACGGCCGCCGCCTTGCAGATGCCCGCGACCCCCGTGGCGTCATAGCCCTGGCGCCCGAACAGGGTCATGGCGCATTGCAGGATCCTGCCCCGGGTCTCCTCGCTGCGTGCCTGCACGCCTGAAACGACCTGTGCATCCGGAATAGGTTGCAAGAAAACATTCCAACCGGTCGGTATGTTGATATCCAGGCAGGATTCGGCCGTCAGACGGTTTACGCCGCGGGGCGGCCGACCCCGGGGCGCTCAACCGCTCTGCTTGTCTCCGCCGTAGATCTCCTGCACCATCTGCCGGTGCCGTTCGGCCGTGATGGAATAAAAGCCGATGAGCACGATCCCCGCCACGATGAAGAACAGGGGGACCAGGGACATCAGCAGGCGGATGCCGGCCAGCGACCGCGCGCTTTGCTCGACGTTGGCCACGTAGCCGGCCAGGTGCAGGCCCATGCCCAGCAGGTAGCCGGCCACCGCCGAGCCAAACTGGTTGAAGAAGAAGTAGGTGCCGTACAGGATCCCTTCCCGGCGGATTCCCAGCTTCCACTGGGAGTACTCGACCGTGTCGGGGAGCATGGCCCAGGGACACAGGTAAATCGAGGACATGCCGATCCCGCCGACCACGAACAGCCCGATGGTGAGTCCGGCGCTGCGCTCGCCGACGAAGTACAGGGCGGCCAGCACGGCGGCCAGGGTGCTCATTCCCAGCACGAAGGCCAGGCGCTTGCTGGTCCGGTTGGCGAGCAGGAGGAACACGGGGATGAACAGGACCGCGGTGCCCAGCAATGCCAGCAGCGCCAGGGAGGCCGAGAACTCCGCGCGCAGGTTGTATTTGAAGAAGTAGTTCACGCCGCTGGCCGTCATGCCGATCGCGATCATGAACAGGAACATGCCCAGGGTTAAAAACAGGAACGGCGGGTTGCCGGTCAGCACCTTCAGGTACTGGCGGAAGCCGACGCCGGCCTCGCGCTCTTCCGCGACCCGCTCCCGCACCGAGAAGAAGGTCACCAGCGTGATCAGCGCGGCCAGGAGGCCGTAGACCGCGCCCACCACGCGGAAGCCGGTCAGCTCCGAAGGCAGGAGGGCGACCAGCGGCCGCGTGGCCCCGGCCGCGACCAGGGTGCCCACCAGGGCCAGCGACATGCGCCAGGCGGAAAGTCCCGAGCGCGCCCGGCTGTCCAGGGTCATGGTCGCGGTGAGCGCGCTATAGGGGATGTTCACGACGCTGAGCGCCGTGCAGAACAGGATGAAGGTGGCCGCGCTGTAGACGATCTTCCAGGACGGCGGCAGCGGAGGGGCCAGGAACAGCAGGGCCACCGAGATCCCCAGCGGCACCGCGCCGAACAGGAGGTAGGGGCGCTTGCCGCCCCAGCGGGTGCGGGTGTTGTCGATCAGCACCCCCAGGCCGGGGTCGATGACGGCGTCCCAGATCTTGGAGGCCAGGAAGATGCCTCCGGCCGCCGCGGCGGAGATCGCGTACACGTCCGTGAAGAAGAACAGCAGGTGAACGGCCGTGGCCTGCAGGACCAGGTTGAAGCCGAAATCCCCGATGCCATAGCCGAGCTTGACGCCCAAGCCAAGATGCTCCGGCGAGCGCCGGACGGTCTGTGTCCCACCCATCCTATGCCCTCCTGATTTCCAGGTTATACCCCGGCCGGGCGGAATTTGCTACGGCCGGCTGGAGGGCTCTTCTACCGAAGGCTCCTCCAGGGAAAGCGCCTCCAGGCTGGCGCTCAGTGCTTCGAAGACCACGGCCGTCCTGGCATGCGCCCCCACCCCTCCCCCTGCGTGGGCCGCTATGTCCGCGCACAAGCGGCGGACCTCCAGGGGCTCGCCGATTCGGATCAGCACCCGCTTTCCCGGCGGGCTGTATCGCGAGGAGATGTCCCCGCCCAGGAGACGGTTCTGCACGTCGGCCAGATTCAGGGCGTACTCCACCAGGCGGTTCGGCGACGCCCCAGGCCCGATGTAATCCGGCTGCACGTACTCCAACACGTCGACCAGCTCGTTGTGGCGCAGGTGCAGGTAGGCCTCGTCGGCCAGCCGGTCGGCCAGCAGCCGGTCCACGGGACTGGCCCGCCCTTGCGGCGGCACGTCCCCCCGGAAAAGGTAGTCCCAGCCCCGCTGCCGGACAGTGAACACCCGCGACAGCAGGTCGCCCTCAGTCTGCAAGCCCATGAAGCGCTCCGGCACGCGCAGGGCCGCGTCGCAGGCCCGCTCGATGCGCTCCCGCAGGCCGGGCGATGCACCGGGCAATAGCCCGGGCGTTGCACCGGGCAATAGCCCGGGCGTTGCCCCGGGTGATGCACCGCCCGCGCCGCGAACGCCAGCGAAGAAGCGGGCGTAGTACGTCTCGATTCTGCCTACGAGCTGCTCCGTCAGGTCCAGCAGCCGCTCGCGGGCGGGGCCGGGCGGGGGCGCGGTCAGGCCGCCGCTGCGCGTGATGCGGGCGATGAGCCGCTCCAGCAGCCGCTCGGGGTCCCGCGGAAACCGGTACTCGATGCCCACCGGGAGCACCAGGACCTCTTCGGCGCGTCCCTGCCGGTCCAGCTCCTCCTGGCACCAGACGGCCAGGCGCGCGCTGCCCTGCTCCATGGGCCCCAGCCGGTGGTTGTGGTAGGTCACCTGCCCTTCCGGCGCCAGGGCCACGGGGTGGGGCCCTTCGGTCAGAAAATGCCGGATGTTGCGCAGGGCTCGGGTGTCGGCCCGGCGGTTGACCACCGGCAGCCCGGCGATGCGGGGGATCAGGAAGGCCGCCCCGCCGCCAGCCCACAGGGTCACTCCCCTGCCGTACAGGAAATGGGCGTGGGGTAGCCCGCCCAGGGCCTGCCGGCGACGGCGGGCTTCACGCGGCAGGATGCGGCAGAGCAGCTGGACCATGACCGGCGGGTCGTGCCTGGCTGCGTGCCGGAAGGCGATGAGCAGGCGGGCCTCGCGCCGGTAGAAGCGCTGGTAGGCCGCGATCAGGCGTTCCACGCCGTGGGTCTGGAACCCGGCGATGCCCTCGGCCAGGCGGTCGTAGACCGGGCTGCTCAGTCGCATGAGGGCGTAGACCCAGGGCACGAAGCGGGGTTCCTCGTAGCGCAGAACCCCCTGGGCCCGGACCCTGCTTTTTCTGAGCATAGCTATTGCTACACTGCACGTGGGGGGGCGTCAAGTCGCGCGGCCTCGCGCGCCGCCGCCAAGGCCTGGGGAGGAGCCCATGGGGTTCAGCCGCAGGGCCGGCGGTCCGGCGGGCTGCCCAGCGCGGCGTGGGTGGACCGGCACAGGGCGGCCCGGTCCTCCGGGGACAGCTCCCGGCCGAACACCTCCCCGATCACCAGGGCCCAGCCGAAGATGAAGTACACCAAACCGTCCTCCACGACCAGGCGGCGGCGCGCCTGCTGGGCGCGGGCCTGTTGCAGGAACTCCAGCTCCCCCCGGTAGTTGAACTCCCAGGCGTAGCCGTCCATGGGGAAGAGGCCTTCCCCCGAAAGCGGCGAGCCAGGGCGGTCCTTGCCCAGACCCGTGGCGTTGACCACCAGGGAGCCGGGCGGCAGTCCGGCCAGCAGGCCGTCGTTGGTGCCACCCGCGCCCAGCTGGACGTAGCGCAGCTCGGTGGCCCGCCGGAGCCTGGCATGCGCCTCCCGGCAGGTCGCCAGGTTTCCGGGGTTGACGTCGGAGAGGGTGACCCCGGCCGGCCGGTTGGCGCCGTTCTCCGGACGCATCAGGTAGGCGGCGAGCGCCAGCCCCGCTCCGCCGGCACCCATGATCAGCGCCTCGGCCGCGGGATGCTCCCGCCAATGCCCTGCCGGCAGAAAATGCTCCAGGGCCAGCCCGCAGCTGAAGGGGTCCTTGGCCGAGCCGTGCAGTTCGCCGCCGCGCTTGGCGATGCCCGACACCTCCCGGAACACCTGCGCGTACGGATCCAGGCTGTCGAACAGGTCCCCGGCCGCCGCCAGGATGTCCATCTTGTGGGTCGTGACCAGCGCGCCCAGAGCCGCCGGCTCCTCGCGGATGCGGCGGACGATCGCGCGATAAGCCTCCCGAGGCCCGCGCACCGGGATGTCGTGCCCCAGGATCGCGGCCGGCGGCAGCCCCAGCGTCTGGAGCCACACCGGGAATAGCTCCAGAGCCAGTGAGCCGCCGGTAGTGACGCCGATGAAGTAAAAGGTGGGCTGTTCGGGGCTTTCCATCACGAATGCGGCTTGCGCCCTCTCAGGTGTGCTTCTCCGACTCGGCCAGCCTGCCCTGCTCCCGGCGGATCTCCTGGAGCTCCTCAGTGTAGGCGCGCTCGTAGGTGGAGCAGCCCACCGGCCGCTGGCGGATGAGGAATTCGATGCAGTTGTCGCACGCCGTGCACCAGTCGATCTCCGCCGCCTTGCCGGCCTCCAGCTTGGCGGGCAGCAGCGGGTCGGCCAGGGACTGGCGGCCGATGGCGACCATGTCGCACACCCCGTCGCGGATGTTCTTGTTGGCCCAGTGCAGGAAGGAGGACTCCTCCCGCTTCACCCCGCGGAAGGCGTTCTTGCCGTCCCGGAAGATCGAGTAGCTGGAGCCGATGAGTACGGTCTGCGGCTTCAAAACGGCTTTTAGCTGCCTCTGGAACCAGAAGCGCAGGTATCCGTACTCGGGCATCCGCTTGTCGGTCTGCACGAGGGGCAGGGTCAGGGAGGGGTTGCCCGCGGACTCGATGATGAACCGGGCCCCCCGGGCCTCCAGGCCCTTGACCAGATCCAAAGTTTCCGTCAGGTCGATGAGCGGCGTGTCCGGGCCCGCCGAGCCCTGGCCCCCGGGCAGCCCCTCCCACACCGAAATCTTGGAGCCTACGCAGAAGTTCGGGTCCTTCACCTCTTTGGCGATCCGCTCGAAGAACTCGTAGGCGAAGCGCGTGCGGTTGTCCCACGAGCCGCCGTACTTCCACTTCCGGTCATTGAAGGGCCGCAGCAGCTGGGAGCCGAGGTAGCCGTGGCAGAGCTTGAAGTCCACACCGTCGGCCCCGCAGTCGTGGGCCATCCTGGCGGCGAACACGAACCTCGCCAGTATATGGTCCACCTCCGCCTCGGTGAGGAGACGACCCTCGTAGCCGGGGAAGGGCTTTACGCACACCCGTTCGGAGAACTCCGGGCTGGACAGCTCCCCGGCGTGGGTGAGCTGCCAGATGATAAGCGGTTTGGGGTTGGCCCGGCGCATGGCGGACATCAGGTCGGTGAGCCCTTTCTGGTTCTGGGGCAGGGCGGTAAGCTGGTGCAGGCGGCCGCGGTTCTCGTCCACCACGGACAGGGCCTCCACGCAGATCATCCCGGCATTTCCCCGCGCCAAACGCTCGTAGCGGCGAAAGGCGGTCTCGGTCGGGTTGCCGCCGGTGTCCGCGTCGCAGCACTCCATCGCGTTGATGACGATCCGGTTGGGCACGATTTTACTCCCGATCCGGATGTTGGTCAGGAGCGGCGTAAGCCCGCTCTCGCGGCGCATTTTCTGGTCCATGGGCTGGATAGCCTCCTTCACTTCATCTTCTGGCAGCACTCCAGGGTGACCCCGTTGGGGTCGAGGAACAGGATCGCCCTGCTGCCCAGCGA
>CAZMWZ010000182.1:0-6125 GCA_964570045.1 uncultured Spirochaetaceae bacterium
TCGGTCGATCGTCATCCGGGGTTTCCTTTCAATTTCAAGTATCGTCAGCCCTCCAGATCAACTTGATGTTTTTTATCAGGCCGCACGAATACCGTGAACTCTCCCAATATTTTCGTCCTTCCCGCCAGTTGCGTCAAGAGTTCGCCCGGGTTTCCCTCCAGGAACTCCTCGTGCACCTTGGTCATCTCGCGGGCGAGCAGGCAGCCGCGCTCGGGGGCCAGGGCGCTCAAATCCTCCAGCAGCTTCACGATCCGGTGGGGGGACTCGTACAGCACCACCCCTCCCTGCCGGGCGAGCAGCTCTTCCAGCGCCCGCCGGCGCCGGCCAGCCTTGGGGGACAGGAACCCGGCGAAGCTGACCGCCTGCCCGGCGAACCCGGCGACGCTCAGGACCGCCGACAGAGCCGAGGGGCCGGGCACCGGGGTCACCGCGATCCCGCGTTCCCGCGCCAGGGCCACCAGGTAGGAGCCGGGGTCCGAGATTCCCGGAGTGCCCCCGTCGCTGACCAGCGCCACGCTCTCGCCTTTGGCCAGCAGCCCCAGCAGGCGGGGGGTTTCGCGCTTCAGGTTGTAGGAATGGAAAGGGGTCAGGCGGGCCTTGATGCCGTAATGGGCGAGCAGCTTCAGGGTCTGGCGGGTGTCCTCGCAGGCGACCCAGTCGGCCTCGGAGAGCACGCGCAGCGCGCGGCGGGTGATGTCCTCCAGGTTGCCGATGGGGGTGGCGACGATGTACAGGGTGGACATCCGCTCCACTGTACCCCGAAACCCGGGGCCTGCCTACCCGATTGTCACAGTGTCCCCCGGCATCTTAGTATCACCCCATGCTGGATCTGAAATACATCCGGGACAACCTCGAGGCGGTGCGGGAGAACACCCGCCGCCGCAACTCCAACGCGGACCCGGACCGGGTGGTGGCGCTGTACGACGAGCGCAATCGCCTCCTGGCCACAAGCGAGGCCCTGCGCGCCAGACGCAACGCCAACGCCCAGGCCATGAAGGGCAGGCTGGGTCCGGAAGAGCGTCAAGGCCTGATCGCGGAGGGTAAGTCGCTCAAGGAACAGATCGCCGCCCAGGAGCTGGCCCTCGCGGGCATCGAGGCGGAGCTGGCCCGCGAAGCGGCGCGGGTGCCCAACCTGACCCACCCGCTGGCCCCGGAGGGCACGGGTGAGCAGGCCAACCGCGAGCTCAAGCGCTGGGGTACGCCGCCGGCTTTCTCCTTCAAGCCCAAGGACCACCTGGAGCTGGGCGAGGCCCTGGACCTGGTGGACTTCGATACCGCGGCCGCCGTGAGCGGCCAGAAATTCTACTATTTGAAAAATGAGGCCGCCCTGCTGGAGCTCGCCCTGGTGCGCTACGCCTTTGACATCCTCAAGAGCGAAGGCTTCACGCTGACCATCACCCCCGACGTGGCCAAGGAGGAGGTGGTGGAGGGCATCGGCTTCCACCCGCGCGGCGAGGAGTCCAACATCTACACCCTCGAGGGCACGGGCACCTGCCTGATCGGCACCGCCGAGATCACCCTCGGGGGGTACTACGCCAACCGACTATTAGCGAAGGAGATCCTGCCCATCAAGGTGGCCGGCCTCTCGCACTGCTTCCGCCGCGAGGCCGGGGCCGCCGGACAGTTCTCCAAGGGGTTGTACCGGGTGCACCAGTTCACCAAGGTGGAGATGTTCATCTTCTGCCGCCCCGAGCAGTCCGAGGCGCTGCACGACTACCTGCTGGCCATCGAGGAGAGGATCTTCCAGGGCCTGGAGATCCCCTACCGGGTGGTGGACACCTGCACCGGGGAGCTGGGCGGCCCGGCCTACCGCAAGTTCGACCTGGAGGCCTGGATGCCGGGGCGCGGCGAGGCGGGGGACTGGGGCGAGATCACCAGCACCTCCAACTGCACCGACTACCAGGCCCGGCGCCTGGCCATCCGCTACAAGGAGGAAGGGAGAAACGTGCACGTGCACATGCTCAACGGCACGGCCGTGGCCGTGTCGCGCGCCCTGATCGCTTTGCTGGAAAACGGCCAGCAGGCCGACGGCTCGGTGCGCCTCCCCGCCTTGCTGGCGCCCTACGCCGGCTTCCAGAGCATCGGACCCCGGCTCCCGGCCTGAAGCCGACCGGCTGAGCGAGTGCAGGGAGCGCGAACGTGCGAGACCCGGTTGCGGTCCTGCAGGATGGCGGGCACCGCGTCTACTACGCCAGCTTCTCCGCCCTGGACCGCTTTTTCCGCCTGCCGCCTTCGCCGGGCACGCGCTACCTCCTGACCGACTGCTCGCTGATTTGTCTGGCCCGCGCCTTCGACCAGCTGGAGTACGCGGGCGAACGGCATGAGGACGCCATCGTGTCCTACGAAGGCAGGCCGTACGCCTTCCGCTGCTACGACGAGGACGACCCGCCCTCCCCCCGCCCCTTCTCGGTGCAGGAGCTGCTCTACGACCCGCAGCGCGACGTGTTCCTGGACCCGCAGGACGTGTACCCGGACCTGCGCCTGGCCTCCCTGGCGCCGCGTGGCGGGGCGCAGCCCCTGACGCGCCTGGCCGAGGCGGCCAAGCTGGTGTCCCGTTATCACTACCGGGCCAGCGCGGGCGAGCTCGACCTGGAGGGACCGTTCACCCGGCCCGGCGAGGCCTACCAGCGCGACCTGCTGCTGGGCGTGCTGGACGGAAGGCAGCCGCACAAGGGCCTGGGGCTGCTGTACGAGAGCGGCTTCGTGGAGTCCTTCTGGCCGGAGCTGGCGCGCATGTCGGTGATCCCGCCCGTGAAGGACTTCCACCCGGAGGGGGACGGCTGGGAGCACACCCTGGAGACCTTCAAGCACCGCAAGCAGGCGGACGCCGTGCTGTCCCTGGCCCTGCTGCTGCACGACGTGGGCAAGCCCGACGCGCCCGCCACCCAGGAGCGCCCCTACGAGCGGCACGCCGAGCTGGGGGCCGACATCGCGGCCTCCTTCCTGCGTCGCCTGAGCTTTTCCCAGTCCCTGATCCAGGAGGTCACCTTCCTGATCCGCTACCACATGATGCCCGCGGCCCTGAAGAAGCTGCCCCTGTTCCGCTGCGAGAAGATCATGGACTCGCCCCTGTTCCCGCAGCTGCTGGAGCTGTACCGCGCCGACCTGTCGGCCTCCTACACGGGCCCGGAGGGCTACTACGAGGCCTGCCAGGTGTACCGCACCTACTTGAAGAACAAGGCCAATCCCTATCGCCGGAGTGACGGCTCCAAGCCGCGCCGCCAGAACCGAGGCTGAAGCCCGATGGAACGCCGACAGATCCTGTTCATCAGCTCTCTGCATTTCTGGGTCGACGCCTACTCGCTGTTCTTCCCGATCTACATGGTGATCGCCGGCCTGGACCCGGCCTGGGCGGCCATGATCACGGCCGTGAGCTCATTGGCGGCCAACGGCCTGCAGCCGTTAATGGGGCTGTGGGCGGACCGTCTCCGCGGCAAGCTGCCCGTGTTCCTCGGGCTGGCCGTCGGAGCCGTGGCTCTGTCGCTGATCGGTCTGACGCGCAATTACGCGCTGCTGTTCGCGCTAGTGCTGGTGGGCCGCCTGGGGATCTCGCTGTTCCACCCGGGAGCCTCCAACATCGCCGGCGCGGCCGGGCGGGGCCGAGGGGAGCTGTCGTTTTCGATTTTCCTGGCAGTGGGAATCATGGGCGGGGCGCTGTCGCAGCCTTACTTCTCCGTGCTCACCGCCCGCCTGGGCAACGCCGCCTCCCCGCTGCTGGCGCTTCCGGCTCTGGCCCTGGCCTTCACCTACCTGCTGGCCGGGCGGATGGTCATCACCGGGCCGCGCCAGAGCCTGGACATTCGGACGGCGGGGCGCATCTTCCGCGAGCGCCTCGCGCCCATCCTGCTGCTGCTGGCGATCATGATCTTCCGCTACGGCTTCATCACCGCCGTCGCCTTCTTCGCCGCGCAGCTGTTCGCCGACTGGGGCTTCCCCCGCCTGGCGTACAGCGCGGCGGGCACCGTGTACAACCTGGCCGGCGCAGCGGGCATCCTGCTTTCCGGCGTGGTCGCGCACCGGGTGCGCCTCGCCACCCTGCTCGTGATCTCGCAGCTCGCCTTCCTGCCCTTCTTCGCGCTGCTGCTGCACTTCGGCGGGCGTTCCGCCCTGTGGCCGGCCTTCGCTGGCCTGGCCGCGACCGGGTTCGTGCTGAACCTGTCGCACGTCCCCAACATCATGATGGGGCACCGCCTGCTTCCCGAGATGACCTCCACGGTGAGCGGGATCCTGATGGGCTTCGCCTGGGCGTTCGGGGAGTTCGCCCTGCCGCTCGGCGCCGCCTTCTCCGGTCGCTTCCCCTGGGCGCCCGGCCTTTCCTCCGGCCTGGTGGTGCTGGTCGCTTTGCCCCTCCTGGCCACCCTCCTCACCCTGCTCCTGCCGCGGGAAGAGCCGCTGCGCTGAGACACCGACTTCGCCCCGATGACCGACGGGTGTATACTGGCAACCAGAAACAAGGGGACAGGAGGCCTGCGATGAAGGTGATGGATCTCCCGCGCGAACTGGAAAAAACCTATTTCCAATGTCTGGAGGATTGGTCGCAGGACATTCGTGAGGCGGGGGATCACAAGGAGAAGTGGTTCGACAGGAAGCGGGGGCAAGGGCTGCGTGTGAAGGTCGCCCTGGACGACCAGGGCACCGTGGGAGGAATGATCCAATATGTCCCGATAGAGCAGATCCCCGTCGAGGGTCGGGACCTGTATTACGTGTACTGCATCTGGGTGCATGGATATGCCAAAGGCCGGGGTAACTTTCAGAAAAGAGGGATGGGCAAGGCCTTGCTGCAGGCAGCCGAGGAGGATGTCAGGCAAGGGGGGGGCAAGGGGCTCGTCGTGTGGGGACTATCGCTGCCCTTCTTCATGAGAGCCTCCTGGTTCAGAAAACAGGGATATCGTCGAGTCGATCGAGACGGGATCCAGGAGCTGCTGTGGAAGCCGTTCACCGCTGATGCCGTCCCACCCAAATGGATAAAACAGAAAAAGAAGCCGGCTGCTGAACCGGGGAAGGTGGTTGTCACCTGCCTCAAGAACGGCTGGTGCCCGGCCCAGAACCTGGCTTACGAGCGCGCCCGACGAGCGGCGCAGGAGCTCGGGGACAAGGTGGTGTTCCGGGAAATCGATACGTTCAAACGGGAGACCGCGGCGGAATGGGGAATCTCCGACGCCCTGTTCATCGATGCGAAACAAGTGAGAACGGGCCCGCCTCCGAGTTACGAGAAGATCAAGCGGGCGATCGCCAGGAAGGTGAATAAGCTGCCGATCTGAAAATCCGGGTGATGGTTGATGACAACTTCCATCTGGAATCCCTGCGCTCCGAGGCGGGGGAAGGCAGTGCGAACCTTCTGGCGGTCGCAGGGATCAAGAGGCCTGCGGCCTCCCCTCTTGCGCCGTTTCGTACAGCGAAAGGACCACTAGGTAGGTTAGGAAGATAAACAGCGCGAAGCAGAGGCTGACCAGGACCGCCTTGAGATTGAACAGGTTAAGAAACCCGACCCGGAGGGTTCGCAGCGGGGCTCGCACGATGTCCCAGCTGTTCAGCCGCTCAAAACGTCCTAGGTAGATCCCGTAGCCGCCCAGGCCGATGGCCACGACGGCAAACGCCCAGCCCCAGCGCCTGTTGTACTTTTCCCGGATCAGGCGGTGCAGGATCAGCAGGGAGATCAAGCCGATGATGTGGCCGACAAAGGCGAACGAGGAGTTCAGGACGATGTCGTACCATAGCAGGGCGTTTTCCGTGATCAGGGACAGACGAGGCTCGACCCGCAGGGGTCCCCGGATCACGTGGATAAAATCGGTGAGGATGTACGGCGCGTTGGGGTAGAAGAACAGCCAGGCCAGACCGAGCAGCACCACCAGCGGCTTGAACCCGGCGCCGACCCCAGCCCCGGCCTCGATTCGGCGGATGGCTAGGCCCAAGACGTACGGGATCCAGGCCAGAAACAGGTTCCACAGCAGAAAGGCGTAGCGGATGCTACCCGTCACCAGCACCCTCAAGGCGATCATCAGCAGGCAGCCCAACGACGCCACGAACAGCGCGAACGTCAAGGGAATGTAGGGCCATAGCGATTCGGGTTTGCGATGCATCATGTTCCAGCCTGCTCCTGGTCGGCGGACTTCCTGCTCCGGCAT
>CAZMWZ010000183.1:0-3366 GCA_964570045.1 uncultured Spirochaetaceae bacterium
GGGCGGGGGTGGATGATGCCGCCCATGGACAGGATCATGCTCAGGTTGGAGACCGTGGCGCAGCCCTCGCGGTGCCAGTAGTCCGGCTTCTGGTAGTCCGGGATCCACATCAGATATCTAGCGGGCTGCAAGCCCCCCATGAACACGGCGTGGATCTTGGCGAACCTGATCTTGTGGTCGATGGCGAACCTCTGGATCCCCAGAAACACGTCCGCCCCGGTGGTCATGCGCAGGATGAACTCCCGCCCGCGCCGGGCCTCCACGACGTGGTATTCGTCGGGGCGCCGCGCGTCCAGTTCCCATTCCGGTGTCATAGTATGGTTCCCTCCAGTGTTTTCACGGCCGAGCCGCTCAATTTGATTCCTTGGATGTTCTCACCGCTGCCGCGCACCTCAAGCTGCCCGTGGCCGGGCCGGCCCAGCAGGTGACCCTGCTCGATGTTCAGCAGGGGGCCGCTTTTCAGGCCGTGGCGGACGATGTAGGCTCCCATGCCGCCCGCGGCCGAGCCGGTGAAGGGGTCCTCCATGGTGCCGTCGGGGTCGAAGAAGCGGGCGTGGGTGTCCGAACCGGGGTCGAAGCCCTGCAGGCAGAACAGAAAGGCCGCGGAGACCTTGGCCGCGACCAGCAGCGCACGCAGGCGCGGGCGATCCATCTCCGCCTTCCGCAGTACATCTAGGTCCCGGGCCGGCACCATCAGGAACGGCACCCCGGTGCTCACCACCTGCGCGGGCAGCCCGGGCAGCAGGTCCGTCTCGGCCAGCCCCAGGCAGGGGGCGACCGCGGCGGCCTCATGCCGCGAGGAGAACACCGGCGTGGCCTGGGTCATCACCGCGCGCTCCGGCCGGCCGTCCGCCGTGAAGTGCACCTCCACGGGCAGCACCCCGATGTCGAACTGGAACTTCACCACGGCCGGGCGGCCGGGGCGGATGGCGCCCTCCAGTGCCAGCAGGAACGCCGTGGCGATCGTGGGGTGGCCTGCGAAGGGGATCCGCTGCCGGGTCGTGAAATAGGCGACCCGGAAATCCGCTTCCTGGGAAGTGGAGACAAACGAGGTCTCCGGCTGGTTGGTCTCCCGCGCGATGAGCAGCATCTGCTCCTCGCTCAAGTCCCCGGCCTCTAAGACGACCGCGCATGGGTTTCCGGCGAAAGGCTTCGTGGTGAAGGCGTCGACGTAGAAGACTCGATGACTCATGGGGTTTGGGCCTCCGGACTATAGCATGCGCTGCGGGCACGGTCAAACCCGCTGCCGCCTTGCACAGCGCCGTCAGTTCCTCTATGATCGATTTCGTGGCTGAGAGGAAAGAGAACTCCGTGCAGGTTTTGGAGAAGGCGCTCACCGTGCTCGAACACCTGAGCAGAATCGACGGCGACATCGACCTGTCCTCGCTGGCCCACGCCCTGAGCCTGCCGAAGACCACCCTGCTGCGCCTGCTGGCCACCCTCAAGCGCCACCACATCGTGCAGCAGGACGAGCAGAGCCGGCGCTTTCGGCTGGGCTGGGCCCTGATCCACCTGGGCGAGGCGGCGGGACGGGCTTTCAACCTGGCCGGGCTGGCGCACCCGCACCTGGAGCGGCTGGCCGGGCAGTCCGGCGAAACCGCCAACCTGATCCTGCTGGACGGGGAGTACGCCATGTACGTCGACCAGGTGGTGAGCCCCAGCATCATCCGCGGCGTGCCCGCGGTGGGCACCCCCCTGGGCCTGCACTGCACCGCCGCCGGCAAAGTGCTGCTTGGCTTCCTGCCCGAGCAGGAGAGCGCCGAGTTGATCCGCCGGATGCGCCTGAAACGCCTGACCGAGAAGACGATCACCGATCCCGCGAGACTGCGGGCGGAGCTGGAGCGGGTCCGACGGCAGGGCTACGCCGTGGACGGCGAGGAGACCGAGCTGGGGGGCTGCTGCGTAGCGGCCCCGATCCGCGACCGGCAGGGGAAGGTCATGGCGGCGGTCTCCATCATGGGCCCCACCCACCGCGTGAACCCCGGCAGCATTCCGCGCCTGGCCCGGATCGTCATGTCGACCGCCGCGGAGATCTCTCAGAAGTTGGGTTACAAGCCCGAAAGCTAAGTGCACGGGATCCTTACTTCTTGAACTCTTTCTCGGGCGGTCGGGCGAACAGCGCCCGCTTGGAGTGCCGCAGGCCCGCGTCGATCAGGGCCTCGCACAGCTTCAGGGCCACCGCGGAAGGGTCCAGCACCACGACGCCCAGCTCGCGTTCCACCTCCGCGGCGTAACCGGCCATCCCGGCGCAGCCCAGGATCATCACCTCTGCCCCGTCCTCCTCCGCGGCGCGCGCCGCGACTTCCAGGATGCGCTGCTTGGTGCGCCGGGGGTCGGCGTCGGTCTCGGCCACGGTCATGCCCAGGGCCCGCACCGAGGCCAGGGAGTCCTCCAGGCGGTAGCGGCGGACCTCTTCGTGCTTGTGCGGGATGCGGCGGGCGAGGGGAGTGAGGATGGTGAACTTGTAGCCCAGCATGGCCGCGGCGTGCAGGCTGGCCTCCTGGATCCCCACCACGGGGATGTCGGAGATCTCCTTGGCCGCGTGGATGCCCGGGTCGCTGAAGCAGGCCAGGATTACTCCGTCGTAGCCTTCCCGGTTCGCGCGGCGGACCAGCTCCAGGGTCGGAGGCACGGCCATGGCCTCGTCGTAGGCGCTCTCGATGGTGACCGGGCCGACCGTCGGGCAGGTCACCGTGAGCTCGGTGTCGGCCCGCTTGATCTTCTCAAGTTCCCGGCGGAGGTGGTCGGTCATTGAAGTCGAGGTGTTAGGGTTGATCACCATGATTTTCATGCCACCAGGCTCCTTCCCGCGCGGAAGGCCTTCAGGTTCACTTCCCGCAGCCGTTCGGGTACGTACCTGGCGACCGCCGACTCCCAGACCTCGTTGTCCACCGGAAGCAGGGCCGATAGGGCGCCCAGCAGCAGCACGTTGAGCACCTTCACATTCCCGACCTCCTGGGCCTTGCGGGTCGCGTTCAGGCGGTGGACCCTGGCGGCGGCCCGCTGGAGCGCGCCCGCGATCTCCTCCTCGCCGGGGTAGCGCATCTTGCCGGTGCTCACCTCCCCGGGGGGAATGCGGTACTCGTTGAGGATCACCGTCGAGCCCGGCGCCAGGTACTCCACCAGGCGAAGAGCCTCCAGCGGCTCGAAGGCCAGCAGGTAGTCGACCCGCCCCGGCTCGGACATGGGCGAGTGGACCTTCGCTCCCCAGCGCACGTGGCTGATCACGCTGCCGCTGCGGATCGCCAGGCCCAGCACGTCGGATTTCTTGGCGTCGTAGCCGCCGCTCATGCCGACCTCGGCCAGGATGTCGCCCGTGAGGACGGTGCCCTGTCCGCCCACGCCGGCCACCAGGAAGTTGATGTC
>CAZMWZ010000183.1:3466-6070 GCA_964570045.1 uncultured Spirochaetaceae bacterium
AGGCCTCCACCTTCTTGCCCGGGGGCGGGGTGATGGCCCCGGTCGGGCAGACCTGCCGGCACACGTCGCAGCCGATGCACAGGGTCGGCTCGATGTGGCTCTTGAAGCGGTCGTTCTTGGCATATTTCTCGGTGGACAGGCCGATCGCCGGGCAGCCCACCCGGAAGCAGGCGTGGCAGGCGATGCACTTGTCCTGGTCCACATGGTAGGGGGGCTCGGGCCGGCGCGATACGAAGATGCACTCCCCGCGGGTGATCAGCACCGAAGGCCCGTCGAACTCCAGGCACTCCTTCAGCCCCGCCTCCACCGCTTTAATATTAAAAGCGTTCACCGCCTTCACCTTCTGCACGCCGATGGCCCGCACCACCGCTTCCAGGTCGACGCGCGTGGCCTTGCGCTCCTCGGTGACCGCCCAGCCCACACCCGGGTGGTCCTGGTGCCCGGTCATGGCCGTGACGCTGTTGTCCATCAGGATGACCACGCCCCGGGAGCCGTTGTGCACCATGTTCACCAGGGGCGCCATGCCGGAGTGGAAGAAGGTGGAGTCGCCGATAGTGCACACCCGCTGCTCCGGGATTTTGGCCAGGCTCATGCCGTGCAGCACGCCGATGCTGGCGCCCATGGCGCCCATGGTGTGCTGGGCCTCGAAGGGCGGCAGCGTGCCCAGGTTGTAGCAGCCGATGTCCCCGGCCACCGGCAGCTTCATCTTCTTCAATAAATAAAACGTCGAGCGGTGCGGGCAGCCGGCACAGAAGGTGGGCGAGCGCCGCGGCACGTCCTTGACCGGCTCGGGGGCCGGGACGGCTGCTGTGGCAGGCAGGAGCCCCGCGGCGATGCTCAGGCGGCGGATGTCCTGGGGCAGCAGCTCCAGGCAGGCGGGGAACACCTCCTTGCCGACGAGCTGAATGCCCATGGCCCGGATCTGCTCCTCCAGCACCGGGTCCAGCTCTTCGATGACCACCAGCTTTTTCACACCCGCGGCGAACTCCCGGATCATCGACTTGGGCAGCGGGTGGCTCATGCCCAGCTTCAGGACCGAGGCGTTCGGGAACACGTCCTGCACGTAGCAGTACAGCACCCCGGCGGTGATGATGCCTAGCGAGCGGTCCCGCCACTCGATGCGGTTGAACGCGGCCCCTTCGGCGAAGGCGGCGATTTCTTGAAGGCGCTGCTCCACCCGGGGGTGCATGTTCCGGGCGTTGGAGGCCGTGCAGTTGTACTTGGCCGGGTTGCGGGGGAAGGGACCGACCTCTTTGCCGGAGGCCTGGCGCTCCCCGAGGGTGACCACGCTCTTGGAGTGCGAGGTGCGCATGACGGTACGCACCAGCACGGGCGTGTCGAAGCGCTCGGACAGCTGGATGGCGGTGACCACGAAGTCCTTGGCTTCCTGGCTGTCGGCCGGTTCCAGGAGCGGGATCTTCATGAGGCGCGCGTACCAGCGGTTGTCCTGCTCGTTCTGCGAGCTGAACAGCCCCGGGTCGTCGGCGGTGACCACCACCAGCCCCGCCTCCGCCCCGGTGTACACGGCGTACAACAGCGAGTCGGACAGCACGTTCATGCCCACCTGCTTGGTGGTCACCATGGCCCGCTTGCCCGCGTAGGCGGCGCCGGCCGCGGCGTCCATGGCCACTTTCTCGTTGGCGGACCATTCCGTGTAGATCGTGTCCCCGAATTGCCGGGCGAGGCTGGTGATGATCTCGGAGCTGGGCGTTCCCGGGTAGCCGGTGACGATCTCGATGCCGGCCTCGTATGCCCCCCGGGCGATGGCCTCGTTTCCAGACAGGATAGCTTTCAAGGAAGGGTTCCTCCTGTGTTAGAATCGGATCCTCGCGTATACAGCAGCGCGTCCACGGCCACGACCCCCTGTCCCTCGGGCATCACGAGCACCGGGTTGAGGTCCAGCGCCTCGATGCGTCCGCGCTGCTCCACGGCCAGCTCGCCAACGGACACGATCAGCCGGACCAGGGCCTCGATGTCCGCCCGGGGCCTGCCGCGGAAGCCCTCCAGCAGGCGGCTGCCCCTGGTCTGCAGAATCATGGCTCGGGCTGCCGCGGGGTCCAGGGGCGGGATGGCGAGCGAGCGGTCGCCCAGCACCTCCACCAGCACGCCCCCGGTGCCGAACACCACGGCCGGGCCCCACTGCGGGTCATTGAGGATGCCCACGATCACCTCGGCCACCGCGCCCTCCACCATTTTCTGGCAGAGCACCCCCTGCAGCGGGGCCTCGGGGCGGTACCGGCCGGCGGCGGCCACCAGGCGCTCGTAGGCCGCGCGCACCGCCTTATCCCCCGCCACGTTCAGGGCGATGACCCCCGCCTCGGTCTTGTGCAGGATCTCGGGACTCATCACCTTCAGGGCCACCCGGCCGCCGAGCCCGCGGGCCGCGGCTATCGCCTCCTGCGCGGAGGCGCAAAGCTTTTCCGGGGTGCAGGGAATCCCGTAGCCGGCGAGCACCCGCTTGCTGTCGTATTCGGTCAGGCCGCGGGCAGGGCCCTCCAGAAGAGCCTGCAGGGAGGCTGCCAGGCGCGGCACGGCAGCCGCCGACGCCTCCTCGGAATTGCGCAGGAAGCGGGCGCGGTCGATCAGGTGACGAACGGCCTGGAG
>CAZMWZ010000184.1:0-6027 GCA_964570045.1 uncultured Spirochaetaceae bacterium
TACATCCCCCACCGGGTCGGGGTAGTGGTAGTCGATGCTCGCGATGTAGGAGTCTACGCGGACCTCCTCGGGGGGGATGATCACCCCCTGACCGGCCAGGTATCGGCCGCGGCCTGAGGAGGAGGCGGCGGCTTCAGCCGCGCCGCTGGCGAACACCTCTCCGGCGACGATGAGCCCCAGCAGCGCGGCCGCAATGCAGGTTTTCTTCATGGGCGTCTCCCTGGCCCTATTCTAACGCAATCAGAACGGCAGCCGCAATTTCGGGAGTGCTTTGCCGCCGTTCAGCCCAGGCACTCTTTCAGCCATTCCAGATAGGCCGGAGAGCCGGCCACGATCGGCACGGCGGCGAGCTCGGGCAGCTCGTAGGGGTGCTCCCGCCGCAGCAGCTCGTCGATACGGGGCAGCAGGGACTGCGAGCTCTTGGCCAGCAGGAGCACTTCCGCCTCCTCCTGGACGGCCCCCTTCCAGCGGTACACGGAGCGGATGGGGTCCACGAGCTGGACGCAAGCGGCCAGGCGCTCCTCCACCAGGAGGCGGGCCAGGCGCCGGGCGGTTTCCTCGTCGGGGGCGGCGATGGTGACCAGCACCGCGCGGAAGGCCCGTCCGGCATCGGCCTCGCGGCCGGCCTCTTCGCGGGCAGGCGGCTGTTCTGGGCTCATAGGCGGGCCACGCCGGCCTTGAGCCTGCCCAGCTGCTCCCTCAGCACCGGCGGGATGCGTCCGCCGAACCGGCCGTAGAACTGCTCCACCTCGCTCAGCTCCTTCTCCCACTCCGTGCGCTTGAGCTCGAAGAGGCTCGCGAGGCGTCCGGGAGGTAGCTTGAGTCCTTTTAAGTCCAGGTCGGCCAGGTTGGGCAGCAGCCCAATGGGCGTCTCGCGGGCATCGACCCGCCCCTTGATCCGGTCGACCATCCACTTGAGCACCCGCGAGTTCTCCCGGAAGCCGGGCCAGGTGAAGGAGCCGTCGGCATCCTTGCGGAACCAGTTCACGGTGAAGATCTTCGGCGGGTTGGCCAAGCGACTGCCGACCTCCAGCCAGTGGGCGAAGTAGTCGCCCATGTTGTAGCCGGCGAAGGGCAGCATGGCCATGGGGTCGCGGCGCACCACCCCCACCTGGCCCGCGGCCGCGGTGGTGGTCTCCGAGCCGTTGGTGGAGGCGCGGAACACGCCGTGTACCCAGTCGGTGGCCTCGCACACCAGGGGAATGGTGTCGGAGCGGCGGCCGCCGAAGATGATGCCGGAGATCGGCACGCCCTTGGGGTTGTCGTACTCGCTGGACAGGTTGGGGCAGTTGCGGACGGACACGGTGAAGCGGGAGTTGGGGTGGGCCGCAGGCTTGCCCGTTTCCCAGGGGTGGCCCTGCCAGTCCAGCATGCCCTGCGGCGGCTCGCCCAGCCCCTCCCACCAGGGAGTGTTGGTGGCGGTGTCCAGAGCGGTGTTGGTGAACAGGGTGGGGTAGAACTTGTCGCCCTGGAGCGTGGCCATCATGTTCGGGTTGGTCTTGTCCGAGGTTCCCGGCGCCACGCCGAAGAAGCCCGCCTCCGGGTTGATGGCATACAGGCGCCCGTCCGGTCCCACGTTGATCCAGGCGATGTCGTCGCCCAGGGTGTGCACCTTGTAGCCGGGGAAGACCGGTTCGATCATGGCCAGGTTGGTCTTGCCGCAGGCCGAGGGGAAGGCGCCCAGCAGGTAGGTAACCTCCCCGGAGGGGTCCTCCAGCCCCATGATGATCATGTGCTCGGCCAGCCACCCCTCCTGCTCCCCCAGGTAGGAGGCGATGCGCAGGGAGAAGCACTTCTTGCCCAGCAGGGCGTTGCCGCCGTAACCGGAGCCGATGCTCATGACCAGGTGCTCCTGGGGGAAGTGCATGATGAAGCGTTTGGCAGGATCTAGCTCGCCCACGGAGTGCAGCCCGCGCACGAAGTTCTCCGCGGTGCCGATGCGCCGGACGGCTTCCTGGCCGACGCGGGTCATGATGTACATGCTGACCACCACGTAGATGGAGTCGGTGATCTGGATGCAGGGCTTGGCGTAGGGGGACTGCGGGTGGCCCATCATGTAGGGGATCACGTATAGGGTGCGCCCCTTCATGCAGCCGTCGAACAGCCCGCCGACCATCCGCTTGGCCTCGCCGGGTTCCATCCAGTTGTTGTTCGGGCCGGCGTCCTCCTTGTCGGGGAGGCACACGAAGGTGAGCTGCTCGGTGCGGGCCACGTCGTTGGGGTGGCTGCGGTGCAGGAAGGAGTCGGGGAAGGCGTCGGGGTTCAGCTTGCGAAAGGTGTTGTGCGGGCCGGTCTTCTCGTGCTTGATCCCCTGGTCGACCAGGCGCTCCATCTCTTCGCGGGTCCCCTGGACCCAGTACACCTTGTCCGGTTTGGTGAGCCTGGCCTGCTCTTCGACCCAACGTTCCACGGGATTCGCCATGCCTGTCGCCTCCTTGATGTTTCCGGCGTGTCAGCATTTATACATACCGGTGCAGGGAGGGTCAAGGCGGCGCAGGCGATGGCCGCAATAGCGGGGTGCTAACCGCAAGAGCGGGCTTCGCCGGCGATTGACAGGGCGGCGCGCTGGCCGCTACAGTGGGGTTGGTCTTTCGCCCGGCTCCAGTAGCTCAGCAGGATAGAGCAGCGGTTTCCTAAACCGCAGGTCGGACGTTCGAGTCGTCTCTGGGGCAATAAAACGACAAGGGTCGCCGGGACTCAAGGGAGGGGAAGCCTCATTTGAAGGTGAGGGAGTAGTCCAGCGGCTTATCCAGCAGCAGCACCCGCAGCAGGGGGATGCGGAACACGACCCCCCCGGGGACCGCCGTGCCGCCCGTCTGGGCCACGACCCGGCCTTTGACCAGGACCGTGGTCTCGATGTAGGAAGCCTTCAGCGTGGCGGCTCCCCCCTCCCCGAGGGCCAGGTCGATCAGCTCCAGGTATTCCGCCTCGGTGGCGTCATCGTTCTCCTGCGGCCCGAGACCCTCGAACAGTGGATTCTTCAGGAAAGGCGCCAGCTCCAGAAGCTGGGAGAAGTTCTTGCGGTCCAGGTGCACCCGCAGGCTCGTGCCCTCAACCCCCTTCTTCAGGGTCAGGACGGTCTGGGGCTTGTCCGCCGCGGCGAACAGCTTCTCGATGGAGCGGAAAGCCAACTCCATGTCCAGCCGCTCGGGGGCGGGGCTGTCGATGCGGGTGAGGGTCACCTCCTCCCGCGAAGCGAAACCCTTGCGGATGTCCTCGACGTCGAAGAGGCGCCCCTTGTCCTTGGGGGCCGTGCCGCTCACCTCGGCCAGGTCCTGCAGGTACTCCAGCAGGATCTTCTCCAGCCGGATGCGCACCACGGCCGTGCCGGAACCGTCCGGGTCCAGCGCCACCCGCTGACTCACGGAGCAGGCGGCCAGCAGCGCCGACAGGGCGAGCAGCAGGAGTGGTGAGGCAGCACGCGAGGAGATCCGATTGGTGGGACGCATGGGCGTAAAGTAAGCCATAGGGGCGGGTGAGTCAAGACTCACCCGTCTTGTGCCCTGCAGCCGATTCGCCTATACTCCCTGCCATGTGCCAGGTCACCGTCAATCCCGGCGAGCTCGTGTTTCACGTCCGACGGGGCACGCCGCTGCGCGAGCTGCTCCTGCGCGAAGGCATCCTGCTGGATTTCCCCTGCGGCGGCCGGGGGTTGTGCGGCCAGTGCACGGTTGCCATCCAGCCCCCCACCCAAAGCGGCCGGGGGGGACGCAAGAAGCTGCAGGAGGAGGCGATCGCGCGCGGGCTGCGCCTGGCCTGCCAGGCCGAGATCGAGGGGGACTGCACCATCACGATCCCCGAGGAGAAGGGGATCGAGGTGGCCTGGAAGGATCCCGCCGCGGTGGAGAGCTCCGCGCTGATGTACGGCGAGAAGGTCATCCGGCGCCGCCACCTGCAGCTTGAGCCGCCGAGCCTGGAGGACCAGCGCGCCGATTGGGAACGCCTGGCCGACGGGTTGAGGGATCCCGCCGGGGAAGTCCCGGCGTCGACCCCGGCGCAGCTGCCCCCGATCCGCCCCGAGACCGTGGAAGGCTTCGCCC
The DNA here is from genome assembly GCA_964570045.1 of uncultured Spirochaetaceae bacterium. Lineage (GTDB taxonomy): Bacteria > Spirochaetota > Spirochaetia > SZUA-6 > DRHE01 > MIBK01. The sequence goes on from CAZMWZ010000184.1 coordinate 4,041, forward strand.
GGACCTTGCGCGAAGGCAAGTGGCAGGTGAACGCGGTGTTCGAGGGAATTGCCCTGCTGTGCCTGCGCGCCTCGGCAGAGGAGCCGGTGTTCGGCTTCGCCGTGGACCTGGGCACCACCACGGTGGACATGTCCCTGCACAACCTGGAGACCGGGCGCCTGCTGGCCCGCAAGGCCCTGCTCAACCGGCAGACCGCCTTCGGGGCGGACGTGATCTCGCGCGCACACAACTTCCAGGAGAAGCGGGAGGAAGTGCGCGCCGCGGCCCTGGAAACCATCGAGGAGTGCGCGCGCCTGCTGCTGGCGGAAACCGGCGTTGGACCCGAGCAGGTGGTGCGCACCACGGTAGTGGGTAACCCGATTATGATCCACATCCTGCACGGGTTGAACCCCCTCCAGCTGGCCATGGCTCCCTACATCCCCCTGGTCTCCGGCCTGGTTCGCCGCCCGCCGCAGGAGTTCCACTGGAGCTTCCAGCGCTGCGGCTGGGTGGAGACTCTGCCGCTCATCTCGGCCTTCGTCGGGGCCGACACCGTGGGCATGATCCTGGCCCTGGACTTGGAACGCGAGGCCGAGACCACGCTGTCGATCGACATCGGCACCAACGGCGAGATGGTGCTGTCCAAAGGCGGGGAGCTGCTGACCACCTCCACCGCCGCCGGCCCGGCTTTCGAGGGAGCCCAGATCGCCTGCGGCATGCGCGCCCTGGAGGGGGCCATCACGGGCTTTTCCATCCGCCCCGACGGGGGGCTGGATCTAGCGGTGGTCGGGGGCGGGCGGCCCAAGGGCATCTGCGGCAGCGGGCTGATCTCCGGCATCGCGGAACTGCTGGAAGCGGGGCTGCTGGACTCCACCGGGCGACTGGCCAACCCCGAAGCGGTCGAGCGCCCCGAGCTCGCTTCCCGCCTGTTCCGGGTGGACAACATGCTCGCTTTCCGACTGGCCGAAGGGGTGTACATCACCCAGCGGGACATCCGGGAGCTGCAGCTGGCCAAGGGGGCCATACGAACCGGCATCGACATGCTGTTGGACGTGGCCGGGGTGAGCCTGGAAGGCCTGGCCCACATCCGCCTGGCCGGCAACTTCGGCTCCGGGGTGGACATCCGCAAGACCATCCGCTTGGGTCTGATTCCCGGGGTGCCCGTCGAGAAGGTCGACGTGGTCGGCAACGCCGCGCTGCGCGGCGCGGCGCTGGCGCTGGTCTCGAAGGAATATCGCGACCGGGCCGAGCGGGTACACCGCCGGTGCAAATTCCTGGAGCTGGCCGCCAGGCCGGACTTCCAGATGCGTTTCGCCTCGTCGCTGTTCTTCTAGGAGCCCATCAGGCCGCGCAGGGGCGCGAGCAGCCCGCCCCGGGGCTGGAAGCGCAGCCATTTGCCCGAGGGCCGCTCGCCGCGCGCGACCAGGGTTTCCACGATGAAGCCGGCGAAGTCCCGCGCCGGGGTGCAGAAGGACTCGAAGCAGTGCACCGGCACGCCCTTCGGGCCGCCGGTGTCCAGCAGCGATTGGGCCAGCGCCTTGAAGGCCCCCCTGAGCGCAGCCTCCAGCGGCGGCAGGCCGGCGCCCGCCTCCCGGGGCACGTAGTGGACCAGGGCCAGGCGTCCCCCGCCGTCCCGGGCGAAAGCCTCCAGCAGGCCTTTCACCAGGAACAGCGTGCCCTTGAGCCAGGCATCCACCCCTCGTTCGATCGCCTCGTAGGCAGTCTCGGGGAGCAGGCTGGCCTCCAGGGTCGGGCTGTGCAGGACCGCGGCCTCGTCGATGCGGCCGAAGCGGTTGAGCACGGACAGCAGCACGTTGCGGGTGGAGATGGGCGAACGCCGGTTCCAGTCGGTGAGCAGGAAGCCGTCGCTCTCGGAGACCAGGGGCGATTCACGGGCCTCCTGGTTGGAGCGGGTCACGGCCACGCTGGCCCCCTCGGCCAGGTAGCGCCGGGCCAGCTCCTCCCCGAGGGGAGTCTGCACATCGCTCACCAACACGACCCGTCCCAT
>CAZMWZ010000185.1:0-6024 GCA_964570045.1 uncultured Spirochaetaceae bacterium
GGGACCCTGGTCGTACTTCATATTTGCCTACACCTACCTGCTTCTCCTGCTCGGGCTGCTGCTCCTGGCACGCCTCTATCGCCGGGCTCAAACTGGGGAACGGCGGCAGACGAGCCTGTTGATCCTCGGGATTGTGTTTCCCTGGATCGGCAGCGTTCTCGACCTATTGAACGTCAAACTACTGTACGGCCTGGATTTCACACCCTTCGGTTTCCTGCTCACGGGCCTGGTGATCACCTGGGACATTCTGTACCACCGCTTCGGCCAGATCATCCCCGCCTCCTACGAGCTGGCCGTGCAGAGCATGAGTGACGGGGTAATCGTGGCCGACCGTTCCGGCCGAATCTTGGCCGCCAACCGGGCCGCTCAGGGGATTTTTCAGGATTTCGGGGAAGCCCTCCGTGACCGTCGCCTGGAGGAACTGATCCCCCCGGACACCCTCGGGGCGGAGGCCCTGCCCGAGGATGCTCGCAGCGGCGCCGCGGTCCTGGAACTGGAGCTCGCCCTGGGCGCAGGCGCCGCCCGCAAGCTCTACAACCTGCGACGCTCCTGGGTCGTCGAGCACCGGCAGCCGGTCAGCCAGGTGCTGGTGCTGCGCGACATCACCGAACTGGCCCGTTCCGCGGCGAGTCTGCGGGAGGCCAAGGCCCTGGCCGAGGAGGCCAACCGGGCCAAGAGTGAGTTCCTGGCCAACATGAGCCACGAGCTGCGCACGCCGCTGCATCATATCATCGGCTTTACGGAGCTGGTAGCCGACGGGCATGCCGGGGAACTCAGCGGCACGCAGGAGGAGTACCTGCGCGATGTCCTGGATGCCGGCCGCAACCTGCTCGCCCTGATCAACGACATCCTCGAGATGACCAAGATCGACTCCGGGATGCTGGCGGTGAACCGCGAGCCGGCTGGCCTGAAGGAAGCCCTGGAGGGTACCCTGGCGCTCGTCCGGGAAAAGGCCCTGAAGCACCGGATTCGGGTTTCGCTGGAAGCCGGCAGCCTTCCGGAAACCGTGCTCATCGACGTCCGCAAGCTGAAGCAGGTTCTGTTCAACCTGCTGGTCAAAGCCGTATCTCTGTGCCCTGACGGGGGACAGGTGGTCGTGCGGGTGCGGATGCAGGAACAGCAGGAGGGCAGGCTCGCCCGGCTCGAGCTGCAGGTCCTGGGAGTCGGTGTGCGGCTCTCGGCGGAGGATCACGAACGGATTTTCCAACCTTTCGAGCGGGTCAAGGCGGGAAGCGATCACCTCGACCTGGCCAGCGGCAGCGGCCTGGCATTGGCCAAAAGGCTGGTGGAGCTGCAAGCGGGAACCATTGCGGCGGAGTATTCGGCAGCCGACGGGGGCACTGTGTTCGTCGTGCAGCTGCCCGTCGGGACCACAGACTAAGGAGTTATGGCGTGGAACACGGCATGGAGTGGGACGCTGCAGGGCCGTCGGGTGCAGGACTCACCGATCCGGCAACCGGGCTGTTCGAGCGGCCGCTGTTTTTTCTGGAGCTGAAACGGGAGTTGCTGCGCTCCGAGCGCACCGGCGAGCCTTTCACCGTCGCCTTGATGGACCTAGAGGGCGCTGCCGACCCGGCATCGGCAGCACAGGAGCCCGCGAACGAAGAGAGCTTGAGGGAATTCGGGGCACTCGTGCGCAGCAGCATCCGGGAATTCGATCTTGGCTGCCGCTTCACCAATAACCTGTTCGGGCTTCTGCTGCTCAAAACCTCGGTGGAGGTGGCCCACGTCGTGGGGGAAAGGATTCGCAAGGCCGTGGAGCAGCGCTTCGGCGGGACCCTGTCGGTCAGCGTGGGCATGGTTTCGTTCCCGGTGGATGCCCCTGACCGGGACGGCTTGCTGTCCCGGGCCAGGCAGGCCCTCCAGAACGCCAAGACGGCGGGCAGGAACCGGGTGTACTACTTTGCCCGTCCGTCCGGCCGGCGGGGGGAGGAGAAGCCCCGGGTGCTGGTGGTCGATGACGACCGGCGGAACGTGAAGCTCATGGCCTCCTACCTGCTTCCAGAGGGTTATGAGGTGCTCCCGGCCCACAGCGGCGAGGAGGCCATGGCCCTGATCGCCCATACCGAGGTCGACCTGCTGCTGCTGGACATCATGATGCCCGGGCTGGATGGGTATGAGGTCTGCAAGCGCATCAAGAATCGCGACGCCACCCGGCTCGTGCCGGTGATCCTGATCACGGCCCTGGACGACATCCAGGCCAAGATCCGCGGCATCGAGGCCGGAGCCGACGATTTCCTCACCAAACCGGCAAACCGGGAAGAGCTGCTGGCCCGCACCCGCGCCCTGATCCGGGTGCGCAACCTGAACAAGAGCCTGACTAGCGTGGAGAACGCTCTGTTTTCGCTGGCCAGCGCCGTGGAAGCGAAGGACAACTACACCCTGGGGCACACCCAGCGGGTAGCCAACCTGGCGGTGGCTCTCGGCAGGCGGTTGAGCCTGAGCGAGGGGGAAATCTTCGCCCTGCGGATCGGCGGGATCCTGCACGACGTCGGCAAGATCGGCATCGCCGAAGAGATCCTGAACAAGCCGGGAAAGCTGGATGAGCGGGAATGGGAGGTCATGCGCAGCCACCCCGAGATCGGCTACCGCATCTGCCTGCCGCTCAAATCGACCCTCGGCCTGGCCCTGGACGTGGTTCGCCACCACCACGAAAAGCTCGACGGTTCATCCTACCCCGACGGGCTGAAAGGGGAGGAGATCTCGACCGCGTCGCGGATCATGTGCGTGGTCGACATCTACGACGCCCTGGTCACCCGCCGGCCGTATCGCACCGAGATGCCCAAAGCAAAGGCGCTGGAAATATTGAACGAGGAAGCGGCGGCCGGAAAGCTCGACCCCGCGGTCGTCGCCGAGCTGCAGGACCTGGTCGGGTAGGCGGGAAGAGCGGGCGGCATGAAAAATAAAGTTCTGGTCATCGACGACGAGGGGCTCAACCGCAAGCTCATCCGGACGTTTCTCGGCCGTGAGCGCATCGAGGTGATCGAGGCCGGCGACGCGGAATCCGGGCTAGCCCTGGCCCGGTGCGAACATCCGGATCTGATCCTTCTGGACGTACGGCTTCCCGGGATGAGCGGCCTGGAAGCGATCCGGATCCTGAAAACCGACGACACCACCCGCGATATCCCCGTCCTCATGCTGAGCGCCGGTTCGCTGGCCGAGGATGAACGGTATTTTCGCCAGGCCGGGGCGGCCGGACTGCTCCTCAAGCCGTTCTCTATGCAAGAGCTCCAGAAGGCGGTCAAGGAGAGGCTGAAGTAGGCCAGACTGCGGGGCGGGCGGCCAGGAGAGCTCTTTGGGTAGCTCTCAAGATCGGCAAGCCCCCTCTGGCTGCCCAACCAGGTTTCTTTGCTCTCGCCTCGCTGGTGGGCTATGGACCTTTCAAGGTCATGGCATGGGCGTAGAAATGGACGCGGCCGTGGTCGGCGGAACGGCCCTCTCCGGCGGCATCGGGAGCATCGCCGGGGTGTTCTGGGGCGCCATGGTCATCTCACTCATCGAGAACGGCCTCGTGCTCATGCGGATCCCATACTGGTGGACGTTCACCGTGTTCGGCCTGATCATCATCTTCTCCGTCATCCTCAGTAAGATCATCGAGGCACGAAGGATGAGCGTCGGCTGAGACTATTCCTCTACCGTGACCATTACCTTCATCGCGCGCTCTCGATTGGCCTCGATATACAGATACGCCTGGGGGTAATCGGCAAAGGCAAAGTGGTTGGTCACCAGGGGCGCAAGCTTGACTCTCCCTTTTTGTACCAGCTCGATGGCCGCCTTCCAGTCGGCTTCCTGGTACATCAGCGTGCCGACCAGGCGCAGCTCCCGGTCCTGAACGGTCCCCAGATCGATCGTCGGTTTGTCCCCAAAGACTCCCACGACGATGATGTCGGTCCCTTTGCGCGCGACGGCAACCGCTTGGCCGATGGTTGAGGGCGCCCCCACGCACTCCAGGATGAGGTCAGCCTTATCTGACCCGAAGTATTCGGCGATCGCCGCCGGCAGATCCGCTGTTGCGCTGTTGAGGCAGGCCCCGATTCCACATTCCTTGGCCAGCCCAAGGCGATAATCGCTCAGATCGGTGATCATGACGCGCGCCGCGCCCAGGCCGCGGGCGGCCTGGGCCACGAGGTTCCCGATCGGACCCGCCCCCAGCACCAGCACGCCCTTGCCCGCGACTCCGCCGCCTCGCCCCAAAGCGTGTACGGCTACCGCGAGGGGCTCCATCATGGCGCCGTGATCGAAGCTCATTCCGACGGGCAGTTTCAGCACCCTGGAGGAATCCACGGCGAAGAACTCCGAAGCGGCTCCCGTGGTCTGGAAGCCCATGACCTTCAGGTTGTCGCAGATGTGGTAGGCGCCGTGCGTGCAGGGATAACAGGTCCCGCAGGTCACCTGCGGCTGGATGGTCACCGCATCGCCTGGTGCGAAACCGCGAACCCCCGACCCGAGCTTCTCCACGACTGCGGACACTTCATGCCCCTGCACCACCGGGTATGGCGTCAGGGCATGCTTCCCATGATAGACATGGATGTCCGACCCGCACACTCCGATCCTTTTCATCCTTACCAGGACCTGGCCAGGGGAAGGCTCGGGGGTCGCCACCTCTCGGAACTCGATCTTCCCCGGAGACCTCATCACCGCCTGCTTCATTCCCCTGTCCTCCTTATTCTTCCGACTCTATTCCCGTATAATGAAAAAAGATAGTATTGGCGAGGGGAGGATGAGCATGGATCTCGAGCTGAAGGGGAAGCGGGCCGTCATCAGCGGCGGCAGTGTAGGCATTGGGCTGGCGGTCGCGCACGCCCTCGCCGCGGAGGGCGTGGAGATCGCCATTTGCGCGAGAAACAAGGAGCGGGTGGAGCGGGAGGCCGCAGCGATTGCGCGCAGCCACGGAGTGCGGGCCCTGGGCATCGCAGCCGATGTCTCGAAAAAAGAGGATATCGACCTGGCGGTCGAGCGCATTGCCGGGTTCTTCGACGGCATCGATATCCTCATCAATAACGCGGGATCGGGCACCGCGGAAACCATCATGGAAGCGCCGGACGAAAAGTGGCAGCACTACTGGGACCTGCATGTCATGGCCGCGGTCAGGCTTTCCCGAGCCCTTGTGCCGCTGATGAGAAAACGCGGGGGAGGTGTCATCCTGAACACGGCCTCCATCTGCGCCAAACAGCCCCTGGGCTACGAGCCGATCTACAACACCACGAAGGCGGCTCTGGTGATGTTCACCAAGTGCCTCGCCAACGAGCTCATCCAGGAGAATATCAGGGTCAACACCGTCAACCCCGGATTGATCCTCACACCGGACTGGAAAAAGACGGCGGGCATCATGACCCAGGGCACCGGGACGAGCGTCGACCAGTACCTGGACAAGATCGCCAAGGACAACGCACCCATCGGCAGGTTCGCCTCGCCGCAGGAGCTTGCTCACTTCTATGTGTTTCTGTGCTCCGCGCGCGCCAGCTACAGCGTCGGCTCCAGCTACTACGTGGACGGCGGCTGGCTGAGGACAATCGACTGAGGGAAGGGGGAACGCGGTGATTTCCATCGCGGTTGAACAGCCTGGACGAGTCGAAATCATGGACATTCCTGAACCTACCCCTAATCAGGATGGCGGGATCCGTCTGCGTGTACGGGGTCGTGGACAGCCCGAGCATCACGATCGCCAAGGATGCAGGTCCGTACAACTTCACCCTCTTCATGCACCAATGGCCGACCCGGAGCGCGGAGGCCGCGGCGCAGGAGCCACTAATCGAGTGGCTCAGGGACGGAAGGCTCTCCCATCGGGATTTCCTCACCGCTGAATTTCCGGTGCGTGACGTGGTGAAGGCATTGCGGGCCACCGAGGATCCAGGCGCCATCAAGACCATGCTTCGCTTTTGAGGAGCCGCATCCATGAAACACTATATACTGGCGCACGACCTGGGTACCTCCGGCAACAAGGCGACCCTCTTCACGACCGAAGGGGCGCTCGTGGGCAGTGTCACCGCGGCCTACGGCACCCGGTACTTCAACAACAACTGG
>CAZMWZ010000186.1:0-5983 GCA_964570045.1 uncultured Spirochaetaceae bacterium
GGCGGCATTGTGCATAGTTTAGCGCGTCGCAGCCATCGTGCCCTGCCCAGCGGGCGGCGGAACGGGGTCTACATGGGTGTATGGGCTGCACACACGAACCGTACGTGGTGAGTGTAGCTCAGGTGGTTAGAGCGCCAGTCTGTGGAACTGGAAGTCGTGGGTTCAAGTCCCATCACTCACCCTGAAGGCGCCCGTAGCTCAGCATGGATAGAGCGCCGGACTTCGAATCCGTAGGCCGCAGGTTCGAGTCCTGCCGGGCGCGATCGAAATTTGACAACTTGGGCCGTTAGCTCAGCTGGTAGAGCAGCAGACTCTTAATCTGCGGGTCGGAGGTTCGAAACCTCCACGGCTCATTCCGACAAAGAGAGAAACTTGACGCTTTCCCTCTTTTCATAATATAGTATGCGAGAGTGGTGGAACTGGCAGACACGCCAGACTTAGGATCTGGTGCCCGATTCAGGGTATAAGGGTTCGAGTCCCTTCTCTCGCAGCGTAAAAGGCGGAAAGCCGCGGCCGTTCGCGGCGGTGAGGGCATACAGGCGGGAATAGCTCAGTTGGTAGAGCTCCACCTTGCCAAGGTGGATGTCGCGGGTTCAAGTCCCGTTTCCCGCTCGATCGGCGAAGCGAGGCGATCTGGAGCTGCTCCGGATCGCCTTTTGTTTGAATGCCATTGATACAGCGAGGTTAGAACGTGATCAAAAACAAGGAAACCGAGCTGCTGGACAACTCCAGCGTGCGCCTCACCATCACCGTGGGCGAGGAGGCCGTCCGCGAGGAGTACAACGGGCTGCTGCAGGAATACAGCAAGAACGTACGCATGGACGGATTCCGCAAGGGCAAGGTGCCCCCGAACATCCTGCTGCGCAAGTACGGCGAGATCATCCTCGGGGAGACCGCGGAGCGGGTCGTGCAGAAAAGCCTCGAGCAGGCGCTGGCGGCCGGGGAGCAGAAGCCCATCGCCACCTCCATCCCCACCGTGGACGCCGCGGACAAGCTGGAGCTGGGCAAGGAGTTCAGCTACAAGGTGACCTTCGACACCTTCCCCAAGATCGAGCTGCCCGAATACAAGGGCCTGGAGTACGAGGAGCTGGAGGTGAGCGTCGGCGAGGAGGACCTGGAGCGCGAGCTGAAGGGCCTGCAGGAGCAGAACTCCGTGGTAGTGGACAAGAAGGACCCGGTGGCGGCCAAAGGCGACATCGTGAACGTCGACTACGTGGAGCTGGAGGAGGGCGGCGCGGAAAAGACCGCCACCCGCCGCCAGTCCTTCGTGTTCGAGGTGGGCAGCGGCTACAACCTGTACCGCTTCGACGAGGAGATCGTGGGCCTGAAGGCCGGCGAGGAGAAGACGGTCGCCAAGGAGTACCCCGCCGACTTCGAGGTCAAGGAGTTGGCCGGCCGCAAGTTCTCCCTCAAGGTCAAGGTCAACACCGTCAAGGAAAAGCAGCTCCCGGAAATCAACGACGAGCTGGCCCAGGACATCAGCGACAAGTACAAGAACCTGGAGGATCTGAAGAAGGACATCCGCGAGAAGCTCGCCAAACACGCCGCCCAGCGGGTGCGGGAGCACAGCATTAGCCAGCTGCTGGACAAGATCGCCGGGCAGGCCGTCATCAGTCTGCCCAAGTCCATGCTGGAACAGGAGCTGGAGGAGGAGTGGCACCGCTTCCTGGGAGGCCTCAGGGCCGACGAGAAGGTCGTGCTGCAGGAACTGGCCAAGGAGGGGCGGAGCAAGGAGAGCGTGCAGGAGGAGTGGAAGCCGGCCAAGGAGAAGAAGCTGCGCCTGCAGCTGGCGGTGAGCGAAATGGTGAAGCGCGAGGGCATCCAGGCCGCCCAGGAGGAGGTGGACAGCCGGGTGCAGGCGGACGCCGAGGCCCGCAGCATCAGCTTCGAGCAGGCCAAGGAGATCTACACCAAGAACCGCCTCCTGGATTTCCTGTCCTTCGACATCAAAAACGAAAAGCTCTACGACCAGCTGCTGGCCTCCGGGAAGCGCCGGCAGGGCAAAAAGGTGAAACTCCTGGACTTGCTGGGGGGAAACTATTAAATTCAAAGCAAAATCCTAGTCAGGAGCGTCTATGTCATTGACCGAACCCAAGTCCAGCAGCCTCGTTCCGATGGTCATCGAGCAGACCGGGCGGGGCGAGCGTTCCTACGATATATTCTCCCGCCTGCTGAAGGACCGGATCGTTTTCGTGGACGGCGAGATCGTGGACGTCACCGCCGACCTGGTGGTGGCCCAGCTGCTGTTCCTGGAGAGCCAGGACCCGGAAAAGGACATCCACCTGTACATCAACTCCCCCGGCGGCACGGTGACCGCGGGACTGGCCATCTACGACACCATCCAGTACATCAAGTCGGACGTGCAGACCATCTGCCTGGGGCAGGCCTCCTCCATGGGCGCGCTGCTGCTGACCTGCGGCACCGCGGGCAAGCGCTACGTACTGCCCTCCTCCCGCATCCTGATCCACCAGCCGTGGGGCGGGGTGGCGGGGCAAGCGGCGGATATAGGGCTTCAGGCGCGCGAGATCATCCGCATGAAGAAGATCATCATCCAGTACTTCGCCAGGCACACCGGCAAGGACGAGGAGCAGGTTGCGCGCGATCTGGAGAGGGATTATTATATGTCCGCCGATGAGGCGGTGGCCTACAACCTAGTGGACAGGATCCTCGAGAGAAAAGCGAATGAGCAAACCGGGAAAAAGTGAGGGGCTGAAGACCTGCTCTTTCTGCGGCAAGAGCGCCGAGATGGCCCGCCGCCTGATCGCCGGGCCGGGGGTGTACATCTGCGACGAGTGCGTCAACGTCTGCCGCAAGATCCTCGACGAGGAAGACGAGCTGCTGACCGGCGAGTTCAAGGAGGACATCCCCAAGCCCAAGGAGATCAAGGAGTACCTGGACCAGTACGTCATCGGGCAGGAGCAGGCCAAGAAGGTGCTTTCGGTGGCGGTGTACAACCACTACAAGCGCATCGCCATGGGGCACAAGGTCGACCCGGAGGTGGAGATCGAGAAGGCCAACATCCTGCTGATCGGGCCCACGGGCACGGGCAAGACCCTGCTGGCGCGCACCCTGGCCCGCAAGCTTAAAGTACCCTTCGCCATGGCCGACGCCACCACGCTGACGGAGGCGGGCTACGTGGGCGAGGACGTGGAGAACATTCTCTTGAAGCTGATCCAGGCGGCCGGCAACAACATCGCCGCCGCCGAGAAGGGCATCGTCTACATCGACGAGATCGACAAGATCGCCAAGAAGGGCGAGAACGTTTCCATCACCCGGGACGTGTCCGGCGAGGGCGTGCAGCAGGCGCTGCTCAAGATCATCGAGGGCACCTCCGCCGCGGTCCCCCCGCAGGGCGGGCGCAAGCACCCCAACCAGGAAACCCTCAAGATCGACACCACCAACATCCTGTTCATCTGCGGCGGGGCCTTCGTGGGCCTGGACCGCATCGTGGACACAAGAGTCTCCAAGCACCCCATGGGCTTCGGGGCCGACGTGAAGCCCACCCGGGAGAAGGACCTGGTGGAGCTTTACTCCCACCTGCACCCGGATGACCTGATCCAGTTCGGCATGATCCCCGAGTTCGTGGGCCGCCTGCCGATCGTCTCCACCCTCGAGGAGCTGGGCCTGGAGGCCTTGAAGAGGATCATCACCGAGCCCAGGAACGCCATCGTCAAGCAGTACCAGGCCTCCCTGAAGCTGGACAACGTGGAGCTGGTGTTTGGTGAGGCCACCATCGAGGCGATCGCCCGTAAGGCCATGGGGCAGAAGACCGGCGCCCGCGGGCTGCGCGCCATCGTGGAAAAGATCATGACCGGCATCATGTTCGAATTGCCCTCCATCAAGGGCAAAAAGCGCGTCATCGTCACGCCCGAAACCGTCGAGAAAGCCATAGACCCGGAAATCACCCTCCTCAGCGAAAAAAAGACGGCATGAAGGCGTTCTCCCCGCGCACGGAGCTCTGCCTCATCCCGCTGCGGGACATGGTGGTGTTTCCCCACATGATCGTGCCCTTCTTCGTGGGCCGCCGTCGCTCGGTACGCGCGGTGGAGGAGGCCATGAAGGGCGGCAAGCAGGTGTTCCTGGCGACCCAGAAAACCGACCGCGAGGAAGAACCCGCCGCGGAAGACATCCACCCCGTGGGCACCGTGGCCCGCGTGCTGCAGATGCTTAAACTTCCCGACGGCACCGTGCGCCTGCTGGTGGAGGGCGGGGAGCGGGCCGCCATCGTGCGCTTCCTGGAGTCCGGCGAGTACTACCGCGTGCAGGTGCGGGCCATTCGCGAGGCGCGTGAGGCCGGCTCGCAGGTGGCCGCCCTGATGCGCACGGTCCTCGCCGAGTTCACCCGCTACAACGAGGCGCAGAAAAAAATCCCCCGCGAGGTGGCCGCGGGGATCGAGAAGGTGACCAACCCGGACCGCCTGGTGAACCTGATCGCGGCCAACGTGCCCTTCAAGCTGGAGAAGAAGATCGAGCTGCTGGCCCAGGTGGACATCCACGAGCGCCTGGAGAGCCTGGCGGCGTTGCTGTCCGCCGAGGCCGAGATCGCGGTCTACGAGGAGAAGATCACCTCGCGCGTGCGCAAGAAGATCGAGCGGGCCCAGAAGGAGTACTTCCTCCAGGAGCAGCTGCGGGAGATCCACCGTGAGCTGGGCACCGACAAGGAGGACCCCACCGGGGCCCGCGAGCTGGGGGAGCGCCTCGAGGCCCGAGGACTACCCGTCGAGGTAAAGGCCAAGAGCGAGAAGGAGCTGAAGCGCCTGGCGCGCATGCAACCGCTGTCACCGGAATCCGCCGTGCTGCGCACCTATCTGGAGTGGGTCGCCGACCTGCCCTGGGCGGAGCGCAGCGCGGACAACGCCGACATCGAGCACGCCCGGGCCATCCTGGACGAAGACCACTACGATTTAAGGAAGGTCAAGGAGAGGGTGCTGGACTTCATCGCCGTGCGCCTCTTAAACCGCGGCGAGCTCAAAGGGCCGATCCTGTGCTTCGCCGGCCCCCCAGGCACCGGCAAGACCTCACTGGGCAAGTCGGTGGCCCGCGCCCTGGGGCGCAGGTTCGTGCGCGTCAGCCTGGGCGGGGTCAAGGACGAGGCGGAGATCCGCGGGCACCGCAAGACCTACGTCGGCGCTCTGCCGGGGAAAATTCTCCAGAGCTTGAAGAAGGCCGGCACCCGCAATCCCGTGTTCCTGCTGGACGAGGTGGACAAGATGAGCTCCGACTTCCGCGGCGACCCCGCCTCCGCCCTCCTGGAGGTGCTGGACCCGGAGCAGAACTCCACCTTCGTGGACCACTACCTGGAAGTGCCCTTCGACCTGTCGGACGTGATGTTCATCACCACCGCCAACTCGGTGCACAACATCCCCCACCCCCTGCGCGACCGCATGGAGATCATCCAGATCCCCGGCTACACGGAGTACGAGAAGGCGCGCATCGCCTCCTCGTTCCTGATCCCCAAGCAGATCCGCGAAAACGGCCTGGGCTGGGCGGACATCCGCTTCCAGCGCTCAGCCGTGCTCAAGATCATCCGCGGGTACACCATGGAGTCGGGCGTGCGCAGCCTGGAGCGGCAGATCGCGACGATCCTGAGAAAGCTCGCCCGCCGCGCCGTGCGCAAGGGCCTGGCGCCCGCCGCTGTCGAGCCCCCAGCCGCGCCGCAGGCCGCGCCCGACGTGCCGGAGGCCGCGCCACCCACGGCCGCGTCACCCGCCGCGTTCCGAGTGGCGGTCACCGCGCGACGCGTGGCCGCGTATCTGGGCGCCGAGATGTTCCAGGAGAAGACCCTCTTCTCCCAGTCCAAGCCCGGGCTGGTATACGGCCTGGCCTGGACCGAAAACGGCGGCACCCTGCTCCCGGTCGAGGTGGCCCTGCTGGAGGGCGGCAGCAGCGAGTTGATCCTCACCGGCAGCCTGGGGGAAGTCATGAAGGAGAGCGCCCAGACCGCGCTGTCCTTCCTGCGCGCCAACGCCTCCAGCTTCCGCCT
>CAZMWZ010000187.1:0-3114 GCA_964570045.1 uncultured Spirochaetaceae bacterium
CCGCCTTTAGCGGCGCGAACGAGCCCCGAGAACAGCACCTTACGCTGCAGGGCCTTGGGCCCCGGCTCCAGGTGGAGGTCTTCCCCGGTGCGCCGGATCGTGACCGGGGCGTGCTCCGCGGCAAGATACCGGGCGAGCTGTTCGCCGGCCCGGGGGAAGAATCCCTCGGGAAGGTGCAGCACCAGACGCAGGCGGGCCGCCGCGGGGGCTTGCTCGTACAGCTGCCAGGTCCCGGAGTCCCCTGCCAGCGCGGAGGCTACCCCTTCAGGCTCCCAGGCGGTGAGGGCGAAAACGGACAGGCCGTGCCAGGGGGGGAAGCGGTCGCGCGGCCCCTCTCCGGCCAGCAGGCATTCCCGGACGGCCAGGAGGTTTTCGGTGAGCTGCGGGTGCCGCGCCAGAAGCCGGCGCAGCATCCAGGCGTCCAGCCACTCCGGTGAAATCCCCGCCGCCTCGCGCGGCACCTCCAGCGCCGCGAACACCGGCTTCAAGCGCGCCCTGCGGCGCATCAGGTCCGCCAGCGCAGCGGGGGCTTCCGGAGGCAGCCGCATCCGGGCGGCGGCGGGGGAGGCCGGGTCGGCGGCGCCGGAGGCCAGGCTCTCCCGGGCTCGCCGGTAGCGCTCGTAGCGCGCCGCCGCGTCCACCGGGGTGCGCACGAAGCCCAGGGGGAAGGGGTAGTCCGGGGGCTTTTCGCCGACGAGCTCCCGAGCGAGCTCCGGGTGCGCCCGCAGCCAACCGTGCAGAATACGCCAGGCGGCGGCGGGCAGCTCCCGGTCGTAGCACAAGCCGGCCTCGGCCATGAGCGCGAGCGGCTCATGGAGCCAGGAGCCGCCGAGGGCCAGGACCTGGGAGACGGCGTATTCCGGCCAGCTGGAAGCCAGGCGGAACTCACCGGCCTCCTCCACCGCCGCGCGCGCCTGCCGGACCAGGGGCTGCCATTCGCGCTCCTCGAGGAACAGCCGGTCGTGCGCCAGCGGCGTGAAGGGCATGCGCACCAGGCGGTTGAAGCTGAACACCAAGCGCAGCCCGCTTCCCTGTTTCTCGCCCCGCAGCCACCCGAGGAAGGCCCGGAACTCCGCGAAGTCCGCGGGGCTTTCGTATCCCGTCAGGAGGTAGAACAGCTTGGCCTCGCGCGCGCCGCCGGCGGCGAGGCGGGCCAGGAGCTGCCGGACCGCGGCCTCCTCCAGTCCCTTCTGGAGAAAGGCGCGCAGCCTCCCGCTGATCCCCTCGACGCCGAGGGTGTAGCTGCGCTTGCCCGCCGCCAGCTCCAGCTCCAGCAGGCCGGGGGTGGCGTTCAGGATGTCCGCGCGCTGGCTCATGAAGTTGACCTGAGCGAACAACCGGTTTGTCTCCAGCAGCAGCCGGGGCAGGTCGGGATGGGTGTTCACGTTGAAGCTGGCCAGCTCCAGGGTGCCGGCCCCGCTGGCCCGCTTCAGATGCCGGGCGGCCTCCAGCAGCTTGTCGGCGGGAACGAGGCGGTACGGGCGGCGCTCGTAGCCCTCGAAGCAGAAGGAGCAGCGGAACGGGCAGCCGTAGGAGAGCGTCAGGCGGGCGGTGGAGGCCTCCGGTCCGGGAAGGACCGGGTAGGGCATTCCCGGCGCCCGGGGGCGGGCGCAGACCGCCTGCGTCACCGGGTGATCCAGGCTGCCGGCCGGCCAGAAGCCCCGCACCGCGGCCGCGGCCTCCAGGCGAGCCTTCCTGGGCTCCCCGCGCCGCTGGACCAGGATGCGCACCAGGGCTTCGACTTCCCCCTCCCCTTCGCCGAAGAACAGGCCGTCGGCCAGGCAATCCCCGTCCGGGAGGATCAGCGCCTGCGCGGCCATGGCGCTGGAGCCGCCGACGATCAGGAGAGGGGAGGCCTCGTCCCTTTGGCCGGCCCGCAGGGGGACGCCGGAGTGGGCTAGCAGGTAGGGCAGGTTCAGGAGCTCCAGGTGGTAGGAGCAGGAGGCGAGCAGCAGGTCGAAATCCTCCATGGATCGCCCGGAGGCGATGCCGGTAGCCGGCGGCACCCCGGAGGCTTCCAACAGACGGCGGTCGGGCTCGGGGGGGAAAAAGCAGAAGTCCAGGTAGGCCCTGGGCTCGGCGGCGCGCACCGCCTGGGCCAGAAACAGGTGCGGCGTGGAGCGCTCCGCGTCCCGAAAGGGCGACAGGCGGATCACCAGCGCACGCAAGCGGGCCTCCGCCCACGGCGGGTTGCCTAGTTCCAGGGGCGAGCCGTAAAGCTCTGCCTGCCGCAGCCGGTGCCAGGCGCCGGCGAAGAAGGCGCCGTAGTCAGCCACGGTCGGGCCCCCGGGTGATCAGACCTTCCAGCAAATCGCGGAACAGCCGACGAGGGTCCGGCTGCCCGGCGATGCCCTCCAGCAGCGGCACGAAGGCGCGGAGCACCAGGCGGCCGGTGGCCTCGGGGTCGGCCAGCCGGAAGCGGACCCGCGCGGCCAGGGTTGGAAACAGGGAGAGGAACCGCGCGGTGAACCGCTCGTGGAAGCGCTTCATCGCCCGGCCGACGCCCGGGGCGTCTGTCGGGGCCGGCTCCAGCAGGCCGAAGCGTTCCTGGTGCCCCTCCCATAGCTCCAGGCAGAGGGCGGCGACGCTGTCCAGGCAGATGTCCCGCGGCCGGGTGAGCAGGTCCTCCAGCCGCTCCAAGGCCCTCCGGAACACCGGGGTGAGCGCCGCGGCAAGGAGCTGGGGCTTGTCGGTGAAGTGGTTGTAGAGGGTGGCGCGGGAAACCGCCGCCCTCGCGGCCACCTCCTCCAGGCTCAGCCCCTCCAGGCCTTTTTCCCGGATCAGCTCCGCGGCCGCCCGCAGGATGGCCTCCCGCGTTTTTCGTTTTTTGCGCTGGAAACGGTCCATGGCTTGACTTGATTGGACAACCGTGTCTAATTTATCCCATGAAGTCGTTTGTGTCGAGGGCCGCGCGCGCTCTCTCTCCCTGCTGGCCAGCCCGGGAAGCCACCAGGGAGTAGGAGGATTCCATGCCGCGAATCCTGACGCTGCTGCCCGACCGCCTGGCCGTGTGCCGGCTTGAGCCCGAGGCGCCGGTGCCGGGGTGGGCGCTGTCCGGGGCTTTTTCCTCGGTGACGCGCACGCCCGGCGAGCTTTCCGTGGTCTGCGCGGAGG
>CAZMWZ010000187.1:3214-5981 GCA_964570045.1 uncultured Spirochaetaceae bacterium
AAGCCCGCGTCCGGCGGCGGCCGCGGCGGCGGATCTGCGGGTGGAGCGGGGGTTCCGCGCCTTCCGGGTCGAGGGGCCGCTGGACTTCGCGCTGGCCGGCGTGCTCGCGGGGCTGCTGGCGCCCCTGGCCCGGGCCGGCATCCCGGTCTTCGCGCTGTCCACCTTCGATACCGACTACCTCCTGGTGCGCGGCGCGCAGGCGGAGGAGGCAGTGCGGGCGTTGACGGAGGTGGCCGAGGTGCGCCGGGGGGAGCCTCGGCAGGGTTAGATCCGCAGGAAGCCGAATACCAGGCCCGCGGCCGCCAGCAGGCTGAAGATCACCAGCACGATCCCGCCGGCCGGCCGCCAGCGATACGGGCGGGCGGTCTTGTTCAGGCTGGAAGCGTAGTACAGAGCCTCCACGTCGAATCCCTTCTTCCAGGTCAGCGCCAGGGCGGTCAGGAAACCCGCGCCGACCAGGAGCGCCAGCGCCAGTACCCACCCGGCGGCGCCGGCGAGGGCGCCGGTCACCCGCAGCTCGGCGGCGGGCAGCTCGGAGCCGAAGAACACGCCGGCCAGCAGGAACAGGGGCGCGTAGACCGACAGCTCATGGGCGAACAGCAGCGCCGCCGCGACGGCGGCGGGCAGCACCCACAGGGCGTCGGGCCAGCTCAGGGGCACCAGCAGGAACAGAAGGACCGCCGCGAGCGCCGAGGCGCGCAAGCGGCGCACCATTCCCAGGTTCTGAGCGAAAGCGAACACGAACAGGGCCGAGGCCAGGAGCGCGAGGAACAGGTACGGGCGGCCGGCGTGGGCCAGAGGCAGGGAATCAAACAGCCCAGTCAATACGGGGATAACAGGCGGCCGCCAGGAAAGCCCGGAGGCCTGCAGGCTGAAAAAGCCGGCCCCCAGGAAACCACCGATCAGCGTGGGCAGCAGCACGGTCCGGGCCCGGAAGGCACGGAAGCGTAAAAAGGTGAAGGGGTTGAGCCCGCGCGGCGGCAGGAACCAGAGGATGGGCAGCAGGGACCCCAGGAGCGGCGGCAAGACCCGCAGCATGAAGCCCGGCTCCAGGCGCAGCAGGCCCAGGCCGGCCTGCAGGCCCCAGGTCAACAGGGCGAAGAGGGCGATCATCCAGCCCAGCGGCTGCCCGCTCACCGTCGCGCGGCGCGGCCGCTGCTGCGGGCTGTTCTCCGCGTTGCGCTTGAAGGAAAGCAGCTTGTTGGAGAACCAGGAGCCGCCGGACCAGGCGGCCATGCCGCCGCCTTTCTCCAGCTGGGCAAGCTCAGCCCCGGGGATGGAGGAGGCCAGGTACTGGGAGTCGGCCCGGGAGGCAGCTCCCGCGTCGCGCGCGCTGAATACCAGGACCGGCTGGCGCAGACGGGAGATCCGGCGGTACGGCGCGGGGTGGCGCAGTGTCTCCTCGCCGCGGCGGTACAGGACCGGGGACAGGCCCGGGGATAGTAAACGCGCCAGGCCGCGCACGTGCGCGTCCTCCTGCGGCAGGGCCCAGCGCTCCGTAGCCAGGACACGCACCGCCTCAGCGGCCTTTTCGGGCGAAAGCTCGCCGGCCGGCTCACGGGCGAGCTCTCCCTGGGGGTGGCCGGCCAGCAGCGGGTCCAGCAGGATCAACGAGGCGATTTCCCGCGGCCTGGCCTCCGCGACCCGCAGCGCCAGGCGGCAGGAGTCCAGGTGAGCGAGCAGGTGAACGTGCGTGGCCTTCAGCTTGACCCGCAGCAGGTCCAGGGTGGCCAGCATTGGCTCCAGCAGGTCGCCTGCGCCCGAGGCGTCGGGGTTCCACTTCGAGCCGGGAAACTCCAGGTAGCACACCGGGAAATACTCGCGGAAGGGGTCCAGCAGGTCGTGCATCACCTCGTGGCTGAAGGCGGGGTGGGCCTGCAGGGCCACAACCGGCGGGGTGCCGCTGCGGGCCCCGGTGACCTCGACCCACAGCGACCCGAGTCGCTCCCCGGAACAGCCCAGTGCCCCGGGGATCAGGGCGTCGTAGGCCCCGGCCGAGTCCTGCGGCCACAGCCGTCCCACCGCCAGCGTGAAGGAGTTTTTGCAGCGGCCGCAGCGCAGGCGCGCGCTGCGCCCCCGCGGGAAGTGGGGCGGCACTTGCACCTGCCCGGAGACACCGCAGGAGGGACAGCGGAAGCGCATGCGTGCATCTTGGGGGATTTCCGCGGAATTGTCAAATCGGGAGGGCGCGGAGCCCGCTATTGCGGCGCGGCGGGAGGGCGTCGCCAGGGAGCGCCCGCTCTTGCGGAAGGCCGTGCAACCCACTATCTTGAGAGCGAACGCCGACATGAAGACGATCGTGATCGTGAACCCCAAGGCCGGCAAGCGGGTGTTCCTGAACCTCTACCTGCCGCAGGTGCTCCGGGTCCTGAAGCGCGGGGGGGTATCCTATAGGGTCCTGTACACTCGCTACGAGGGGCACGCCGCCCGGATCGTGGCCCGCCTGCGCCGGGGGCTGGATTTCGTCACCGTGTTCGGGGGGGACGGCACCGTGCGGGAGGTCGTGAAGGGGATGGGGGAGGAGCCCATCCCGATAGGCATCATCCCCTTCGGTACCGTGAACGTGCTGGCGCTGGACCTGGGCATCTCCTTCAACCCCATCCAGGCCGCCGCCGCGGTGGTGGGGGGCAGAAAGAGGCGCATCGACGTCGGGTACCTGAACGGCGAGCCGTTCCTGCTGATGGTGTCCACCGGCCTGGACGCCCTGGCGGTGCATAACGTGGACCTGCGCACCAATCGCGTGACCGGCCGCATCGCCTACCTGCTC
>CAZMWZ010000188.1:0-2195 GCA_964570045.1 uncultured Spirochaetaceae bacterium
TGGCGGTGCTGCAGGGGCAGGAGGTCTACGGCCGGCTGGCCGAAGGCCTGTCCACCTGGTTGGACGCGCACGGCTTTCACTCGGTGGAGGAAATCCGCGGCCTGTACCGCCGCGAGCGCCTCGCGGCCGCCATGGGGGGTGCGGGGGGCGCGATCCCCGCGGAAGTGCGCCTGCGCGACCCCGACACCCCGGAGGCCAATCCCTACCCGGCCATCGACGCGGAGCGCTGCGACCTGTGCCTGGCCTGCCAGCGCGCCTGCATCCATCGCGCAATTGACTTCCAGGACAAAGCGTTCCAGCTAGACCGGACCGAGTGCGTGAGCTGCGGGCTGTGCTGCACGGTCTGCCCGCACGCCGCGCTGAGTCTCGAGTAGCCAAGGAGGAGCCCATGGATTCGACCCTGAAAGCACGCCTGCGCCGGCAGATCAGCTCCCGGCGCGAAGAGCTGGCCGGACTGCTGCAGAGCCTGGTCCGCATCCCCAGCTTCACGGGGGAGGAGGGCCCGATCGTGGCCTTCATCCTGGAGCGCATGCAGAGCCTCGGCTTCCAAGAGGCGCGCGCCGACGGCCTGGGCAGCGCGGTGGGGCGCATCGGCTCGGGTCCCCTGACCATCCTCTACGATGCGCACATCGACACGGTACGGGTCACCGACCCCGAGGCCTGGGAGCATCCCCCCCTCGAGGGCCGCATCGCTGACGGGGCGGTGCACGGCCGCGGGGCCGTAGACGAGAAGGCGGCCATGGCCGGCTTCCTGGTCGCCGGGGCCGCCCTGGCCAGGCTGTTCCCGCGCGGAGACCTGCCCTTCACGCTGTACGTGGTGGGCTCCGTAATGGAAGAGGACGTGGACGGTTTCCCTCTCCTGTACCTTATGGAAAAAGAGGGGTTGAAGCCCGACTACGTGCTGCTTGGCGAGCCCACCGACCTGAAGGTATACCGCGGGCAGCGCGGCCGCATGGAGCTGGAGATCAGCACCACCGGCAAGGCCGCGCACGGGGCGCACAATCGGCTGGGGGTCAACGCCATCTACAAGATGGCTCCCCTCCTCCGCGCCATCGAGAAGCTGGACCGCGCCCTGCCCAAGGCCGTCCCCCTGGGGCGGGGTTCGGTCACCGTGTCGGACATCGGCAGCCGGGGCCCGTCCCTGTGCTCCGTGCCCGACCACTGCCGCATCCACATCGACCGGCGGCTCACCGCGGGGGAGACCCGGGAGGGCGCGCTGGCCCAGCTCCAGGAGCTGGCCGGCCGGCACGGTGAAGCCCGGGTGGAGATCCCCGTGTACACCGCCAAGAGTTGGAAGGGGACCGAGGTGCGCCAGGAGGCCTTCTTCCCCACCTGGATCATGGAGGAGGAGCACCCCCTGGTGCGGGCCGGGATGCAGGCCGCTCATCTGGCCACCGGGCGCAAGGCGCGCGGCGGGGTGTGGAGTTTCTCGACCAATGGCGTAGCCACCGCCGGGCACCACGGCATCCCGACCATCGGCTTCGCCCCGGGCAAGGAGGAGCTGGCGCACTCCTCCCGCGAGCGCATCGAGCTGAAGGACCTGTACAAGGCGGCGCTGTTCTACGCGCTGTTCCCCTTCGTGCTGGCGGAGACCCTCGGCGGCTGAAGCCGTGCGCAGGACGGATCGCATGACAGACCTCGGCTTCCGCTTCATGGTGGCGGCCTTCCGCTTGCAGGACGCCCTGTTCCCGTATATCGACCGGCGGGTCGGCGGCTTCGGTTTGGCGAGCGGCATGACCGTCGTGGACTATGGCTGCGGTCCGGGACGATACACCCTGCGGTTCGCGCGCCTGGTGGGCGAGGCCGGCAAAGTGTACGCGGTGGACATCCAGGAGCTGGCAGTCGAGGCGGTCCGCCGGCTGGCCGCGCGGCAGCGATTGGACAACGTGGAGGCGGTGC
Organism: uncultured Spirochaetaceae bacterium; assembly: GCA_964570045.1. GTDB lineage: Bacteria > Spirochaetota > Spirochaetia > SZUA-6 > DRHE01 > MIBK01. Next base: position 1,900 of record CAZMWZ010000188.1, read on the forward strand.
TGGGGCGCGGCTACGACACCGGGCTGCCGGCAGCGGTCGCCGACCGGGTGTGCGCGATCGACATGTTCTTCGCCGTGCGCGACCCCGGAGCATTCCTGGCCGAGATATTCCGGCTGCTCAAGCCCGATGGGCTGCTCATCCTGGACGACGGACACCAGAGCCGGTCGGCCACCCGGGCCAAGCTGGCGGCCTCAGGGGTGCTGGAGATCGTCGAGGAGACCCGCGATCACCTCACCTGCCGGAAGCGGCCCGGTGCCAAGGAGAGGCCTCCAGTATCCGGTCAATGACTGCCAGGG
>CAZMWZ010000188.1:2295-5953 GCA_964570045.1 uncultured Spirochaetaceae bacterium
GAAGCGGCCCGGTGCCAAGGAGAGGCCTCCAGTATCCGGTCAATGACTGCCAGGGATAAATGGGCTCGCCCTCTTTCTAGAAGGCAAGGCTTCCGCATGTCGCTTGTTTCACCTTGGCTGGGCTGGTGATGCGGGCTATACGGGTTGTAGCCTGAAACCGAGATCAGTCGCAATCGAAAGCAGGCGCTGATTCAGACTGCCGACAACCGGTTCGATACCCGTTCGACGCCTGAAATCAAGCGCGGTTGCGAGATGGAGCGCGTCGAGGGTGCGACAGCCCGCAAGATGTGCTTCGGAAGCCAGAACCCCAATGATACCGGCGTCAACTGTGCGCAGTGATACCTCGGAAATCAGCTCTTCCAGCATCCTCTCGGTGTCAGCCGCCCGTCCCAAGCGGCACAAGGTAAGCAGGCTCTCCGCGTGAAGCAGTATGGAGCTGATGCGCACCTCATCCTGTTCCCATATCGCCACGAGCGCTGCTAGCTCCTGGCGAATGATAGCCAGAAGAAACGAGGTGTCGATATAGAGAGCCATGAATCAGCGATCCGCCCTGGACTCCGTATACTCCGTTTCCCATCCCGGGGAAGGTCGCCGCACAGTACGGTCCGACAACAAGGAGCGAATTCGGCTTTGAGCACGTGCAGCCGGGAGGATCGTACCCGACAGGCTCCCCGCTTCCAGGTAGCGCCGTACGGAATCCAAGTCGCCCGCTTCTTTGCGCTGGCGTATCTCCGCGACAACCTCATCGCGATCCGTGATTAGGACGGTCTCCCCTTCAGCCCATTGGCTCGCCAAGCAGGCCTGCGACCTGCTGGCTTCCTTCGACCCCGCCCGCCTGAAAATCTGCGGAAACCCGGAGTGCGGCTGGCCGTTCCTGGATACCACCCCCAAGGGCCAAAGCGAAAGGGTTCTACAGCAAGCATTAACTTACGGTTACGCGGAGCAGTGCAGATCCGCATTGACGCTGTATTCGCATGTTGTACATCAAGCTCCTTGAAAATGTTCCCGCTTACCACTCGTTAAAATGGCAGCATCTTGGGCAGGCAGCCAGCGGAGCCCAGAACTGATTCGGATGGGGCAGCAGCCACTCCTCCACGAGGAGCGGTTGGTCTTTCCAGTAGAAGCGCCCCGATCCAGCATGTACTTTTACGTACCACTAACTTGACTCCCGGGCGGGATCCTTCATACAGGCAAGATGAAATCTGGCACAGCCGTATGTCGAACTGCAGCACATAGTCTCGGCTTCGCGGCCGTTTCGGCGAAGCGGGTGTTGATTGTCGGTAAATAGGTGGCCTCCAGGTAGCGGTTGGCCTGCTCGATCAAGCGGTTCCCTGCCGGCCGCAACTCCTTTTAGATGCAGCCTTGACTCGCAGGTGTGAAGCCTTCTGCGAACGGCCTCGCGAGGGACTTACCTTTTGATGGCTCGTAGAATTCCCCTCTATTACACGATATATTTTAGTTTCGAGATCATTTTGTTCTTTGTTATCACAGAGTTATCTAGTTCGCTTAACAAACCTCGTGGTCCTGGGAGAAAGCAATGGCAAAAAAATCGCTGGCCTGCACGGTGTTCCTTCTCATCGTGGCTTCAATCTGTTTCGCCCAGATGGCCGGTACGCCGGACACCTCCCGGTTCTCGTTCAGCCTCACGCCTGGTCTGTCCTGGCCTGTGGGAAAAAACGCCGAGCTTTTGGGTATGAGCGGCGACTTGATCCTGAAAGCCCGCTATCGGCTGCCCGCTTTGCCGTTGCTTTTCCTGAGCGGACAAGCAGGCTACGGATACTCCTCCATCACATCGACTGACAGCCTGTCCCTGATCAACGCCGGGGTCGGCGTTGGGGTAGTGCATGGGTTCACTCCGAAACTCAGCATATCCGCGTACGGCACCGGCGGGTTGTTCTTCGCAGTCTTGAGCGGCGGACAAGGATCCGATTGGAACCCTCTGGCGGGCGCGGGGTCCTCGCTATCCTACCGCATCACCCCTCGCCTGAGCGCCGATCTCGAAGTAGGGTACCGCTACCTGTTCGGCCTGACCTCGAACCTGACGGCAGGAATCGGGGCTTCCTACCACCTGCCCGGCCCCGCCGTAGCTACTCCCCGGCCTCCAACCGGTCCCGGGGGGCAGATCGAGCCGCTGAAGGTCACCCCTCGAAAGAAAAAGAGCCAGGGAGTGGACGTGGCGGATGTGCAGCTGAGCGTGTTCCCGGTGCTTTTCAAGTATTACGACACCAAGCCGGTCGGTCGGGCGGTTCTGGTCAACTATGAGAAAGATCAAATCGACGACATCCGGGTCACCTTCTACGTGAAGCAGTACATGGACAATCCCAAGGAGTGTCTTGCCCCGGAATCGATGCCTGGCCGCAGCGAGGCGGAAATCCAGCTCTACAGCCTGCTTTCAAGCAAAGTGCTGGAGATATCTGAGGATACCAAAGTATCTACCAACATCAACGTTGAATACACGCTTAAAGGCAAGCCTAAAAAGGCGGAGTTCATCGAGACCCTCAGGTTTTTCAACCGTAACGCGGTCACCTGGGACGACGATCGGAAAGCGGCGGCCTTCGTGACTGCGAAAGACACGACCGTGCTCAAGTTTTCGAAAAATGTCGCCGGGATGGTCAAGGACACGGCCAGCAAAGCGCTGAACGCCAACCTCCTTATGGGCATCGCCCTGCACGAATCTCTCGGGCTCTATGACCTCAGCTACGTAATCGACCCCTCCACTCCTTATGTCGAGTTTTCAAAGAACAAACAGGCCGTTGACTACCTGCAGTTCCCGAATCAGACGCTGGAGTTCAAAGCCGGCGATTGCGACGACCTTTCCATTCTGTACTGCGCTCTGTTGGAATCCGTTGGGATCAAGACGGCCTTCATCACGGTGCCCGAGCACATTTTCATGGCTTTCTCCCTGGATCTCAACGCCGAGGAGGCCGCGAAAAGTTTCGCCCACCCGGAGGACCTCATCATCAACGCCGGCACCGCCTGGCTGCCCCTGGAAGTCACCGAACGCAAAGGCGGTTTCCTCGCGGCCTGGCAGCTCGGCGCCCGGCAGTGGCGAGAGCAATCCGGCAAAAACCAGGCCGGCTTCCTCACGCTCAGCGATGCCTGGAAGGACTACGAACCCGTAGGTTTCACCGCCTCGACGGACACTCTCATAATGCCTGACAAGGACAAGGTCGTGCGGGCTTACCTGCAGGAAGTGATGAAGTATATTGATCGGGAAATTTTTTCCCAAAAGGAAGGCTTGGTTTCGCAGATCAACAAGACAGGAAGCGCGCGGGCGATCAACAAGCTAGGTGTGTTGTACGCCCGCTTCGGAAAAACCGAGGAGGCGGAGGCGGAGTTCCGCAAGGTTCTGGCCAAAGCACCCGAGGACGTGTCCGCGCTGCTCAACCTGGGGAGCATTTACTTTTTGAAGAACGACCTGAAGACGGCGCGGCAATACTATGAGAAAGCGGCGAAAAAGACGCCGAACAGCCCCCCGGTTCTCCTGGCTATGGCTAGGGTAAACCACGAGGTGCAGAATTATTCGGAAGCGGCTGTGGCTTACAACAAGCTGAAGAACCTCGATCCCAAGCTGGCCGAACAGTTTGCGTATCTGGGTATGAAGGGTTCGGACGCGGCACGAGCAGCCGACATCGGGAAAACGAAAGGGGTGATGGTA
>CAZMWZ010000189.1:0-5755 GCA_964570045.1 uncultured Spirochaetaceae bacterium
CCTCTCCATGAACACCTCCAAAAAAAAACCGTGGGGTCTGCGTTCACCCCACGGCTGGCTGTTGTCACCTGCGGCACTGCCTATCCGGCGGCCGGCGACGAAGCCGTGGGGACACGGGCAATAAGGAGTACAAGCACCTCGATTCCTTGCTCGGCCATCGGCATCCGTCCTTGCAGAAGGAATATAACCACGAGGATAGGGAATGTCAAGGAGTACCCAGGGTATGGCTGGAGCCAGGTTAAAGAGCGCGTACGGTGACAGGATTACCTTTCCTAGGGCTAGTGAATCCGTGGGCAGCCAGGCGATTGACACCCTCTTCAGGTATCGATAACATACTCGTTGTACAGTGAATTATTCGATCGGAGGATCGTATGTCGTCGTTGACCATCTCGCCCAAGTTCCAGGTTGTCATCCCCAAGAAAATCCGGGAAAAGCTGGGCCTGACCCCTGGGCAGAAGCTGGAGGCGATCCTGTATAATGAGCGAATCGAGCTGATTCCTGTCCGGCCCATCAAGAAAATGAGAGGCTTCCTGAAGGGTATCAAAACCCGGGTCGAGCGTGAGGCGGACAGGATATGAATGTCATCGACTCGAGTGCCTGGCTGGAATATTTCGCGGCCGGCGAGAACGCGACGTTCTTCGCGGCCGCCATCGAAGACATCCAGGAGTTGGTCGTACCTACGCTCAGCCTGTACGAAGTCTTCAAACGTGTGCTACGGCAGCGGACGGAGAATGAAGCCCTGCAAGTCGTGGCAGTGATGCAGCAGGGCCTGCTAGTCGACTTGGATGCTAATATTGCGGTCAGCGCCGCCCGCTTGAGCATCAATCACCACCTCCCAATGGCCGACAGCGTCATGCTGGCGACCGCCCGCGAGCACGAAGCCACGCTGTGGACGCAGGACGCTCACTTCGAAGGCATCGCCGGCGTCAAGTACAGGAAGGAGCCGTCCTGACCTCCCGGGGCATATCATGACAACTTGACAGGGGCGGCGGGCGGCCCCTATTGTAGCTTATTCAGTAACTACACCAAGTTTCAGAAACGGAGGGAATCATGAGAACCGCGAGAGTCATTTTCGCAGTCCTGCTGGTCCTGCTGCTGGCCGCCGCCGGCGGCTTCGCCCAGGCCAAGAAGCTGAAGGCCGGCTTCGTCTACATCGGCCCGGTGGGCGACTCGGGCTGGACCTTCGCCCACGACCAGGGGCGCAAGTATGCCATGTCCAAGCTGCCGTGGCTGGAGACCGTGTTCGTGGAGTCCGTGCCCGAAGGCGACTCCACCCGCATCCTCGACCGCCTCGTTCAGGAGGAGAAGTGCGACGTGGTGCTGACCACCTCCTTTGGCTACATGGACGACACGATCAAGGCCGGCGAGCGCTACCCCAAGAAGCTGTTCATGCACTGTTCGGGCTTCAAGAACCTGCCCAACGTGGGCACCTACTTCGCCGAGCTCTACCAGATGTACTACCTGAACGGCCTGATGGCCGGAGCCCTGACCAAGACCGGCAAGGTCGGCTACGTCGGCGCCTTCCCCATCCCCGAGGTGGTGCGCCACCTCAACGCCTTCGCCCTGGGCATCAAGGCCGCCAACCCCAAGGCCAAAATGCAGGTGCGCTGGATTTACTCCTGGTACGACCCGGCCAAGGCCAAGGAGGCCGCCGAGGCGCTGGTGGCCGACGGCTGCGACGCCATGGCCTTCACCGAGGACTCCGCCAGCGTGGTGGAGGTCGGGCAGGAGCACACCAAGGCCGGCAAGCCGGTCTACACCTTCGGGCACTACAGCCCGATGCAGCAGTTCGGGCCGGACTCCTGCGTGTCCGGCCAGCTGGTGGACTGGGGCGTGATGTACGAGAAGATGTTACAGGACATCGTCAACAAGACCTGGAAGCCGGACGACATGTGGTGGCTGGCCAAGGAAGGCGCGGCCAAGCTGGGCGGCGCCCCCGGGGTGCCGGTCAACCCGAAGTTCGTCGACGCCCTGAAGGGCAAGAAGGTCAGCACCAAGGACCTGGGCAGCGTCAACGTCTACGACCTGGTGATGAAGCGCTACGAACAGATGATGAAGGGCCGCGACGCCTTCGACCCCTTCACCGGCCCGATCACCGACAACAAGGGCAAGGTGCAGATCCCGACCGGGCGCTACGGCACCAAGGACGAGATCATGGGACCGGCCATGGCCTACTACGTGGACAACATCACGGGCGACCTGCCCAAGTGAGCCGCGGCTAATAGAAATTCGAGAGGAGCCTGCCCGCGCAGGCTCCTCTTTTTGAGCGGGGGCGAGGCGCTTGAGAATCCAGACGCTGGAGATGTCCGGCATCAACAAGGCCTTCGGCGCCGTGCAGGCCAACCGGGGCATCTCCCTGCGGTTGAGCGGCGGCGAGGTGCTGGGGTTGCTCGGGGAGAACGGCGCCGGCAAGACCACGCTGATGAAGATCCTCTACGGTTTGCTTCCCACCGACGAGGGGACGATCCGCATCAACGGCGAGCCGGTGCGCTTCCACTCCCCGCGGGACGCCATCGCCCGAGGCATCGGCATGGTCCACCAGCACTTCATGCTCGTGCAGAACCACACGGTCGCGGAGAACGTGGCCCTGGGCTTCCCCGAGGCTCCCTTCTTCTTCCCCGCCCGCGAGGTCGCCCGCCGGATGCAGGAGTTCAGCCGCCGCTACGGCCTGGCGGTGAACCCGCGGGCCCGCATCTGGCAGCTTTCGGCCGGGGAGCAGCAGCGGGTGGAGATCATCAAAGCGCTGCTGGCCGGCGCCGACCTGCTCATCCTCGATGAGCCCACTTCGGTGCTCACCCCCAGGGAAGCCGAGGAGCTGTTCGCCGTGCTGCGGCGCATGAGCACCGAGGGGCACTCGCTCATCTTCATCAGCCACAAGCTGGAGGAAATCCTGTCCATCTGCGACCGCGTGGTGGTCCTGCGCCGGGGGGAGGTGGCCGGCGCCGCCGCCGCCCGCGCGGTGGACAAGCGGGAGCTGGCTCGGCTGATGGTGGGCCGGGACATCATCTTCAATCTGGAGCGAAAAAAGCTCGAGCCCGGGCCGGTGGTGCTGGAGGTGGAGAACCTGACCGTGGCCGGGGACCGCAAGGCCGCGGCCGTGCGCGGCGTGTCCTTCCGCGTCCACCGCAGCGAGATCCTCGGGATCGCCGGGGTGTCGGGCAACGGCCAGCGGGAACTGGTGGAGGCGATCACGGGACTGCGCCGGCCCGCAAGCGGGGCCGTGCGCCTCGCCGGCGCCGACCTGACGGGAGCCTCGGCGCGGGTGATTGCCAGCAAAGGCATCGCGCACGTGCCTGAGGAGCGTATCCGCTTCGGCATCGTGCCCAACCTGTTCGTGTACGAGAACTCGGTGCTCAAGCAGCACAGGAGCCGCCTGTTCTCGCGAGTGTTGTTCCTGAACTACGGCTCCATCCGCGCCCATGCCGCGACGCTGGTCAAGGACTTCAGCATCGCCGCCCCCTCCCTGAACACCCCGGTGCGCGCGCTGTCGGGGGGAAACATCCAGAAGCTGATCCTGGGCCGGGAGATCAGCGGGGAGCCCTCCCTGCTGGTGGCCGCCCACCCCACCTACGGTCTGGACGTGGGCGCCACGGAATACATCCGCCGCCAGCTCCTGGAGCTGCGCGAGCGCGGGACGGCGGTGCTGCTGGTGTCCGAGGACCTGGAGGAGATCTTCGAGCTGGCCGACCGGGTGGCGGTGCTGTTCGACGGCCGGCTCATAGGAATCCTGAATACCGCGGAGGCGAGCATGGAGGAGATCGGCTTGATGATGGCCGGCATCTTCCCCGCGGAGGGGGACGCCTCGTGAGGCTGCGACTGGAGAGCCTGCCTGCCCCCTCCTCGGGCCGCAAGCTCGCGGTCCTGGCGCTCTCCCTGCTGGCCGGCTTCGCCGCCATGTCGATCGTGTTCGCCGCCAACCGGGTGAACCCCCTGTTCGCCTTCAAGGAAATCCTGCTGCGCTCCTTCGGCAGCCTCTACGGCCTGAAGGAGACGGTCACCAAGGCCATCCCCCTGATCCTGATCGGCTCGGGCCTGACCCTGGCCTTCCGCGCCAGGTTCTGGAACATCGGGGCCGAGAGCCAGCTCCTCCTGGGAGCCATGGCCGCCACCTGGGTGGGGTTGACCTGGGGGGGACGCCTCTCCGCCGCGGCGATCCTCCCCGCCATGTTCGCGGCCGGCTTCCTGGCCGGGGCCGCGTGGGGCCTGATCCCCGCGCTATTAAAAACGCGCTTCGCGGTCAACGAGGTCATCTCCACGCTGATGCTCAACTACGTGGCCGCCGAGCTGCTGACCCTGCTCATCACTGGCCCCTGGCGCGGGGCCTCCCAGCGCGGCTTCCCCTACACCGAGCCGCTGGCCGCCGCGGCCAAGCTGCCGCTCGTCCCGGGCACGCGCATCCACTACCTCACCCTGGGCATCGCCCTGGCGGCGGCGGCGCTGCTGTACCTGGCCATCTACACCACCAAGTTCGGCTACGAGCTGCGGGTCATCGGCGAGAACCCCGAGGCGGCCCGCTACGCGGGGATCGACTTCCTGCGCACCAGCGTGGTGCTGATGGTGGTAAGCGGGGGCCTGGCGGGCCTGGCGGGGGTCGGGGAGGTGGCGGGCATCCACCACCGCCTCACCTACCCCGGGGTGATCTCGGCCGGCTACGGCTTCACGGCCATCATCGTGGCCTGGCTGGCCAAGCTGAACCCCCTGGGGGCCGTGGTGTCCGGACTGCTGTTCGCAGGCATCCTGGTGGGCGGGGACGCGATCCAGATCTCGCTGGGCTTGCCGGCGGCCACCGTGCAGGTCTTCAACGGCGTTCTGTTGTTTTTCCTGATCATGGGCGACTTCTTCATCACCCGGCGGGTGAAGATCGTGGGGGCCGCCTGATGGAGAAGGTCCTGCTTTCCGTGGCCGTGCGCACCCTGGTGGCCGGTACACCGCTCTTGCTGGGCACCCTGGGGGAGATCCTGGCGGAACGCTCCGGGGTGCTGAACCTCGGGGTGGAGGGCATGATGGCCATCGGCGCGGTGAGCGGCTACCTGGCGGCGCTGGGAAGCGGTTCGCCCTGGCTGGGCCTGGCGGTGGCCCTCGCCGCCGGCATGGCGATCAGCGTCATCCACGCCTTCGTCTCGGTCACCCTCAAGGCCAACCAGGTGGTCTCCGGGTTGGCCCTGACGATGCTGGGCCTGGGAGCGGCCAGCCTCTTCGGCAAGCCTTTCATCGGCAGACCACTGCCGGTGAAGCTGGAGGCGGTGCGCATTCCTCTGCTGGCGGACATCCCCTACCTGGGCCCCGTGCTGTTCTCGAGGGACGCGGTGTTCTACATCTCAGTGCTGCTGGGCCTGGTTTTCGCCTTCCTGCTGGCCCGCACCCGCTGGGGGATCGAGGTCCGCTCCGTGGGCGAAAACCCGGCCGCCGCGGACGCGGCGGGAGTCAGCGTGAGCGGCCGGCGCTACCTGTGCACCCTGGCCGGGGGCGCCCTGGCCGGCGTGGCCGGGGGCTACCTGTCCCTGGTGTACAGCAACTCCTGGATGGAGGGGATGACCGGCGGGCGCGGCTGGATCGTGATCGCCCTGACCATCTTCGCTCTCTGGCGCCCGGGACGCGCCTTCCTGGGCGCCTACCTGTTCGGGGTGATCTTCGTGCTGCAGTACCTGCTGCAGCCGCTGGGCATCCCCCCCAACCTGCTGGGCATGATGCCCTACCTGGCCACCCTGGCGGTGCTGGTGGCGGGCGGCCTGCGCGCCGACCACCGGCAGCTGGC
>CAZMWZ010000190.1:0-1850 GCA_964570045.1 uncultured Spirochaetaceae bacterium
TCGGGGCCCTGGAGGCGGCCTACCTGTACCGGGACATCGACCACATGTACCGCGTAACCTTGGGCCCCGTCGGACAGAGCTACTGGGAAGCCCTGGCTAAGAGGTCCAACATCCGCGTGCTGGACGTCTGGTACATGGGTACGCGGGAGCTGACCCTGACCAAGAAGGCCGGGATCGTGAAGACCCCCGCCGACCTGAAGGGCATCAAGCTGCGCATGCCCAACACCGAGGCCTGGCTGGACGTGGGCCGGGCTCTGGGCGCCAACCCGACGCCGCTGGGCTTCGGCGAGGTATACATGGGCCTGAAGACCGGCACCATCGACGGGCAGGACAACCCCATCCCGACCTCCTACAACGAGAAGTTCCTGGAGGTGACCAAGTATGTGGTACTCACCGACCACGTGATCGGCTACGTGACCCCGGTCATCAATGAAAAGATCTGGCAGGAGATGCCCGAGACCTACCGGGTGTTCATCAAGCAGGCCATGCGCGTGGCCCGCTTCTGGTTGAACGAGCAGAACCTGGAGCTGGAGACCACCCTGCTGGGCAAGGCGGCCGCGGAATACGGGACCGAGGTGGTGATCCCGGACAAGAAGGCCTTCATGGACAGCGCGGCCAAGTTCTACAGCGACCCCAAGTTCGACGTCAAGTACGGCAAGGGCACGCTGGCCAAGATGCGGGCCATCGAGTAAGCCCGGAAGCGATAGACTGAAGAGGGCGCCCCGCGGTTCGAGGGGCGCCCATTTTCCTGTATGCATCTGAAGCAGCGCCTGGCCCGCGGGGAACCCCTGCTGGGGGCGGGGATCTACTCCGGTTCGCCCGAGATCGTGGAGTACGCCTGCCGCGGCCTGGACTGGATCTGGCTGGACGCCCAGCACTCCCACGCCGATTGGCAGATGCTGATTCACGTGGTGCGCGCCGCGCATTGGATCGGAGTGCCGGTGCTGGTGCGCACCTGGACCCACGACGGGGGGACCATCGAGCGCCTGCTGGACACCGGGGCCGAAGGAATCATCGTGCCCATGGTGGACACCCCGGAGCAGGCCCGCGCGATCGTGGAGCGCTGCTACTACCCGCCGCAGGGCCGCCGCTCCTTCGGGGCGGTGCGGCCGGAGCGCATCGAGGAAGAAGTGGCCGAGTGGAACCGGCGGATCGTCACGGTTCTGCAGGTGGAGACCCCGGCAGGGGTGGCGAACGCCGAAGCCATTGCCCGCGTGCCGGGCGTGGACGCGCTGCACGTGGGCGGGCGGGACCTGGCTTTGCACCTGGGGCGGCCGGCCACCGAGTACAGCATGGCGGAAGTCGTGAAGGAAGAGCTGGCCAGCGTGGCCGCCTCCTGCCGCCGGGCGGGCAAGGCGGCCGCCGTGATCGCCTTCACCCCCGAAATCCTGCGCGACTGCCTGGCCCAGGGCTACACCCTGATCTGCGCCGGAATGGACGTGGACCGCCTGGCGGAGGACTACCGCCGGATGCGGGAAGCCTTCCGGCGACTGGCAGCGAAAGAAAGGGAATAGCGCATGCGCAAACTCGTCAACTTCGTCTTCGACCTGTTCGAGGTGTACCTGGCGGTGGTGATCTTCGCCGCCCTGATCGTGAGCATCTTCTCGGAGGTGTTCTTCCGCTTCGTGCTGAACAACCCCAGCCCCCAGCTCTTCGAGCTGTCGATCTACTTCTTTGTTTGGGTGATCTACCTGGGCGGGGCGCTAGCCACCCGCTACAACCAGCACATGCGCTTCGATCTCATTTATCGAAGCCTCCCGGCCAGGGTGCGGCAGGCGCTGGAGACCGTCTTTGACCTGCTCACCAACGGCGTGCTGCTGGTCCTGTTCTACCCGGCCGTGCGCTACACC
>CAZMWZ010000190.1:1950-3225 GCA_964570045.1 uncultured Spirochaetaceae bacterium
TCATGGTCATCCAGTTCGAGAACAACTTCGTGCTGCTGGCCGTGCCCCTGTTCATCTTCTCCGCCAAGGTGTTCAACAGCTCCAAGCTCACCGACCGGTTGTTCGCCTTCGCGAGCGCCGTGGTCGGCAAGACGCGGGGGGGCCTGGCGCACGTGAACATCGTCAACTCCATGATCTTCGCCGGCATGTCCGGCTCGGAGATCGCCGACGTGGCCGGGCCCGGCGTCATGGAGGTGTACGCCATGGAGAAGGCGGGCTTCGACCGGCCCTTCTCCTGTGCCGTGTCCGCCGCCTCGGCCACCCTGGGACCGATCATCCCCCCGAGCATCCCCATGGTGATCTACGCCATGCTCACGGGCACCTCGGTGGGCTACCTGTTCCTGGGCGGGCTGCTCCCGGGCCTGGTCCTGGCCGGCTGCCTGATGCTGTGGACCGCTATCATCTCCATCAAGCGCAAATACCCGGTGGGCCGCTGGTACTCGCTGCGGGAGTTCCTGAAGATCTTCCTCAACTCCTCCTTGGCCCTGCTGGCGCCGGTGATCCTGCTGGGCGGCATCTACACGGGCGTTTTCACGCCCACCGAGGCGGCCGGCATCGTCTGCGTGTACGCCCTGCTGCTCAGCCTGCTGGTGTACCGCAGCCTGGGCCTGAAGCAGCTGTACAAGATCCTGGTGGACAGCGTGGTGGCCGCCGGTTTCACCAGCTTCACCATCGGCGGGGCCTTCCTGTTCGGCTACGTGCTGGCCCGCGAGCAGATCCCGGCCAAGGTGGCCGAGCTGTTCATCGGCCTGGGCATCACCGGCACACCGACCCTGACCATGCTGTCGATCAACGTCCTGTTCCTGATCCTGGGCTGCTTCGTGGACGTGTCCGCCTCGCTGCTGATCGTGGTGCCGATCGTCATGCCCCTGATCAAGGCGGCGGGCATCGACTTCGTGCACTTCGGGGTGGTGGTCACGCTGAACCTGATGATCGGCCTGTCCACCCCGCCCTACGGGGAGGCGGCCTTCATCATCTCGCGAGTCACCAACACGCCCCTGGGAGCCGTGTTCCGGGAGCTGATCCGCTACATCCTGTTCATGATGTTGGCCCTGTTCCTGATCGGCGCCTTCCCCGACATCGTGCTCTGGATCCCGCGGCTGGCCGGGTACAAGGGGTAGGTCAGGTGAAACCCGATCTCGCCTTTGTCGAGTTGCTGTATAAAAGCCTGGAGGAGCCGGTGCGCCAGGCGGTGGACCGGACGGTGGAGGCCATCGTGCGGGCCCGCCGCGCCGG
>CAZMWZ010000190.1:3325-5667 GCA_964570045.1 uncultured Spirochaetaceae bacterium
TGCGCCAGGCGGTGGACCGGACGGTGGAGGCCATCGTGCGGGCCCGCCGCGCCGGCGGGAAGGTCGTGGTGGTCACGGGCAGCGGCCCCAACGTGCACGAGGGGGCCACCACCCTGCTGGCCGAGCTGATCCGGGTTGGCCTGGTGCACGGGGTGAGCACCAGCTCGGCCGTGGTGGCGCACGAGCTGGCCGGCGGGCTGGACCGGGTCCGGCGCGTGGACGGGCGCAAGCTGGGCTTTCCCGAGGAGCTCCTGCCCAAGGGCGGCCTGTTCGAGATCACCCTGATGAGCCCCGAGACCGAGCGCATCGTGCGGCAGGAAATGGCTCTCGACGAGGATCTGCTCCGGCGGGCGTCAGAGGCGCCCGGGGAGGTCATCATCAAGGCCGCGGGGAACATGGGCTACCCCATGGGGCTGCGCACCGAGCGGCTGGCCCTCGAGATCGAGGCCCTGGCCCGGCAGCACGGCCTGCCCTTTGAGCGGGTGGCCGGCCTGGGCGCGGACCCGCGCACCATGATCGGCGCCGCGGCCGCCGCCGGAGTGCCGGCGCTGGTGTCCGTGCCCCAGCTGGTGGGCGGCGGGGCGGTGGGGATGGCCATCGGCGACTCCATCCCGGTCAAGCAGCGCTCGGCCCTGCTGGCCCGGATGCTGGGCGAGGCGGAGGTGATCATCGAGAGCGGGGTGGCCCTGACCCAGGAGATCCACGACGGGCCGCTGGAGACCTACACCGGCCACGGCATCTGGAGCGCCTGGGAGGGCGGGGCGACCTACAGCCTGAAGGGCAAGACCCTGGTGCGCATCGACCTGGACCCGAACCTCGAAAAGGTCTGGCAGATCGAGAGGAGCGGCGGGGAAGTGCAGGCCTCGATAGATAAAGGCCTGCCCAAGACCAAGACCTTCAAGGTGCCGTTCCGCATGGAGATGTCCGGCTTCGCCCGCCTGGAAGGCTCCATCCCGATCGTGGGCGATCTGGGCGCGGTCTGGCCGGTGCTGGCCTGGCGGGCCGCGCGAGAGCTCAGGATCGAGCTGGGCTTCCTCTCCTATCCCCAGGAGTCGAGCCAAGGCCGACAGATGCGGGACTGGATCGTGGACAACGTGGGGGTGCTGGACCGGCAGCGGATGATCGCGCGGCTGAAGGAGGCCGCCGGATGAGAGTCGTGGGAGTCATCCCGGCGCGCTACGCCTCCACGCGCCTGCCCGGCAAGCCCCTGGTGGATATCCTGGGCAAGCCCATGATCCGGCGCGTCTACGAGAACGCGGCCCGCTCCCGCCTACTAGAAATGCTGATCGTGGCCACCGACGACGAGAGGATCCTGGAAGCGGTCCGGGCCTTCGGGGGCCGGGCCGTCCTGACCTCCCGGGACCACGCCACGGGCACGGACCGGGTGGCCGAAGTGGTGCGGGGCCTGGAGGCGGAGATCGTGGTCAACATCCAGGGCGACGAGCCGTTCGTGCGCCCTGGGATGATCGACGAGGTCGTCGAGCCGCTGCTGGCGGACCCCGAGCTGCCCATGTGCACCTCCATGCACCGGATCACGGACCCGGCGGATTTCGCCAACCCCAATGTGGTCAAGGCAGTCGTGGACCTGGCCGGCGACGCCCTATACTTCTCGCGCTCCCTGATCCCCTATCCCCGCAAGACCGAGGGCCACCGCGTGTTCGAGCACATCGGCATGTACGCCTACCGCAAGGATTTCCTGTTGAAGTATGCCGCTCTCCCCCAGACCCCGCTGGAGAAGCTGGAGTCCCTGGAGCAGCTGCGCGTGCTGGAGCACGGTTACCGCTTGCGGGTAGTGGAGACCCGCCAGCCCTACATCCCCTTGAGCGTGGACACCCCCGAAGACCTGGAAAAAGCCCGAAAGCTGGCCCGGGAGCTCGACGAGGCGGGGGGAGGGTCGTGACCGCCCCCTTCCGCGGCCCCTTCGCCGCCATGGTCACGCCGTTCACCGACGATGGGGCGGCCGTTTCCGAGGCGCGCCTGCGCGCCTACTGCGACTTCCTGATCGGCCAGGGAATCGGCGGGCTGTTCGCGTTCGGCACCACCGGGGAGTGGCCGCTGCTCGCCGAAGAGGAGCGCACCGCCGGGGCGCTGGTCTTGGCGCAGCAGGCGCGCGGGCGGGTGCCCGTGATCGTGCACGCGGGGGCCCACGGTACGGAGCAGGCCGTTCGCCTGGCCGTGGGCGCGAGCGAGGCCGGCGCCTCGGCGGTAAGCGTGATCAGCCCGCCGTTCTACAACTTGGACGACGAGGCCCTGCTCGAGCACTTCACGGCCGTGGCCCGCGCGGTGGCCGGCTTCCCGGTGTTCGTGTACAACATCCCGGAGTTCACGAACAACGACGTCTC
>CAZMWZ010000191.1:0-5606 GCA_964570045.1 uncultured Spirochaetaceae bacterium
GGGAGTTCTCCGCCCTGGGCCGCATCGACAGCGACCGCATCCTCAACCTGGGCACCGTCAGCCTGCATCCTCGCCGCCGCTGAGTCATGGCTGGGCAGACCTTCGAGCCGACCCGGTTCTACAATTGTCTGGGAGGCGCCGAGCCGCCGGCCCTGGTCCTAAGGTCCGGTGACAGCGTCCGCACGCGGACCGTGGACGCCCACGGCCTCAATGAGCGCGAGGAGCCGGTGGCCTCCAGGCCCAACCCGCTCACCGGCCCTTTTCTGGTCGAGGAGGCCGAAGTGGGAGACACCCTGGCGGTCAGGCTCGAGGAGCTGAAGCCCAACCGCTCGAGCTGTTGGTCGCACCGTTACCTGGCCGAGAACGTGGTCGATCCCTCCTTCGCCCGCCGCCTGCCTGAGCAGGAATACGCCCGCTGGAGGATCGATCCTCAGAGCCGCAGGCTGTCGCCGGTTGAGCCGGCGGCGTCGGGTATATCGCTGCCGCTGCGGCCCATGCTCGGCTGCATCGGCACGGCACCCGCCGATGGTCAGACCCTCTCCAGCGCCACCGCCGGGTCCCATGGGGGCAACATGGACTATCCCGGCATAGCGGAAGGGGCCACCGTATACCTGCCGGTGTTCGTTCCGGGAGCCCGGCTTTACGTAGGGGACGGTCATGCGACCCAGGGTGACGGAGAGATCGCCGGATCGGGCACGGAGGTCTCCTTCGACGTGCGCTTCACCGTGACCCTGCTGAAGGGCCAGGCGAGCCGTTGGCCGAGGGGCGAGAACGCGGAGTGGCTGTTCACCCTGGGCAACGCCCGGCCGCTGGAGCAGGCGCTGCAGCATGCCACCACCGAGATGGTGCGGTGGCTCGAAGAGGAGTATGCTCTGGACCCGGCCTCCATCGGTCTGCTGCTGGGGCAGGTCGTGCGCTATGAGCTGGGTAACGTGTTCGATCCCGCCTATACTATGGCCTGCAAGGTGCCCAAGTGGAGCCTGCCTCGGCCATGAAGAAACCCATCCTGGTGGTGGGCAGCATCAACATGGACCTCGTGATGCGCACCCCTCGCGTCCCCCGGTCCGGCGAAACCATGTACGGCGAGCAGCTGCGGGCGATCCCTGGTGGCAAAGGGGCCAACCAGGCGACAGCCGTGGCCCGGCTAGGAATGCCGGTGATCATGGCCGGAAGGGTGGGCCCGGATCACTTCGGCGAGACCCTGCTCGCCGGCCTGGCGGCGAACGGCGTGGATATTACTCGCGTGGAAAGGGATGAAACAACCTCCAGCGGCACGACTTTCATCTTCGTGGAACCGAACGGCGAAAACACGATCGTGCTAGACACTGGAGCCAACGGCCGCTTCTCCACCCGTTCGGCCGAAAGCCTCGCCGGGGTGCTCGACCGTGTCGAGCTGGTGCTTCTGCAATTGGAGCTTCCCCTGGATTCCATGGCCCGGGTGATCGAGCTGGCCCGGGCGGCGGGCAGGAAGGTAGTGCTGGACGCCGGTCCGGCCTGCAGGCAGCCGCTGCCGGCTTTTTTCCAGGTCACCGTCCTGACTCCGAACGAAGCCGAAGCCGAGGCCCTGACGGGGATAGCCCTCCGCGACCGCGACAGCACCCTGCGGGCGGCCCGCCTGCTGCTGGAACGGGGACCGGGCGCGGTGGTGTTGAAGCTCGGCGCCAAGGGAGCGCTGCTGGCCAGCCGCGAAATGACGCTTTTTGTTCCGCCTCATGCGGTTCGCGCGGTGGACACCACCGCCGCCGGGGACGCCTTCAGCGCGGCCCTGACTGTCTCCCTGGCCGAGGGCAAAAAACTGGAGGAAGCGGTGCAGGTGGCCAATGCCGCCGGAGCTCTGGCGGTGACCAAGCCGGGCGCCCAGCCGTCCATGCCCACTCGGGCTGAGCTGGCAGCCTTCCTGGGCAAGGCCTGATGCGCGCTATCCGCGGCCGCGGCCTCCCCCCCGGCGATCCAGCACCGCGCGGACTTTTTCGCCTATCCCTCGCGCCGTCAACCCGTGCCTGGCATACAGCTCCTGCTCGGAGCCCGATTCGCCGAACAGGTCGTTAACCCCGACGAAGGCCATCGGAACCGGATGGTGGGCGGCTAGCAGCTCGGCCACGGCGCTACCGAGGCCGCCGATCACGCTGTGCTCCTCGACGGTAACCACGGCCCCGGTCTTCCGGACCGAGCCCAGGATGCGTTCCCGGTCCAGCGGCTTGAGGGTGGGCACGCTGATCAGCTCCACGCTGATTCCCTCCCGCTCCAGCGCCTCCGCCGCGCTCAAAGCCTGGCCGAGCAGGGTCCCCGCGACCAGGACGGTCACATCCCGTCCCGGACGCATCGGCACGGCCTCGCCGATCCGGAAAGAATATCCGGCCTCGAACAGGACCGGGACCTCGCTCTTACCCAGGCGCAGGTAGACGGGGCCCTGGTGCTCCGCGGCAGCCGCCACCGCTTGCTCGGCCTGAACGGCGTCGGCGGGCACGATCACGGTCATGTTCGGCAGGCAGCGCATCAAGCCCACGTCGATCAGAGTCTGGTGGCTGCCCCCGTCCCCGGAGGCGGTGAGTCCGCCGTGGGAGCTTACGATCTTCACGTTCAGGCTGGGATAGGCGATGCTCTGCCGGATCTGGTTGAGGGCGCGTTCCGTGGCAAAGACGGCGAAGGTGCTGGCGAAAGGGATCTTGCCGCAGGAGGCCAGCCCGGCGGCCACCCCGTACATATTCTGCTCCGCGATGCCCATCTCGAAGTAGCGCTCCGGGAACTGGGCGGCGAACCGGGAGCTGCGGGTGGAGGAGGAGAGGTCGGCATCCAGCACGACCACCCGCGGATTCATCGCGCCCAACCGCAGCAGGGCCTCTCCGTAGGCGTCCCTCGTGGATTTCAGCATTCTCCCAGCCTTCCCATCGCCTCGGAGAATTGTGCCGCGGTCAAAGTGCAGCTGTGGCAGGCCGTCCGGCCCTCCAGCGCCGGCAGGCCCTTACCCTTCACGGTGCGGGCGATGATCACCGAAGGCTTGTCACGGACCTCGTTGGCTCCTCGAAGCGCCTCCAGGATTCCGGCCGGATCATGGCCATCGACCGCAAAAACCTCCCAGCCGAAGGCCTGCCATTTAGCGGCCACCGGCTCCAGGCGCATGCTCGCCTCCGTGGGGCCGGATACTTGAAGAAGGTTGCGGTCCAGGATGGCGGTCAGGCTGTGCACCCGGTGGTGCGCTGCGGCCATGGCCGCCTCCCAGACGCTGCCCTCATCGAGTTCCCCGTCTCCCAGAAGCACGTAAACCCTGGAGCCCCTGGCATCCAGCCGCATGGCCAGTGCCATGCCGAGGGCGGCGGACAATCCCTGCCCCAGTGAGCCCGTGGACATCTCCACGCCGGGAGTCAGGTTCATATCCGGGTGACCCTGCAGGATGCTCCCGAAACGCTTGAAGGTGTCCAGGTGCTCCATCGGGAAGTAGCCCGCCTCAGCCAGGGCGGCGTACAGAGCCGGCGCGGCATGGCCTTTGCTCAACACGAAGCGGTCGCGGTCCGGCCAGCGCGGATTGCCGGGCTCGTGGTTCATGTGCCGGAAGAACAGGCAGGCCAGGATCTCGACGCAGGACAGCGATCCCCCGTAGTGCCCCGCGGTGCCGCTGGCATGGATCATCCGGAGAATATGACGGCGCATCGCCGCGGCTCTGTTTCGCAACTCCTCCAGCTGGTCCATGTCCCGTGATCATAGCCGCTTCCCTGAGGCCCTGTCCATGGGAACAGTGGCCAGGTCGCTTGCGCCCGGCATTTCCCTGCCCTATACTCGCGAGGCGAGGAGGAGGCCATGGAGCACCGTTTTTTCGGGACGACCGGCCTGAAGGTCTCCGAGCTGTGCCTGGGGACCCAGACCTTCGGCTGGGTGGCGGACGAGAAGAGCGCGTACGAAGAGCTGGACCTGTTCGTCGAGCAGGGAGGCAACTTCCTCGACACGGCGAACGTCTACAACCAGGGGCGTTCGGAGGCGATCCTGGGCTCCTGGCTGAAGAAACGGGGCAACCGGCAAGCCCTGGTCCTGTCTTCCAAGGTGTTCTTCCCGGTGGGAGCGGGCCCCAACGATTCCGGGCTTTCCCGCAAGCACATTTTCCAGTCGCTGGAGGCCAGCCTGAAACGGCTGGGAACGGACCATCTGGACCTGTATCAGGCCCACTGCTACGACTACACGACCCGCCTCGAGGAGACGCTCGGCGCCTTCCGCGACCTACAGGCCGCCGGAAAGGTGCGCCACATTGGAGTCTCCAACTGGAACGCCTCCCAACTCGTCAAGGCCATCCTGCTCGGGAGGCAGCAACACGGCCTGTCCATCGCCTCCCTGCAGGCGGAGTACAGCCTGATCGTGCGCAGCACCGAGTGGGAGCTGCTGCCGGTCTGCCGGGAGGAGGGTCTGGGCTTCATGGCCTGGTCTCCCCTGGCGGGCGGCTGGCTGAGCGGCAAGTACCGCAGGGGGGAAGCCCCTCCGGAGAATAGCCGGGTGGGGAGGAAGGACCGCTGGGACGATCAACCGGAGCAGCGGGAAAGCGAAACTACCTGGAAGGTGGTGGAGGCGTTGGTGCGGATCGCCCGCCAGCAGGGGAAGAGCCTCGCGCAGGTGGCTTTGAATTGGCTTTTACAAAGGTGGGAAGGCATCGTGCCGATCCTCGGCGCCCGGACCCCCGAACAGCTGAAGGACAACCTCGGCGCGGCCGGCTGGAAGCTCGGTAGCGAGGACATCAGTGTGCTGGACGCGGCCAGCGACCCGCCTGTGCCATACCCGTATCGATTCCTGCAGCGCTACGCGAAACGGAAGGAAGCCACCTAAAACGAGCGAACTGGAGGCGGGCGGCGCCGCCCGCTTCAGGCCAGCGCATCGAAGACCGGCAGCAGCGCCTGGTAGGCTTGCTCGAACACGCCGAACAGCCGGGCATACCGTTCGCGGATCGCCGGGTCCCCTGAGGGCTCCTGCACCTGGACGATGGGATTGAGCCGGTCCACGATGCCGAAATCCGCGAACAGCCCGACCGCGACCCCGCCGATGACCGCCGCGCCGAGGGGATTGGCCCCTTCCAGAAGCGTGGGTACATGGACGGCCTCTCCGAAGACGTCCGCGAGGATCTGGCGCCAAAGGGGGCTTTCGGCGCCGCCGCCCACCGCCCGCATCTCCCGGATCGAGGCATCTTCGCTCTTTAGGGCTTCGCGGATGATCTTGAGGTTGTAGGTCACCCCCTCCATCACCGCGCGGATCAGGTCACCTCGGCCGTGGCCCGCGGTTAGGCCGATGAACGCGCCCCGGGCCGCGGGGTTCCAGCGCGGGCTGCGCTCCCCTCGCAGGTAGGGAAGGAACAGCAGGTTCCTGGCCCCGGGCGGAGAAGCGGCGGCCTGGCGGGTCATCAGTTCATAAGGGCTGTCCCCGGTCAGGGAGGCCATCTGCCGCTCGACGTCGCAGACGGTGTTCTTAAGCCACTGGAACGAGCCACCGCCCATCTGCATGGTCCCGAATACGTTAATCAGGCCGGGATCCGCGGCACAGACGTTGAAAAGCGCCATGCCCGGGTCGCAAACGATCCGCCGGCTGGCCGAGCTGACCCAGGAGGAGGTGCCCAGGTACACGTAGGCGCTGCC
>CAZMWZ010000192.1:0-5585 GCA_964570045.1 uncultured Spirochaetaceae bacterium
GAACGTGGTCAACACCCAGGCCCGTACTTTCTCCGGGGAGCCGGTGGTGATAGGGGGTTTGATCCGCCAGGAGACCAGCATCCAGGTGTCGAAGTTTCCCGTGTTGAGCCGCATACCGCTGCTGGGCTACCTGTTCCAGGCCCGCAAGGAATCGATCGAGAACTCGGAGCTGGTGATCTATATCGTGCCGCGGGTGGAATACGGCGAGGTAGAAGAGGCGGAGGTGGGCTTAAGGCTGGAGAGGCTGTATCAGAAATTCTTTAGGCCCTGAGTCATGAGCAAGGCTGAGCGCGTAACGCTAGCGGAGTTCAAGCCGCTGCCCGAGAATGCCGAGCAGTATCCGCTGGAGTACATCGAGAACAACTCGGTGATCAAGCTGCGGGAGACCGCCGGACTCATCCAGGTCGGTGTCTGCGATCCGCAGGATGAACCGCTCCTGGAAAACCTGCGGCTGTTCCACCAGAAGCAGGTCGCCTTCTACCAGATCGAGCGCAGCGAGCTGGCCGGCTACCTGGGGGAGAAGCTCGCCAACCTGGGCCAGCACGTCCCGGCCGGATCGCCGGCCGACCACGAACGGCTCCTGCTGGACAAGCTGGCCAATGACGCGCCGATCGTCAACCTGGTCAACAGCATCCTCATCGAGGCGATTCGGCGCCAGGCCTCGGATATCCACATCGAGTGCTTCGCCCGGGAAATGGTGATCCGCTACCGGCTGGATGGGGTGCTGCAAACCGTGAACCGCCTCGAGCGGGAAAGCTTTCCCGCCGTGGCCAGCCGGATCAAGATCATGGCCAACCTGAACATCATGGAACGCCGTCTTCCCCAAGATGGCCGGATCACCGTGCACCTGGCCGAGGACGCCGTGGACCTGCGCGTCTCGGTGGTCCCGATCGCCGACGGGGAGTCTTTCGTGCTGCGGCTGTTCAACAAGAAGGCCTCTCCCCTGACCCTGGGCGAGCTGGGCCTCAGCGATCAGGATCGGCAGCTGCTCGACCGTATCGCCGGCCTTCGGAACGGGCTCATGCTGATCACCGGCCCCACGGGCAGCGGCAAGACGACCACCCTCAACGCCATGCTGCAGCACATCAGGTCCGACGCCCTGAAGATCATCACGATCGAAGACCCCATCGAGTACCTCATCGAAGGAGTGGACCAGATCCAGACCAATGACCGCATCGGCCTGAGCTTCGACTCGCTCCTGCGGCGCGTGCTGCGCCAGGACCCGAACGTCATCATGGTCGGGGAGATCCGCGACACCCCGACCGCCGAGCTGGCCGTGCGCGCCGCCCTCACCGGCCACCTGGTCCTGTCCACCCTGCACACCAGGGACTCGGTCGCCGCGATCACCCGCTTGCGGGACATGCAGATCGAACCCTACCTCATCGCCGCGGTGCTGCGCGGGGCGGCTGCACAGCGCCTGGTGCGCCGGATCTGCCCTGCCTGCCGACAGAAGGTGCGGCCGACCAGGGCGCAGCGGGAGACCCTCAGCGCTCTAGGCCTGCCGGCCGGGAGCCTGTACCAGGGGAAGGGGTGCAAGGCCTGCCAGGGCAGCGGGTTGCGGGGCAGGGTGGCGATCTTCGAGATATTCGAGGGCTGCGACGAGCTGGAGGGCCTGATCGTGCAGGGCCGGCGCGACGCGGAGCTTCGCGAGCTACTCGCCGGCCGCGGCCTGAAGTCTTTGACGCTGGACGGCTACCAAAAGGCGCTGGACGGGGTCACCACGTTCGAGGAAGTGCAGCGGGCGGTAACGGGCTGATGCCGATCTATCGCTGCAAGGTGTCCGACAAGCGAGGCAGGACCAGCACCCTTCTGCGGGAAGCCCCTTCGGAGGAAGTCCTCATCCGGGAGCTGAACAGGGAAGAGGTATTTCCTCTGGAGGTTCGGGCCGCGCCGGAGGGCGGCGCTGCGCTCCGGCGGCAACGGCGCTTTTCCCGGGCGGCCGTCATGGAGTTCACCTCGAGCTTATCCCTGTTGCTGTCGTCGGGCCTGACCTTCCGCGACGCCCTGGAGGTGGCGCAGACGGTTTTTCTCAAGGGCGAGGTCAACCGGCTCGTGGTGCGCCTTTTAGGGTCGATCCGCAAGGGGCGCTCCGTGACCGAATTCCTGGAGGACATGGGCGGCGCGCTGCCGCCGGTGATGCGCGGTTTCATCCGCACGGGCGAAAGAATCGGCTCCCTGGAAAGCGCCTTCAAGCAGATGGCCGAACACCTGGGCGAGGAAAAAAAGATCCGTGACCGCCTGGTCGGCTCCCTGATCTACCCCGTGCTGGTGCTGGCGGTGGCCGTCGCCGGCATTAGCGGTATCATCACCCTGGTGCTGCCCCGCATGCAGGTGATCTTCGCCGAGATCGGCGCCGGCCTTCCCGACCGCATCCAGTCCGCGGTACGGCTTTTTCAGGGCGCGCTGATCGCCGCCGCGGCCCTGGCGGGCGCGCTGCTGGCCGCGGGCGTGATCCTGTGGGCTTGGCGCCGGGGCAGCGACGCGGCGGCCCAACGCATCGACCGCCTGCTCCTGAAGCTGCCCGTGATCGGCAGGATCCGTTACCTGCGGGACATCCTCAACCTCCTGTTCACGTTGGAAGCCCTGACCTCCGGCGGGTTCCCCGTGGAGGATGCCCTGGAGCAGGCCGCCGGGACGGCCGGGAACCGGGCGTTTCGCGCCGGCTTGCTGGAGTGCCGGGGACGGGTGCTGAAGGGCGAAAACCTGTCCGCCGCTTTCCTGCAGACCCCCGTGTTCTCGGAGCGGATCGGCCGCTGGATCGCCGTGGGGGAGCGTTCCGGACACATCGAGCAGGTCTTCGCCCAGCTGCGGCGCTACTACCAGGGCGAGATCGAAAAATGGTCCTCCCGGTTCATGAGCCTCATCGAGCCCGTTCTGATCCTGTTCGTGGGGGCCATCATCCTCGCCATGATCCTTTTTTTCGTCACGCCTATCTTTTCGATTTACGAAGGGCTACTATAAAAAACGCGAGGGGAGGCATGGAGAAAAAGAGGCTTGCCCGGCGCCAGGCGGGGTTCACGTTCATCGAGATCATGGTGGCCATGATCATCCTCCTGATCCTGATCGGGGCGGC
This sequence comes from uncultured Spirochaetaceae bacterium, assembly GCA_964570045.1. Taxonomy (GTDB): domain Bacteria; phylum Spirochaetota; class Spirochaetia; order SZUA-6; family DRHE01; genus MIBK01. Next base: position 3,074 of record CAZMWZ010000192.1, read on the forward strand.
CGGCTTCGGGTACGTCCGCTACGTGGCTCGGGCGCGCGTGGTGGCGGCCAAGAACCAGATCGAGATCTTCTCGGTGGCGCTGAACTCCTACTTCCTGGATTGCGGGCGCTACCCGAGCAGCGAACAGCGCCTGGAGGCGCTCTGGGAAAAACCGGTCCTGGAGCCCGTTCCCGCCGGCTGGGAAGGACCCTACCTGACTAAGATGGTGCCCAAAGACCCCTGGGGCAAAGCGTACGAGTATTCCGCTCCTGGTCCACACGGCCTGCCGTTCGGCATCCGAGCCCTGGGGGCCGACGGCCTGCAGGGAGGGGAAGGCAACGACAGGGACCTGGATTCGTGGAGCGAATAGCGAAGAAGTCGCAGCGCGGGTCCGCACTGCTCGACGTGCTGGTGGCGCTGCTCATCGCCAGCACGGCCTTGCTGTCGATCCTGGGCGGCGTCGCCCTGGCCGCTCGGACCAGCCAGAACAGCGAGCGGCGGATCCTCGCCTTGATTGCGGCGCGGAGCGAAGATGCGCGGAACCGAACGGTCACCTACAACGCCGCAGCGCCCTGAGGCCGGGTTCAGCTTCCTCGAGATCCTGGTCGCGTTGCTGCTGTTCTCGGTGCTGGGCCTGGTGCTCTGGTCGGGGTTGGCGAGCGCGCAGGGCCTGGTGCGAAAAACCATCCAGCGGGCGTCCCTCTCGCTACAGATCCTGCAGTTGGACACTGGCTTGCGCCAGGCGCTGGGACGGGTCCGCGTGCCGTTCTGGGTCCAGGCCGAAGCCGCCGTGAGCCAGGAGGGGAGCCTGCTGGCCATTTCCTGGCTGGACGGCTACCCGGAAAAGACGCTGACCCTCCAGCTGCGCGACGGGCGCATCCGCATCGGCGAGGCCGGCGCCCAGGGCTCCTTCGGGCCGTTTCCCGGCGCCCGCCTGAGGTTGTACCGGGACGAGGCGGGACGCCCCCAGGGGGTGGAGGTTTCGATCGACCGCGGCGGGAAGACCACCCTGCTCCTGGCCCGTTTCGGGAGCAACCCGCTGTGAAAGAACGGGGATCGGCTTCCGCGGTCGTTCTGATTCTGATCCTCTTCCTATCGGCGCTGTTCCTCGCTGCCAGCCTGTTTCTCGAGCTTTCCTTGCGGCAGCTCCGGCGCAGCGAAGAGCGCGACGAGCGCCGCCGCTCGCTTCTGCGGGAGGCACGGCGCACGCTCCAGCTCCTGCTGGAGGACCCGACCCCGCTTTCCGATTCCCCGCGGGACCCGGTGTGGGAGGGGATTCAGCGGCCCGTGGAAAGCGGCTGCACGGTGGAGCTGCAGGACCTGTCCAGTCGCCTTGGGCTGAATTGGGCGCGCCAGGAGCTGCTCGAAAGTCTGGGCGTTCTCAAGCCGGGTCACTCGGCGCAGGAGCTGCAGCAGTTCCGGGAGGACACGGGAATCCACTTGAACCTCAAGCCGGGATTCCTGGCTTTCTTCTCAGAGGAAGACCTCGATAGCTTGTTCACGGCCTATAGCTTCTTCAATATCAACATCGGGGATGAGTTCGCGCTCCGGAAGCTGCACTTCGTGCGCGGCGGTGACCTGGCCAGGGCGGAGGAGTTCCACGTCGCCATCCAGCAGCTGCGCATCCAAAGGAAAACCGTGGAGTCCTCCGAACTGGAGCAGCAGATCGGTGCTGAGAACTATCGGCTCCTTTATCCGCTCCTCAACGCCGAACCGGTCATGAACCTCCACTTCGTGCCGCCCTCCGTTCTCCGCGGCCTGTTCCGCCACTACCAGGTGCCGGTGGAGAAAGCCGAAAGCATCCTCGCGGTGCGCCCGTCCACGGAGTTCGGTGCTTCCGAGTTGGAAGCCTTATTCGGCAAAGAGGCCTTCGAGAAGACGCCGCTGCGGCAGTACCTGGGAGCGCGCACCTGGTTCTGGCAGATCCAGGTGCGCTGCGGGGAGGACGGCTTGAGCTGGGTAGTCGCCCGGCTCCCGGGCACGGAGGGGCCGGCCAGGCTGCGGCTGCTGGAGGAGCATTTCAGCCCATGAAACCGTTCATGATGGACCGCCTGGACTTCGACCTCAAGGTCGTGGAGCTGCCCAAGCTGGCAGAACGGGAGGTGGAGGGCTTCCTGAAATACCGCATCGCCGGCCTCTATCCCGGGCATCCGGAGCAAACGGCCTTCGATTACCGGATTTTGCAGCGGGGGAAGACTCAATTCGCCTTCCTTTTCATTACGCGGCGCTCCGCGCTGGAATCCTACCGGGCGCTGGCCGGGGGCAGGCCTCTGTTTCTTCCCTACCTGCTGATCCAACCGTACCTGAAGGAATTTGAAGGAGAGAACATTGCTTTTCTCGTTTTGTTCCCCCTCTACCTCGAGATCTTCGTATTTCACGGCAGCGAGCCTCCCGCCGCTTTCGTTGCCAAGCGCTCGAAGCGCCTGGCCACCGACCTTGCCACGGTTCGCCGCCTGGCCGCCCCGGGAAACCGCGCGACGCGGTGGGTCGTTGTTTTTGGCCCCGGGGACGCGGAAGGGCTTGCCGCCCAGGG
>CAZMWZ010000193.1:0-5521 GCA_964570045.1 uncultured Spirochaetaceae bacterium
TGCACTTCGTGTTCCGCGGCCGCCTGTACCGCATCCCCTTCCGCCGGGAAAGCCCTCTAAAGTGGATGGACGCCCTGCTCGCACTGCGCGCCGCTACCGCCGGGTGACGGCCCCACAGCTCCAGGCGGTACACGCTGGCCTGCCGCAACACCTTCCGCCGCACGCAGTCGCGCATATCCCCGATCTTAGCATGCCGCTTTCGATTGTGGTACGATGGGCCAGCCGCCCCGCCGGGGCGACGATCATTGTAGGAGGTGCCCATGCGCCCGATTTCGGTTCTTCGAGGGTTCGTCTACCTGCTGCTGCTGCTGGCCGTCCCCTTCGTTGCGGCCGCCCAGGAGGCCAACCAGGGGTTCCTTACCGTCCGTCAAATCCTGGAAGCGAGCTGTTCGGCCTGCCACGACTGGGCGTCCGGCTATGAAGGCATTGCCGACCCGGTCCGCGTGACCCCGAGGTCGCCGGAAAAAAGCCCCCTCTACACCACGGTGGCCTCCGACTCCATGCCTCCCGGGGAGCCGTTGCCCGTTACAAAGAAGAACCTGCTGCGCGCCTGGATCGCCGCCGGCGCCACCGCGTCGGAGGAACCCCTCGCCCTGACGCTGCCGGAGGCAGCGGGTGCAGAGCCCGCCACCGCCCCGCGCCGCTTCAACAAAGTGAAGTCCCACCAGATCGCCGGCTTCACCTCCGGCTCCCTGTTTCTAGCCGCCGGCACGATCGGGGCGGTGCAGTGGGGCACCCTCATCGCCGACGGTCACGCCTACCGCGATGCGAACGGCATCGAGGAGGACGAAATCAGCGCCAAGTGCGCCGGCTACATCGGGGACCTCTGGGCCAATCCCTTCCACCAGACACTGCGCTGGACGCACGTGGGCCTGCTGTCCGCCGGGGAAGCGCTGTACCTGTACAACGCCGTGACCGGCATCGGGATGAGGACCAAGGACCGCCCCGGCCTCACCCCCCAGGACCTGCACCGCTACGCCTTCTTCACGCACGGCAGCCTGATGCTGGCCGAGATCATCATGGGCTTCCTCACCACGGAGGTGCTCTCCAGCGGGAACCACGAGCTGATGATCGGCTTCGGCATCGCCCACACCGCCGTGGGCTTCGCCATCCCGGTGGTGATGATCGGCTCGGGAATCGCCGTCAATCGCCTGCTGAAGCTGTAGCCCCCATGGGCGAAACGAAAACCTCCGGCGCCGAACAGGTGCGCTGGGACCTGGGCGACCTGTACTCCGGCCGCGAGGATCCCCGCCTAGCCAGCGACCTGCAAGAGTCGCTCCGCAGGGCCGAGGCACTGGGCGAGCATTACCGGGGCAGGGTGGCCTCGCTTCCCGCCGGCGAGTTGAGCGCCGCGGTGGCCGAGTACGAGGCCATCCTCGAGCAGTCGGGCAGAGCTGGGACCTTCGCCTACCTGGACTGGTCCACGGGCACCGAAGACCCGCCCCGGGGGGCCCTGCTGGCGAAGCTGCAGGAGCACTCCGCGCAGCTGCACCAGCGCCTGCTGTTCCTGGAGCTGGAGTGGGCTCAGGCCCCCGAGGAGCGGGCCCAGGCCCTGTTGGCCGACCCCGCGCTGAGCCGCTACCGTTTCTGGCTCATGCTGGCGCGCCGCTACCGCCCTCATCTGTTGAGCGAGCCGGAGGAGAAGATCCTGGCGGAGAAGTCCGTGACCGGCCGGGCCGCCTGGGTGCGGCTGTTCGAGGAAGTGCACAGCGCCACGCGCTACGAGCTGGACGGGGAGAGCCTTGCCCAGCACGCGGTGCTCAACCGCCTGTACCGGCCGGACCGCTCCCTGCGCCAGCGCGCCGCGCGGGCCTTTACTGCGGGGCTGAAGGGCAGCTTGCGGATCAGCGCCTACATCCTGAACAACATCCTGGCGGACAAGGCCTCCGACGACCGGCTGCGGCGCTACCCCACCTGGATCAGCGCACGCAACCTGGACAACCAGATCGAGGAGGCCACGGTCGAAGCCCTGGTCCGGGCCGTGACCGGGCGCTACGACATCGTGGCCCGCTACTACAAGCTCAAGAAGCGCCTGCTGGGCCTGGAGGAGCTGGCCGACTACGACCGCTACGCCCCCCTGCCGGCCGCGGGCACGCACCTCCCGTGGCAGGAGGCCTGCCGCCTGGTCGAGGAGGCCTACGGCGAATTCCACCCGGAGCTGGGCGGCATCGCCCGCACGTTCCTGGACCGTCGCTGGATCGACGCGGCGCCGGCACCGGGCAAGCGCGGCGGAGCCTACAGCCACGGGGCCGTGCCCTCCGTGCATCCCTACGTTTTCCTGAACTTCGAGGGCAGCCCGCGCGACGTGATGACCCTGGCCCACGAGCTGGGGCACGGCGCCCACCAGTACCTGGCCCGCCGCCAGGGTCTGCTGCTGGCCGACACCCCGCTCACCACCGCCGAGACCGCCTCGGTGTTCGGCGAAATGCTCGCCTTCCAGCGCCTCCTGGCCCGGGAGCGCGACCCCCAGGCGCGCCTGGCGCTGCTGGTAGCGAAAATCGAGGACAGCTTCGCCACGGTGTTCCGGCAGACGGCCATGAACCGCTTCGAGGAGGCCATCCACGGCGCACGCCGCGCCGAGGGGGAGCTCGCCGCCTCCCGCTTCGGGGAGCTGTGGCTCCAGACCCAGAACGCCATGTTCCGGGGCAGCGTCCAGCTGACCGAGGACTACGGGCTGTGGTGGAGCTACATCCCGCATTTCCTGCACTCCCCGGGCTACGTGTACGCCTATGCCTTCGGGGAGCTGCTGGTACTGGCTCTGTACGCGCGCTACCGCGAGATCGGGGAGGCCTTCCCGCCGCTGTACCTGGAGCTGCTGGCCGCCGGGGGAGCGGACTGGCCGGAGGAACTGCTGAAGCCCCTCGGGGTGGACCTCAATGACCCGGGGTTCTGGGGCAAAGGCCTGGGCATGCTGGAGGAGCTGGTGGCGCAGGCCGAGGAGCTGGCGGGATAGGGATTTGCTCCTGTTTATATGCATATACACCTCGACACTCGACGTATGCAATGGAAGAAGTGATCCTGAGCTAAGGGGACGAGCAATGAAAATCATGAACGCCCTTCAGATTCGCAAAAACCTCGGCAAGGTCCTCCAGGAGCTCGAGGAGACTGGAGAACCCATTCTGCTCAGCAAGGGCAGGAAGGTCCGGGCTGCGTTGATCACCTTCGAAGATTTCCAGCGACGTTTCATCGACCGGCAGGCGGAGGAAGCACAAGAGAAATGGCGGAACGCTCTGGGCGAGCTGCGCGCCGCTCGGGTCGGCACCCGTTCGAGCCTGGATACCCTGCGCGAGCTGCGAGGTTACCCGGATTGAGGTACGTCATCGACGCATGTGGCGCTGCGCTGGTATCTCCAGGAAGAGCGCAGCGATAGCGCCGAGGCGGTCGCTGGTTGACCTTCGACGGGAAAGCGCAGGCCTGCAGCGGCCAGACACGGGTCGTGCCGGCCGGCGCTCCCGGTAGCGCCGAAACGTGACGGTGGGGGCCGCAAGCGCCCTGTGCAAGGTCTTGCGTCACGCCCCCGGGACATGGTATGATCTTTCAACTGTAATTTAAAATATCAAATGACAGTCCAATATACCTGCCCATAGGAGGAACCATGAAGACCCAAGAACTTCAGAAGCTGGACCGCTCTCACGTGATCTACAGCTGGAAGCCTCAGGGAGGCTGGACGCCTACCATGATCGATCGTGCCGAAGGCATCTACATGTACGACACGGACGGGAAGCGGATCCTCGACGGCTGCTCGGGGCTGCTGAACATCAACCTGGGGCACTCCAACCGCTACGTCATCGAGGCCATGAAGGCGCAGATGGAGAAGCTGTGCTTCGTGGCACCGGGATTCGGCACCGAGCCCAAGGCCCGCCTGGCCGCCATGGTGGCCGAGCTCACCCCCGGCGACCTGGACTACGTGTTCTTCACCAACGGCGGGGCGGAGGCTAACGAGAACGCCATCAAGGCCGCGCGCTGGTTCACCGGCCGGCACAAAATCTACGCGGCCTGGAAGAGCTACCACGGCGCCACCGCGGGGGCCATCACCCTGACCGGCGACCCGCGCCGCTGGCCCGCCGAGCCGGGCATCCCCGGCGTGGTGCACTTCTTCGGCCCCTACCCCTACCGCGACCCCTTCGGCTCCAAGGACGAGGAGGAGTGCGGGCAGAAGACCCTGGCCGTGTTGAAAGAGCAGCTCATGTACGACAACCCCAAGAGCGTGGCCGCGATCATCGTGGAGCCCATCGTGGGAACCAATGGGATCGTCATTCCGCCGAAGAGCTACATGAAGGGCCTGCGCCAGCTGTGCGACGAGAACGGGATCCTTCTGATCGTGGACGAGGTCATGTCCGGCTGGGGCCGGGCCGGCAAGTGGTTCGCCGTAGAGCATTTCGACATCGTGCCCGACATCCTGACCACCGCCAAGGGCATTACCTCCGGCTACGTGCAGCTGGGGGCCACGATCTGGAGCAAGAAGATCTGGGACTTCTTCCAGGAGCGCAAATTTACCAGCGGCCTGACCTACTGCGGCCACGCCCTGGCCTGCGCCTGCGGCATCGCCAACATCGAGGTCTACAAGAAGGAAAACCTGATCCAGCAGGCGGCCGAGAACGGGGAGTACCTCAAGAAGAAGCTCAAGGACCTGGAAAAGAAGCACCCCTCGGTGGGCGACACGCGGTGCATCGGACTGTGGGCCTGCATCGAGCTGGTGGCCGACAAGAAGACCAAGGCCCCCCTGGCCGGGTTCAACGACTCGATCCGCAACGTGTCGGGTCCGCTCGCCAAGATCTTCATGGACAACGGCCTGTACCTGTACTGCAACTGGGACTACATCTTCATCTCCCCCCCGATCATCATCAACCGGCAGCAGATTGACGAAATCCTCGAAATCGTGGAAAAAGGGCTGAACCATACCGATACCCTGGTGAAGAAAGCATAAAGGAGAAAGCAAACATGGCAGAGACTCAGGACCTCGCCCAGGTGCAGCAGTACATCGCCGGCCTGGTCGAGCGGGCCCGCAAGGCTCAAGGACGCATCGAGCTGGCCACCCAGGAACAGGTGGACGAGATGTGCACCCGCGTGGCCTGGGCGGGCGTGCGCCCGGACTTCGCGAAAGCGTACACGGAGTTCTGCGCCCAGGAGACCGGCATGGGGTACGCCCCGCACAAGTTCATGAAGCAGATGACCAAGGTCAAGGGCGCCCTGCGCGACATGAAAGGCAAAAAGTCCGTGGGCGTGGTGGAGCACGACCAGGAGAAGGGAATCCTGAAGATCGCCAAGCCGATCGGCGTGATCGGCGCCCTCCTGCCCGTGACCAACGGCGAGGCCACCCCCTTCGTGAAGGCGATCTTCGCCATCAAGACGCGCAACGCCATCATCATGGCCCCGCACCCCAAGGCCCAGAAGACCAACGACCTGGCCATGGCCCAGATCCGCGGCGTGCTCGCGAAGCACGGCTGGCCGGAGGACGTGGTGATAGGCATCGAGGCGACCACCCTGGACAAGTCCAAGGAGCTGATCAAGCAGGTGGACC
>CAZMWZ010000194.1:0-5472 GCA_964570045.1 uncultured Spirochaetaceae bacterium
CCACGCACTACCGGCGCGTGACAGCGGTGGAGGACATCGCGGCGCGCGCGGCGGGGTACGCCATGCCGGGGCGGGTGGCGGACGGCATGGACCCCCAGGCGGTGCACGAGGCGGCGGGCGAGGCGATCGAGCGCGCGCGCCGCGGCGGCGGCCCCTCCCTGCTGGAGTGCAAGACCTACCGCTTTCGCGGGCACTCGCGCTTCGAACCGGCCGGCTACCGCACCAAGGAGGAGCTGGAGCGCTGGCGCGAGCGGGACCCCATCCCGGCCTGGCGGACCCGGCTGGCTTCGGAGTGGCGTGTGCCGGAGACGGAATTGGCCGCCCTGGAAGCGGAGGCGGACCGGGAGATCGAGGCAGCCGTGTCGTTCGCCGAATCCAGCCCGGACCCCGCCCCCGGGGACTACCGGCGTTACATCTACGCGGAGTGAGCATGCAGACAAAAATCGTGACCGCCCTGCGCCAGGCCCTGATCGACGAGATGCGGCGCGACCCCGCCGTGGTCCTGCTGGGGCAGGACATCGCCGTGTTCGGCGGCGCCTACCGGGTGACCGAGGGACTACTATCGATGTTCGGCGAGGAGCGGGTGCGGGACACGCCCATCAGCGAGGCGGCCACCATCGGCGCGGCCGTCGGCGCGGCGATGACCGGACTGCGCCCGATCGTGGAGATCCAGTTCAACGACTTCATCGCCTGCGGCATGGACCAGCTGTGCAACCAGGCGGCCAAGATCCGCTTCATGATGGGCGGTCAGGTGTCCGTGCCCCTGGTCCTGCGCGCCCCCTTCGGCGCCACGGGGCGGGCGGCGCAGCACTCCCAGAGCCTGGAGGCCTGGTTCATGCACACCCCGGGATTGAAGGTAGTCATGCCCTCCTCCCCCTATGACGCCAAGGGCCTGCTCAAGAGCGCCGTCCGCGACGGCAACCCGGTGGTGTTCCTCGAGCACAAGATGCTCTACGGGGGCGCCTCTCCCGGCGGCAAAGCCAAAACGGCCGTCGACGGCCTCGGCGCAGCCTACCGCCCGGCGCCCGACGAGGAGTACCTGGTGCCGCTGGGCGTAGCCGACCTGAAGCGGGAGGGCACCGACGTGACGGTGGTGGCCACCGGCCTGATGGTGCACAAGGCCCTGACGGCCGCCGCCCTGCTGGAGAAGGAAGGGGTGAGCGTGGAGGTGCTGGACCCCCGCAGCCTGGTCCCCCTGGACCGGGAGGCGATCCTGGCGTCGGCGGCCAAGCCCGGCCGGGTGGTGGTGGCCAGCGAAGACGTGCTGAACTGCGGCTTCGGCGCCGAGGTGGCCGCCCTCTTGGCCGAACGAGGGCTGTACCACCTGCTCTCCCCGGTGAAGAGGGTCTGCGTGCCCGACACCCCCATCCCCTTCGCCCCGGCCATGGAGCGCGCGGTGATCCCGCAGGAGGAGGACATCGCCGCCGCCGTGCGCGCGGTGCTGGAGGAGAGCTCATGAATGCCTGGATCTTCGACTTCGACGGGGTGCTGGTGGACACCATGCCCGCCCACTTCGAGAGCTACCGCGAGGCGCTGGCCGAGGCCGGGGTCCCCCTGGACCGGGAGCGCTTCTACTACCAGGCCGGCATGACCGGGCGGGAGCAGATCCGCTACTTCTGCGAGCAGGCCGGTGTCGAGGCCGACGCGGATCGGATCTACGCGCGCAAGAACGAGCTGGCGCCGCGCCACGCGCACCGGGTCACCTCGATCCCGGGGAACATAGAGCTGCTGCGCACCCTGAGGGCGGCCGGCTTCCGCACGGCCATCGCCAGCGGCAGCTCCCGCCCCTCGATCCTGCCGGTCATGGAACGTTTTGGCATCGAGGTCGACGCGGTGACCTCCGCCGAAGACGTGCAGCGCGGAAAGCCCCACCCGGACCTGTTCCTCAAGGCCGCCGAGAAGCTGGGCGTCGCCCCGGAGAACTGCACCGTGATCGAGGATTCCGACGTCGGGATCCAAGCGGCCCAGGCGGCCGGCATGAGTGCGATGCGCTATTTCCGGGAGGGCAAGAAATGATGCTGGAGGGACAGGTGGCTCTGGTCACGGGGGCGGGCGGCGGGATTGGCCGGGCGATCGCCGGGCTGTTCGCCTCGGAAGGGGCGATCGTGGCGCTGGCCGACAGGGATCTGCCGGCGGCGGAAGCAGCAGCCTCCCAGATCCTGGCCCGGGAAGGCGCGGCTGCCGCCTTCCGGATGGACGTGCTGCTGGAAACTCAGGTGCGTAGTGTCGTGGCGGATATTCTGCAGCGCTTCCAGCGCATCGACATCCTGGTGAACTGCGCGGGTGTGTTGAAGACGGTACATTTCCTGGAGCTGACCAGCGAGGAGTGGGACCGCCAGCTGGGCACCAACCTGCGCGGCGCCTTCTTGGTTTCCCAGGCTGCCGCCCGGCACATGGCCGGCCGCCGCAGCGGGCGGATCATCAACATCGCCTCCGATTCCGGGGTGGCCGCCTTTCCTGGCGAAGCGGCCTACGGCGCCTCCAAAGCGGCGCTCATTGCCCTCACCCGGGCGATCGCCCTGGAATTGGGGCCGTACGGCATCCGCTGCAATGCCATCTGCCCGGGGGCGATCCGCACGCCGATGCTGGTCGGGGATGCGCAGGCCGGGGCCGACGTGGAGAGGGTGCTCGCCTCGCGCACCCCGCTGGGGCGCATCGGGGAACCGGAGGAGGTGGCCAGGGTGGCGCTGTTCCTGGCTTCCGACCAGTCCGAGTTCGTCACCGGGGAACACCTGCTGGCCACCGGCGGATACACGATGAGGTAGCCGCCGGAGAGCGCGCTGCGCTTCTTTACCACCTTAGCTAAACTAAATAAACTATCTTCATGAAAATGGTAAATGTTCATGAAGCGAAAACCCGCCTTTCGGAGCTGTTGGGAAAAACCGAAAAAGGAGAGACGTACATCATCTGCCGCAACGGGAAACCAGTGGCCGACCTAGTGCCCCATAAAAAAACGCGCCGCACGGAGATTCACCCCGTGTTGAGCAAGCTGGAAGTGCGTTACGATCCAACTGAAGAACTCGCTCCGGAAGAATGGGGAGAAATCGATTGATCCTGGATACCTGCGCTGAAGCAATTCACGCCCGCCGTCCTGAGTCGGCTCGACGAGGCGTCCATCGTGTACGTCTCCGCCATCACCGCTTTCGAAATCGAAGTCAAGTATCAATCCAGAAAACGCATGCTGCCGCTCCCACCGCAAGAATCACGGACTGGCGGTGATCGATCTGGACCCGGCCATTTGCCTGAAAGCGACGGAGCTGCCGCCGATTCACCGCGACCGCTTCATCATCGCCACCGCCCTGGTGCACGACCTGCCTGTCGTCACGGCGGACGCAATCTTCGAGAAATACGGCGTCAAGGTACTGCTATAGGCCTTCCCTACGAGGTGCTGGACATTCTCCGGCAGCTTCGTGAGCACCTCCACCTCCGGCCCCTCTTTGCCCAGCGTGCGCTCCACCAGTACGTAGTCCAACCCGGGAATGACCACGTCGTGCCAGCGGTTGCCGACGCCGCGGATGTCGAGCATGGTCAATTTGTAATCAATTTATAAGAAATTTCTTGCTTTTTTAAGTGACTTATCATAGAATTATCAATCTTTTTGAGCAGAGTGATGCATCCAAAAGAACGCAGAGACCGAATCCTCCAGCTCCTGGCGCAGAACAGCCGTCGTACGGTGCAGGAGCTCAGCCGCGAGGTCGGCGTGTCGGCGCCCACGCTCTACAAGGACCTGGAAACGCTCTGCAGGGAAAAGCGGGTGCAGCGCTCCTACGGCGAAGTCCGGCTGGCCCGGGACGACAAAACCCGCCACGACTTCTTCGAGCAGCTGGAGACCAACCCGGATAAAAAGAGGCACATCGCCCGGGTGGCGGCCAGCCTGGTGCGCGACGGGGAGACCCTCTTCCTGGACGCCTCCTCCACGACTTTCTACCTGTGCGAGGAGCTGAAAAGCCGGGGGCTCGCCGGCGTCACCCTGATCACCAACTCCCTGTTCATCCCCATGGAGTTCCTCACCTTCCCGGCCTTCCGGGTGATCGGCCTGGGCGGGGTGCTGGACCGCGAGACCGCCGGCTTCTCCAGCGCCCACCCGGAGCGCCACCTGGAGAACCTGCGCGGCAACACCTTCTTCTTCTCCGCCGCGGCCGTGTCGCCGGAGCGGGGCATCCTGGACGCCTACATCCTGGGCGACGTGCGCATCAAGCAACTGTTCTTCGAGAACGCGGAGCAGGCGGTCTGCCTGGCCGACTCCACCAAGTTCCGCAAGCACGGCGCCGTGAACTGGCTGGGGTTCGACCGCCTCAAGACGATCGTCACCGACCCGGAACTGGAGCCGGAGGTGCGCGCGGCGCTGGAGGCCCGCGGGGTGCGGGTGCTGTCATGACCTCCCGCGAAAAGTTCCTCGCCGCCATGCGCTTTGACACCGGGGCGCTCATGCTGAAGGCCGAGTTCGGCTACTGGGCCGGAGCCATCCGCCGCTGGCAGCGGGAAGGCCTGCCCGGGGACGAGGCCCCGCCGGCCGGGGTCCAGGACGGGGACCTGGTGCGCGGTTCCGCCCCCTTCGCGGCCGCCGACACCAGCTCGACCCGCACGGGCGCAGGGGAGCTGGTCGACTTCTACGTCCGGCCGGCCCTGGGCCTGGACTCTTACCCGGTGAAGTTTCCCATCGATTTCAGCCCCCGCTTCCCTAAGAAGGTGCTGGCCGAGGACGAGGAGCAGCGCATCTTCACCGACTCCTACGGGCTGACCGTGCGGCTGCTCAAGCATCGGGCTTCCACCCCGCAGTTCCTCAAGTACCCGCTCTCCAGCCGAGCCGACTTGGAGTCGTACATCGCGAGCTACGACCGCAACCACGCCGCCCGTCTGCCGGTCCCGCCCGAGCGGCTGCGGGACCTCGTCCGCGGCCGGGAGTACGCCCTGCGGCTGGGCGGCGGGCCCTTCGGCTTCACCTTCTTCGCCCGCAGTCTCATGGGCGAAGAGCGCTTTATGACCGCGCTGTACGACGAGCCGGCACTGATCCACCGCTTCAACGAGTTCTTCCTGAGCTTCGCCATGGAGTACTGGTCGCTGATCCTGGCCAACGCGGACATCGACTGGGTGATCCTCCTGGAGGACATCGCCTACCGGGGCGGTCCCATGATCTCCCCCGCGATGTTCGAGGTCTTCGCCCTGCCCTACACGATCCGCTTCGTGGACTTCCTGCGCCAGTACCGCGTGCCGGCCATCATCGTAGACTGCGACGGGCGCCTCGACGGCCTGCTGCCCCTTTGGGTCCGGGCCGGCATCACGGGGCTTTTCCCGATCGAGGCGGTGAACGACATCCTGGCCATCCGGGAGGCCTACCCGCGCCTGCAGCTCATAGGCGGGGTGGACAAGCGCCCGCTCATTACAGGCGACCGCGCGGCGATCGACGCGGAGTTGAGCCGGATCGCCCCATTGCTGGCGCGCGGCGGCTACATCCCGCACATCGACCACGCC
>CAZMWZ010000195.1:0-5466 GCA_964570045.1 uncultured Spirochaetaceae bacterium
CAGGATGGCGTCCTCGTAGTTGTACCCGTTCCAAGGCATGAAGGCGCACAGGATGTTGCGCCCCAGGGCCAGCTCGCCGTTGTAGGTGGCCGGCCCGTCGGCGATGACCTCCCCCTTGGCCACGTGCTGCCCGGGGGCCACGATCGGCTTGTGGTGGAAGCAGGTGTCCTGGTTGGTGCGCTGGAACTTGATCATCCGGTACTCGTCCAGCTCCTCCCCCTCCGCGCGGTCCGGCTTGATGACGACCTTTTCCGAGCTGACGTAGCTCACCTTGCCGGTCCGCCGAGCGATCATCGCCACCCCGGAGTCGTAGGCGGTCTTGTTCTCCATGCCCGTGCCGACCCTGGGCGGCTCCGGGGCGAGCAGGGGCACGGCCTGGCGCTGCATGTTGGAGCCCATCAGGGCGCGGTTGGCGTCGTCGTGCTCCAGGAAGGGGATCAGGGAAGTGGAGACGGAGATGATCTGCTTGGGCGAGACGTCCATGTACTGGATGTCCTTGGACTTGCGCGTGGTATAGTCCCCGCCCTTGCGCACGGGGATCAGTTTTTCCTGGAAGCGGCCGCCGGAGTCCAGCGGAGTGTTGGCCTGGGCGATGAAGTACTTCTCCTCGTCGATGGCCGAGAGGTACTCGATCTGCTTGGTGGCGATCCCTTCCTCCACCCGGCGGTACGGGGTTTCCAGGAACCCGTACTCGTTGACGCGGGTGTAGATGGCCAGGCTGACGATCAGGCCGATGTTCGGGCCTTCCGGGGTCTCGATCGGGCACATGCGCCCGTAGTGGGTGTAGTGCACGTCGCGCACCTCGAAGCCCGCCCGGTCGCGGGAAAGGCCGCCGGGTCCCAGGGCATTCAGGCGGCGCTTGTGGGTGAGCTCGGCCAGGGGGTTGACCTGGTCCATGAACTGCGAAAGCTGGCTACTGCCGAAAAACTCCTTGATCGTGGCCACCACCGGCTTGATGGAGATCAGGTCCTGGGGGCGGATGGTGTCCGCCTCCTTCAGCGACATGCGCTCCTTGGCGATGCGCTCCATGCGGGTGAAGGCCACCTTCAGGTGGTTGGTCAGCAGCTCCCCGACGGAGCGGATGCGCCGGTTGCCCAGGTGGTCGATGTCGTCCACGTTCTTCTCCCCGATGTACACCTGGATCAGGAAGATCATGGTGTTGAAGATGTCCTCGGGGATGAGGGTGTGGGTCTTCTGGGCTTCGGGGTAGTCGAACTTCTTGTTCAGCTTGTAGCGCCCCACGCGCCCCAGGTCGTAGCGGCGTGGCGAGAAGAACATGCTGGCCAGGTCCTTCTCGGCGCTCTCCAGGGTGATGGGCTCGCCGGGCTTGATGATGGCGTAGACCCGGCTGATGGCCTCCTCCAGGCTCGGCTCGTCCTTCTCGGGGGCCTCCTTGTCCTTGCCGTACAGCATCTCCTCGCGCTCGAAGCAGTTGAGGATGATCGGGGAGTGCAGCGAGTGATCGTGCTGCATGTCGATCACCTCGATCTCGAAGATTCCGGAGTGGATCAGTTCCTCCACGTCGTGGGGGTGGATGTGGTCGCCGGCCCGGTACAGCTTCTTCGCCTCGCCGGCCTCCTTGCTATACACCGCCCGGGCGAAGACCATGCCCAGCAGCCTCTCCTTGTCCTCCCGGCTCTCGGAAAGCGTGATCTTGCGCGTTTTGTAGAACAGGTCGATGATCTTCTCGCGCGTGTCGTAGCCCAGGGCGCGCAGGAAGATGGTGGCCAGGATCTTCTTCTTGCGGTCGATCTTGGCGAAGATCAGCTCCTTCTTCTGGTCGATCTCGAACTCCAGCCAGGAGCCGCGGTAGGGGATGATCCGGGAGGAGTACACCCCCTTTTCGTGCGAGAAGATGACCCCGGGGGAGCGGTGGATCTGGCTCACCACCACCCGCTCGGCGCCGTTGATGATGAAGGTGCCGCGGGGGGTCATCAGGGGGATGTCCCCCATGTAGATCTCCTTCTGCCGGATCTCGCCGGTGTTTAGGAAGACCAGGTTGATGCGCGCCTTGATGGGGATGGCGTAGGTGAGCCCCTTGCGCTTGCACTCGAACTCCGAGAGGGGCATGGTGGTTTCGTCCAGGGTGTAGCCGCCGTATTCTAGCACCATGTCCGCGTTCGGGCTTTCAATGGGGAACACGGACTGGAACACGTCCTCCAGCCCCTGCCGGGCGCTGGGCTTGCCGCCGGCTAAGCGCTCCCGCTGCAGGAAGCGTTCATAGGAGGCGAGCTGGATGTCGATGAGGTTCGGCATCTCCATGACGTCGTCCTGCCCCTGGCCGTAATAGATCCTCTTGATCTTTTTAGGAACCATCGTCCCTCCCTCGAAACGACAATAAACCCCGGCACCCTACGGGGGTGCCGAGGCACGGGTCGCTAGAGTTTTCACACCTTCCGCAACGGGTGAGCTTACTGGATGTCAACCTTCCCGCCGGCCGTTTCCAGCTGCTGTTTGATCTTCGCGGCCTCGTCTTTGGAGATCCCTTCCTTAACAGGCTTGTCACCAGCTTCAACCAGCTCCTTGGCTTCCTTGAGCCCCAGCCCGGTGATCGCCCGGACCTCTTTAATCACGGGGATCTTCTTCTCCGCGTCGAAGCTCTTCAGCACCACGGTGAACTCGGTCTTCTCCTCCACGGCGGCGACGGCTGCTCCGCCCGCGGCGGCCACCGCCACGGGCGCGGCGGCGCTGACGCCGAACTTCTCCTCCATCGCCTTGACCAGCTCGGAAACCTCCAGCACGGTCATACCGGCGATCGCCTCCAGTATCTGCTCTTTGCCCAGTGTTGCCATTTACCTTCTCCTTGGTTAGAGTTGAAATAAGACGGTAATAGTGTGCAACTTATTGAAGACTAATACCGTCATGATTCCTGTGCCTTGGCCTTCTGGTCGGCCACCGCCTGGAGGGTCCGCACGAGCTTGGAGCTCACCCCATTGAGCACGTACATCAGATTCCGCAACGGGGCGTTCATGACGCCCATCATTATGGCCAGCAGCTCCAGGCGCCCGGGCAGGCGGGAGATGGCCTCCACCGCCGGGGTCTTGAGGACCTGGCCGTCGATCATCCCGCCCTTCACTTTGAGGGGGGATTCCCTGGCGAAATTGAAGAGGGTCTTGGCCACCGGACCGATGTCCGCCCGGCTCATAGCGATAGCCGTCGGGTTGGTCAGGAAATCCTCCTCGAAGGGCAGCCCGAGCTCCCCGAGCGCGATCTTGGCGTAGTTGTTCTTCACGACCTTGTACTCGGCGGCCTGCTTGCGCAAGGACCGCCGTAGGTCGCTCAACTGGGCCACCGTCAGCCCGCGGTAATCGGTGAAGATCAGGCCGGGGGCCTCGCGGAACTTGTCCCGCAACTGGCTCACCGCGTCGCGCTTGTATTGCTGGATTTTTTGCGTTTTTTCAGCCATATGCCTGCCCCCTTAGAACTTTTCCTTGGCGTTGACCAGCACGCCCGGGCCCATGGTCGAGGACAGGGCGATCGAGCGGATATAATCGCCTTTCAGGTCCGCCGGCCGCTTGCGGATCACTTCCTGGAGCAGCAGGAGGGTGTTCTCGACGATCTTCTCCGCTTCCATGGACACCTTGCCGATGGCCAGGTGCACGACCCCGGACTTGTCCGCCTTGAACTCCAAGCGCCCCCTCTTCAGCTCCTCCATCGCCCCCTTGATGTCGAAGGTCACGGTCTTGGTCTTGGGGTTGGGCATCAGGCCCCGCCGCCCGAGCACCTGCCCGAGCTTGCCCACGTCCTTCATCATGTCCGGGGTGGCCACGGCGACGTCGAAATCCAGCCAGCCGCCCTGGATCTTGTCGATCAGGTCCTGGTCGCCCACGAAGGCGGCGCCGTTGGCCCGGGCCTCCTCGGCCTTCTCACCCTTGGCGAAGACCAGGATCTTCTTCTCGGCCCGGAAGCCGTGCGGCAGCACCAGCGTGTCGCGCACCGTGTGCTTGCCCTTGAGATTCAGGCGGATGGCCACCTCCACCGTCTCGTCGAACTTGGCGAAGGCCAGGGACTTCACCAGCGCCACGGCCGCCTCCAGGCTGACCTGTTCGCTGTGGGTGCGCTTGGCGGCGGAGGCCAGGTACTTCTTTCCGTGCGTCATTGCTGCCCCTCCACCAGCACGCCCATGCTGCGGGCCGTCCCGGCGACGATGCGCATCGCCATTTCTAGGTCATTGGCGTTCAGGTCCGCCAGCTTCGCCTCTGCGATGGCGCGCAGCTGCTCCCGGCTCAGGGTCCCGACCTTCTCCTTGTTGGGCACCGCCGAACCCTTCTCCAGCCCCAGGGCCTTCTTGATTAAAATCGCCGCCGGCGGGGTCTTGGTGATGAAGGTGAAACTCTTGTCCGCGTAGACCGTGACCACCACCGGGATCAGGAGCCCTGCCTCCAGGCTCTTGGTCCGGTCGTTGAACTGCTGCACGAACTGCGGCGCCGACACCCCGTGCGGGCCCAGCGCGGGTCCCACCGGCGGCGCCGGCGTGGCTTTGCCGGCCGGCACCTGCAGTTTGACGATTGCGGCTACCTTCTTTTTCGCCATTTCCTTCCCCCTATGTGGTAGTAGCGCCCGCCCACGCGGCGGGCTCCCAGCTGTAGGGTTGCCTTCCCTGACAGTCTGTCAACCGCTGCCTTTCAGATCTTCTCCACCTGCAGAAAGTCCAGCTCCACAGGCGTGGACCTGCCGAAAATCCCCACCATCACCCGCAGCTTGCCCTTTTCCAGGTTGATCTCCTCCACCGTGCCGGTGAAGGAGTCGAAGGGGCCGTCGCTGATGCGCACCGACTCGCCCACCGAGAACACCTGCTTGGGCTTCAGGGTCTTCTCGCTCTTGATCTCCCCGGCGCGCTGCAGGACCTCCCGGGCCTCCTCGGCCGTGATGGCCTGCGGCTTCTGGTTGCGGGTGGAGCCCACGAAGCCGGTCACTCCGGGGATGTTGCGGATGGCCGAGCAGATCCTCTTCCAATTGGTCTCGGGCAGGTCCATTTCCACCAGGATGTAGCCCGGGAGGAACTTCTTGGCGCTGACCCGGCGCTTGCCGTCCCGGATCTCGACCACCTCCTCGGAAGGCACCTTCACGGTGGACACCGCGTCGGCCAGCGTGCCGTCCTCCACGAGCTTGTTGATGTGCTTCTGGACCTTGTTCTCATACCCTGAGTAGGTATGGACCACGTACCAGCCCTTGGCCATTCCCGTCCCGCCCCTCTAGAAGATCAGGTCGATCCCCCGAAAGATCAGATAGTCCACCAGCCCCAGCGCGATGGCGATCAGGATCGTGGACACCAGCACCACCTTGGTCGAGGAGGTGACCTCCTCCCGGCTGGGCCAGGTGACCTTCTTCAGCTCTCCGAAGCTCTCCTTGAAAAACTTGATGATCTTGTTCATCGTACCCCTCGGGAGGACCCGCTATGACGTCAGGCCAGGCAGGACTCGAACCCGCAACATCCGGTTTTGGAGACCGGCGCTCTACCAGTTG
>CAZMWZ010000196.1:0-5456 GCA_964570045.1 uncultured Spirochaetaceae bacterium
CTCCCGCGCACCGCAGGCAGGCCACCGCAAAGGGCTTGACAGGTCGCCCCTTGTTGGTATATTATGGATATTAAGGATCTTCTTTATCCAATTCAATCGGGGACAGGTGAGAAAACATGCAGTTTTCCGTCAGCATCGAGTACGCCATCCACGGCCTGATCTTCCTGGCGCGCAACGGCGGCGAAAAGGCCATGCTCCTGGGCGACATCGCCTCGGGGATCAAGGTTCCCAAGGAGTACATGCGCAAGATTTTCCAGATGCTGGCCAGGAGCCGGCTGATCATGGGCCGGCGCGGCGCGGGGGGCGGCTACCACCTGGCCCGGCCGGCGGAGGAGCTCACCCTGCGCGACGTCGTGGAGGCGGTCGAAGGCTCCCTGCCCCTGTATGGCTGCCTGCACCTGCGCCGGCACTGCGAGCTGGCTTTGAGCTGTCCCGTGCGGAAGGCCTTCGACTCGGCGCGCGAGAAGATGGCCGAGGCGCTGCAGGGCACCACGATTGCCGAGCTTGCCCGGGAAATCGCGGAGAACCGCCGCGAGCACTCCTGGCTCAAGGTGACCGCCTGAGGCTGAAGGAGGCGAAACATGACCGCGTTAAAGACGATCAACCTGAAGGGCCTGTCCAGCGAGGAGCGTGAGCAGCGGCTGTTCGGCGCGCTGGATGCAGTGCGCACCGGACAGAGCGTCCAGGTGACCCTGGAGTTCAACCCCCTGCCCCTGGCCTACTCCCTCAAGGCCGGAGGCGAGTTTCGCATCGCCTACCTGAAGCAGGGCCCCGAGGAGTGGTCCCTGGAGCTTACCCGCATCGCGCAGCCGGCGGATAAGCGGGAGCAGTTGAAGGAGCTGCTGCGCATGGTCCGGCAGGGATCCTTAAGCGAGCAGGGCAGGCAGCAGGCCCGCGACCTGCTGCGGGTGCTGGACGCGGCCACCCTGGGGCTGCTGGAGAAGGACCTGGTCCGGGAGGGCATGACCCAGGCGGAGATCCGCGATCACCTCCGCGACCTGCACCGGGAAGTGCTGGGCGGCAGCCTGGCCTCCCGGCGCCTCGAGGGCTCCGAACCGCATCCGGTGCTCACCCTGCTGGAGGAGCACCAGGCCATCCTGGCCGCGCTGAACGCCCTCGAGGAGGTGGTTCGAGGGCTGGAGGCGGCGAGCTCCTTCGAGACAGCTCGAGCGGAGCTGGTGCGCCTCCACCGGGTGACCGCGCTCCTGCTGGAGGCCGAAAGCCATCACCGGCGGGAGGAGCAGGTGATCTTCCCCCGCCTGGAGCGCCTCGGCGTCCTTGAGTCGCCCGCGCTCATGCGGGAGGACCATCAGCGCTTCCGTCGCCGCAAGCAGCGCCTGCGCGAGCTCGCCGAGCAGGCGCTGGAGCCCCGGGGCCTGGACTTCGGGATCTGGCGGTGCGAGGTGGCCGATCAGGGGGAGCTCCTGGTCCGCGAGCTTTCCAGCCATATCCTCAAGGAGGACAACGTCCTGTACCGGACGGCCCTCGAGTCCTTCAGCGCCGCAGACTGGGAGCAGGTCAGGCGCGAAAGCGACGCGATCGGCTACTGCCGCTTCGCTGCCGAGGGGCAGGTCGAACCCCGGGCGGTGGAGCTGGACATGCGCTCCGTTCCTCTTCTGCAGCGCCAGGCGCGGATCTTGTCCGCCTGGAAGCAGCTGCCCGCCGGTGGCGTGCTGCGCCTCACCAACGACAGGGAGCCCAGGCCCCTGTACTACCTGTTCCAGGCCACCCAGCGCGGGGGATTCGAATGGAAATACGAGAAGGAAGGCCCCGAGGAGTGGATCGCGGCCATCCGGAAGCGCTAGGCGGCGGGCCATGGACCACGCCTTCTGCCCCGGTTCCAAGCTCCTGCGCCAGCCGGCCCCCGAGCTGTTCGCCTGCCCCAACTGCGGCACGGAAGTGGAGATCTGGACCGACGAGTTCAAGCGGATCTGCCCGAGCTGCCGGAAGATGGTGCTGCGCCCCGGCGGGATGAGCTGCCTGGAGTGGTGCAAGATGGGCAAGGAATGCGTCGGGGAAGCCACCTACGAAAGCTGGGTGCGGAACAAGACCGTGGGGGTGAAGCAGCAGCTGTTGGCGGCCCTGGAGGAGCACTTCGGGCAGGACCGCCGCCGCATCGAGCACGCCGGCGCGGTGCTGGCCGAGGCCGAGGGGCTGATGGGGAGCGAAGCGGCGGACTGCCACATCATCGTGCCCGCGGCGCTCCTGCACGACATCGGCATCCGGACGGCCGAGGAGAAGTACGGCAGCGCTGAGCCCCGCTACCAGGAGCAGGAGGGCCCGCCGCTGGCCCGGGCGTTGCTTCTGCGGCTGGGTTTCCAGCTGCGTGACATCGACGAGGTGTGCGACATCATCGGCCACCACCACAGCCCGCGGGCGGAGGAAACGGCGAACTTCCGAGTGCTCTACGACGCGGACTTCCTGGTGAACCTTCGGGAGTCGGCCGCCGCCCGGTCGCGCGCCGAGCTGGACGGTCTGATCCGGGAGCGGTTCCTCACCGCGGCGGGCCGTAAGCGCGCCGCCGAGCTGTACCTCCGCCAGGCAGCTACCGCGTCAGCCTGAGCCCTCCTCCGCCTGCCCCGGGATGCTGCCGGCAGCCATCGCGGGTGAGACACCGCATATTGCAGAATTCCGGAAATGCCCCTACTATGGGGCCCAATTCCCGAAGCGACTCCGGAGGAGCCTCCTATGACCTTCACACCCCGGCTTCGTGTGCTGTCCGACGAGCAGGTCCAGCTCATCCACCGCGCGGCCCTGGACATCCTCTGGAAGACCGGCGTGCTGGTGAAGGCGCCGGCCGCCCGCGAGCTGCTGCGGAAGGCGGGGGCGGCCGTGGACGAGCAGAGCCTGATCTGCCGCCTCCCCGCCGACCTGGTCGAGACGGCCCTGAAGAAGGCGCCCGCGGAGTTCACGGTGTACGCCCGCAACCCCAAGCACGACGTGCGCGTTACCACCCGGGACCTGCACTACGAGCCGATGATCGGGCGTCTCAACTGCTATGAGTACGGTACCGGCAAGACCCACCGCACGACCCTGCGGGACGTGGGCGAGTTGGTGAAGCTGGCCGACGCCCTGCCCAGTTACCACCTGCTGCACTCCGGCGCCATCATGCCGCAGATCGACGGGGTGCCCATCCGGGCCACGCACGTGTACGGCTACCTGGAATCGGTGCGCAACTCCTCCAAGCCGCTCAAGGCCACCTCACGGGAGCGGGTCATGGCCGAGGACTGCCTGCGCATGGTGGCCGTGATCGCCGGCGGCGAGTCGGAGCTGAAGAAGAAGCCCTACACCTTCACCACCGACAACCCGGTGGCCCCGCTGCACCACGACCGCGACCAGATGGAGGGCGCCCTGGAGTTCGCGAAGTGGGGTCTGCCCATCGACGTGGCGAGCGAGCCCCAGGCCGGGGCCACCTCGCCGGTGACCCTGGCGGGCCTGCTGGCCCAGCAGACCGCGGACGTGGCCAGCGGCATCGCCATCATCCAGCTGGCCAACCCCGGCAACCCCGTGTGGTACGGCACCTGCGGCTCGATCATGGACATGCGCGTGGGGCGTATCGCCATCGGCGCGGCGGAGATGGGGCTGATCAACGCGGCCAGCGCCCAGTTGGCCCACTTCTACGGGATCCCCTGCCGGGGCACCGCCTCGGCCACCGACTCCAAGACCCTGGACTTTCAGGCCGGCTACGAGAAGACCCTGACCCTGGCCATGGCCGCGCTGGGGGGGGTGAACAAGATCTTCTACCCCGGAACCATGGAGGGGGCCCTGACGGTCAGCAAGGAGGGCCTCGCGCTGGACGACGAGATCGCCGCCGCGGTCTACCGCATCCTGGAAGGGGTCCGGGTCGAGGAGGCCACCCTGGCCGTGGACGTGATAAACCGGGTGGGGCCGGGCGGGCACTTCCTGAAACAACGCCACACCATGCAGTTCCTGGCCGGCGAGCACTTCCTGCCGCGCCTGGCCGACCGCCAGACCCGGGAGAAATGGCTGGAGAGCGGCGGCAGGAGCATGGCCGACAAGGCGCACGAGATCGTCGAGAAAATCCTGGCCGAGCACTCCCCGGACCCCTTGTCCCCCGCCGCCGAAGCGGAGCTGGAGCGCATTGTCCGGGAGGTCGAGGCCCGCGAAGCGAAACGAGGTTGACATGGCGGAGAAAACAAGCGATATCGGCTTCCTGTACCTGAGCCAGAAGGACGTCCGGGCCACCGGCGTGGACATGGCCACGGCCCTGCGGGCCGTGGAGGAGGCCTTCCAGCTGCACCACCGCGGCGACGTGATCCTGCCGCACAAGACCGTGCTGGACATGGACGAGCGCCAGCGCGGGCGCGGCAACGCCATGCCCGGCTACGTCGGGGGCGACTACCACGCCTTCGGCATCAAGTGGATCGCCGGCTTCCCGGGCAACCCGGCGCGTTTCGGGCTGCCGCGGGCCACGGGGCTCACCATCCTGAACGACGCGGACAATGGCCTGCCCCTGGCCGTGATGGACTGCACCCTGCTGAGCGCCCTGCGCACCGGCGCGGTCACCGGCGTGGGCGCCAGGGCCCTGGCCCGGCCGGACTCCGCCAGCGTGGCCATGATCGGCGCGGGGGTGCAGGCCCGCACCCAGCTGGAGGCGCTCGTGGCCGTCCTGCCGGGATTGCGGGAGGTACGGGCCTTCGACGTGCGCCGCGAGGCGGCCGAGGCCTTCGCCCAGGAGGCCCGCGCCCGGTACGGCCTGGCCGCCCGGGCCGTGGAGTCCGCCGAGGCGGCGGTGCGGGACGCCGACGTGGTGGTGACGGTAACCGTGGCCGACGAGCCCATCGTCAAGAACGCCTGGATGAAGCCCGGAAGCTTCTTCTCGGCCGTGGGCTCCTACCAGGAGGAGGAGTTCGAGGTGGTGAGCCGCTCGGACCTGGTGGTGGTGGACGGCCTGGAGCACGTGCTGCACCGGGAGACGCCCGTGATCGCCCTGATGATCAAGCAGGGCCTGCTCCAGCGGGAACGCGTGCTGGAGCTGGGGGCGATTCTCTGCGGCGAGCAGCCAGGGCGGACGGACGCATGGCAACGCGTGTTCTTCTCCCCCATCGGCCTGGCCATCGAGGACATCTGCCTTTCCTACCGGGTGTACCGCCTGGCCGAGCAAAAAGGCGTCGGGACGCGGTTGAGCCTGCTATAAGAAGGAGAACGTGAATGGGCAACGCGGAACAGATTCAGGTGAAAATGCGGGCGAGCAT
Organism: uncultured Spirochaetaceae bacterium; assembly: GCA_964570045.1. Classification (GTDB taxonomy): domain Bacteria; phylum Spirochaetota; class Spirochaetia; order SZUA-6; family DRHE01; genus MIBK01. The sequence continues at coordinate 5,217 of CAZMWZ010000196.1, forward strand.
CGAGAACTACGACGCGGAGGAGGCGGCGGCCGCGGCCAGGGAAGCGGTGGCCTCCGGGGTGAACCTCCTGGAGGCGGTGGAGAAGGGCTTCGCCACGCCGATCCGTGAGCTGGGCGAGGCCTTCGACCGGATGGAGGTCTTCCTGCCCCAGCTCATGCTGGGCGCCCAGGCCATGAAGGCCGGCAGGGCCGTGCTGGCCGAGGCCATCCGGGCCTCCGGCGGGAAATTGACCAGCAAAGG
>CAZMWZ010000197.1:0-2531 GCA_964570045.1 uncultured Spirochaetaceae bacterium
CGGGGCTGCCGTTTGTGTTTGCCATGTGGATCGCCCGACCCGGCGTCGATTTGCGGGGCGTCGACGAGATCCGCAAACAGCAGCGCGAGTTCTTCGATAGCGGAGCCGGTTTTGCGGAGCTGCGGTACCCGGAGCCGGAGCGAAATGTGAAGGGCAACAACGCCCGGTACGTGTACCGGGTCGAAGGCCCGGGATTCCGATACGTCGAGCATTTCGTCTTCACCAAAAAGGCAGGAAAATGGAAGATCGCCGAGCAGATCCTCGATATGCTGACTGGAGGGGCAGGCGAGGCCGAGGAGGGACCGAGGGAGGCCGTGCCCGTGGCGGGCGAGTTTCAGGCCTGGGCGGACGGGAACCGCAACCGGACCCTGGAGCCCCCCGAACAGGAGGAGCTCCTGCGGGCGGTCAGCGAGTTGATACGCGACCCGCACCCGACGCGCACCCAGGCGGACCGCTTCTTCGATGTAAACAATGATGGGCAGATCGATCACCGGGAGATGCAGAAGGCCCGGTCCGTGCTGCTGGTGGAGCAGCTGCGCCGCCTCACCCTCGCAGATCCGGATCTGGCCCGGCAATTCGATCTGAACGGGGACCGTTCCATCGCCCTGCGGGAAATCACGCCCACGTTTGAAATGCTGGCGTACCCTCACGTGGCCCGGCCGCGTGAAGCCAGGGGGCCGTTCGACGAGCGGCTGGATCGCAACCGGGACGGCAGGATCGATGAGCAGGAGATCCTACAGCACCGGCTCCGGGTCCTGCGCCTGGTGTTGTTCGCCCCACTCGAGCTGGAGCTCATCAACCGGCCGTACGACACCAAGGCATCCGTGCGCGCCTGGTTCGATGTGAACATAAACGGGCGCATGGATCCGCCCGAGATCGCGGATCTCGGCCCCGCGCTGTATCAGTCGCTGGGCAAAGCCGGCGAGTCGACGCTCCTGCCATTGGGCGAGCACTTCGACCGCAACCGCAATGGCCGCGTGGACGAGCCGGAATGGCGGCGGGCTCTGGAGCAGCTCACCGCGGCGGCGGTCCGGCGTTTCCAGGAGCGCGCCCCGGAAGATCTTCTGCGCATCGCCGACAGCAACCGCAACGGGCGCCTGGAGGCCGAAGAGCTGGCCGGCGCTTTCCCGGAGCGCGAGCGATCGGACGCGGAGGGGAAGGCCGCCGATCGCGTCCGCGCCGCGGTGGGCCTGGCCTGGCTCGAGTCCCCCGAGAGCGCCGGGGAGCGCCTGGCGGTACGCAGCGCGCTGGACGAGCTGGCGGACCTCGACCGGGACGGCTTCGTGAATCCCGACGAGGAGCGCCAGATGGCGGAGTCCCTTCAGGGTCCGCACCGGACGGCGAGCGAGTTCGACCGCCGCATCGACGCGAACAAAAATGGAGAGGTAGAAGCGGTGGAGATCATGCGCGCGCGGCGCGCCGGCGAAATCAGCGAGAAAGGCGCCGAGGAAGCGCCGCGCAGCTTTCCCGTGCGCACTCCGGTGGACGCCCTGCTGGACTTGAATGCGGACAGGCAGGTGGACGGGGTGGAGCTAGAAATGGCGGTGAGCTTTCTACAGAAGATCCCGGGGCGCACCGAAGGCAACCGCCGGCTGTACGATCTGTTCGATCTGAACAGGAACGGCACCGCGAGCCCGGAGGAGGCGCGACAGGTGCGGGAGATGTACTTCCAGCCCCACCCGGTCAACCAGGCCTGGAAGCTGGACAAGGAGCTGGACGCCAACCGCGACGGCTTCATCTCCCCCGAGGAGATCGGCATCGCCGCCGGGGTGAGCGGGACGGAGCGACTGCCGTCTTTGGAGCAGCGGGCCGAGAAGCTGAGCTGGGAGCAGGCCGAGCAGCCCGCGGTGGCGGCCAAGGAGCCGGCGAAGAAAACCAGCGAGAGCGATTTCTACAAGAAGCTTGGCATCATCCAGGACAAGAAGCTCGCCGTGGTCGGGATCTCCAGCGGCACCAAGAACGTGGACGAGGAGACCGCCGGCGGTGTCATGGTGTTCATCGAGAACGCCTTCGTGAACGTCGGCAAGGTGCGGGTGGTCGACCGGCAGAACATCGCCAAGATCGTCAAGGAGTACGAGTTCCAGGCGAGCGAGCTCACCGACGAAACCACGGCGGTGAAGATCGGCAGGCTGTCCGGGGCGGACATCATCGTCATCGGCTCGATCAGCTACGTGGGCGAGCAGTACTACCTGAACATCAAGCTGATCGCCGTGGAGACCGGCGAGATCATCGGTTCCAGCATCGCTGACGCCTCCCAGGCTTCGGAGTTCTACGACATGTGCAACGAGGCGGTGTTTACGCTGTTTTGATCAGGGCGGCCTCGTCGCTACGATCTCGGCTGTCGCCCGCCGGCAGGCTTCGAGCTGAGGAAAGCGGCCAAGGTACCCGAGGGGGTCGAAGCGCGGTCCCACGGTGAGCTCGATTCGCCATCCCTCAGGGGTCGGCTCATAGCGAGCGGGGAGTGCTCCTTGGCCAGGTATTCCAGCAGCCGCTGGTCCGCCTCAGGAATGCACAGCTCGGGCAGGCGCAGC
>CAZMWZ010000197.1:2631-5440 GCA_964570045.1 uncultured Spirochaetaceae bacterium
CGCAGCGCGTCGCGCGCCACTTGCGGATCTCAGGTCAGAAAGGCGAGGCTGGTGCGGGCGAACCAGGGAGGCTATCACGGGCGCGACTGATATCCCGCAGACCCAGCGACCTGCCGGAGTGTAGTTGGATCCAGCCCTGGCGGTGAGCGGCCGATCTTCACCAGCTGGCGGAGGATTCTCTCGACCTCTTCGGGCTAGGTGATGACCTCGAGGATTCGCATCGTGGCTCTATTACGTGGGCAGGCGTTGCCCGTCCGGCTGGACGCTGGAGCGCCTGTACACACCAAAGAAACTCTACGGGAGGAGCAGGTGAGGTCTCGGCAGTGCCACCCAGTGCCGATCGTGAAAATCGAAGGAGCCAACCAAGCCGATACGTTCATGCCTTCGGGAGCTTGAACGATAGGAGCCTTCGGTTCTCAGCTATCGATATTCCAGGAATGAACCCAGCGGCTGATAAGACGATGTTGGGCATCAATCTGGTGCGTAGGGAACCTACGCACCGCGGGGGTCCCTTTCGGCGTGTCGGTCACGGCCAACCGTGAAAACGCCAAGACGGTGCTCGCCGATGAGTGCCTGGATTACTACTGCCGCCAGCAGGGCGCAATCTGCGGCTGGCTGTGCCCATACATGCCCATCGGCCGCTCCTTCGACGTGGATCTGATGGTCAGCGCAGAGCAGCGGAAATGGATGCTGGAGAAGGAGCTCTGCCTGATCTTCGAGCTGTACCGAGCCGGACTGAGGTTGAGCGACGAGCTGCCCGATGCGCGAGCGCCACGCCTTCGCCCACGAGACGGCAAAGGCGTTCGACCCCAAGCGCATGGACGAGGACGCTGCCTGGGGGCGGAGACACCCAGTCATTCGCTGCAACCGCGTATCAGAGCAGCTCCACCGACGAGAGGCGCCGGGCTGCCGCCGCCAGACCGGAATCGCGAGTCAACAGCGTCGCTTGCAGGACCTCGGACAGGGCCAGGTAGACCGCGTCGTAGGCGCTGACTGTGTTGCGCAGCTCCCAGATACGCGGAAGTAGAACGGTGTGGGCGTGGCGATCCACCGGCAGGGCTGCAAGGTCTTCCAGCATTTCACGCCCTCGCTGTTCATCGATTTCCCCGGAGAGCCAGTAGCGTCGTACGGCCTGGGCTACCTCCGCGTCCAGGAGATGCGGCGCGTGCCGTGACTCTTCGGTGGTCAGGACTCTGGGAGCGATACGCTGCCCTGCTTCGGTCCCCAGCAGCATTTCAACGACGACGGAGGCGTCGAGGACGATCACCGAATCGCCCGCTCGGCCCGCACCGCATCCGCCGGCTTTTCCGCCGGTTCAATCGGCCGACGCCGGCGCAGGCGCTCCAACATCTCCTCGGGCGTCGGTTTCTCAGCGACCTTCCTGAGTTCCATCAGCAGAAAGTCCGACAGAGTCATACCGGCCATGGCCGCCCGGGCCTTGAGCCTGCGGTGCAGGGTATCCGGCACGTTTCTGACTTGAATCATCTTGGACATGCTCTAAACATAAAAACATGCTGGAAACATGTCAAGATGCTTCAGAACCGCGTTGGGACGAATCACCCGAAATTCAACCGCAGACACCGTGGCGCTGGTTGAAGCCCACAGCGGTTCTGGTACACGTCGAGGCGCGGGCCGGCGGGCGCGGGCCGGAAAGTCGGCTGGCGCCCGCCCGTACCCGGCGGTATAATTTTCACGCATGCCGACCAACGTCACGCCGGAGTACAGGAAGGCGGAGGAGACTTTTCGCGCGGCCCGGACGGTCGACGAGAAAGTCTCCCGCCTGGAGGAGATGATCGCCCTCCTGCCCAAGCACAAGGGCACGGACCACCTGTTCGCCGACCTGAAGCGTCGCCTGGCGAAGCTCAAGGGGGAGCAGGAGGCAGCGGGGAAGAAGGCGGGGCACGGCGGGGACCTGAGCTTCGAACGGGAAGGGGCCGCCCAGGTCGTGCTGCTGGGGCCGCCCAACGGCGGCAAGTCCTCCCTCCTCAAGGCCCTGACGCACGCGACACCGGAGGTCGCCGACTACCCGTTCACCACCCAGCACCTCCTGCCCGGGATGATGGCCTTCGAGGACATCCAGATCCAGCTGGTGGACAGCCCGGCGGTCACCGCGGAGTTCATGCCCGTTCATCTGCTGGGCCTGGTGCGGGGCGCGGACGCCGTGCTGCTGGTGGGGGACCTGGCCGCGGACTCGCTCCTGGAGGACCTGGAGGCGGTGCTGCGCGCCTTCGAAATGCGGCACGTGGGTTTCGGGAGCGAGCGGTCCGGGGGGGAGGAGGATGGCGCCGGCGGGCCGCGCGAAGCGGCCCCGGACCGTGTTCGCGCCCGCATCCTGGCCAATAAAAGCGACGAACCTGGCGCCGCGGAGCGGCTGGAGCTGCTGCGCGAGTGGACCGGCTCACGCCTGGAGATATTGCCGCTGTCCTGCGCCGACCGCCGCGGCCTGGCCGAGCTGCCCGCCGAGCTGGTCCGCTGGCTGCGGATCGTGCGCGTGTACACCAAGCACCCGGGACAGAAGGCCCGCTTGGAGAAGCCGTATACCCTGTTCGAGGGGGACACCGTCGGGGAGGTCTGCGCGCGCATCCACAAGGACTTCGCCGATAAGCTGCGCTTCGCCCGGCTGTGGCGGGGCGGGAGCGGCCCGCTCACCGTCTCGCGCGACGAGCCGCTCGAGGACCGGGACGTGCTGGAGCTGCACACCTGAGCCACCGGAGTTCTTGACCAGGTAGCTACCGGTAGCTACATTGTTTCCATAATCGCCCGTGCGACTGCCGGAAGGTAGTGCGCAGCGAGTCCTCGACGAGGAACG
>CAZMWZ010000198.1:0-2435 GCA_964570045.1 uncultured Spirochaetaceae bacterium
CAGGGCCGCGGCCACCTTGAGCCAGCCGGCCTGGTAGCGCGCCGCCAGGAACTCCGGCATGGTCATGGCCTCCAGGTTCTGGCTCATAAGCCGGGTGCGCCGCCCCAGCACCAGCCAGGCGGCCAGCGAGCCGAAGGCCACGTTGCCCGCGGCGATCCACAGCACCGGCAGCCCGAAGCCCCAGCCCAGCTTGCCGGCGAAGCCGATGAACAGCACCGCGGAGAAGTAGGTGGTGCCGTAGGCCACGGCCGAAACCCAGGGACCGACGGTGCGCCCGCCGAGGAAGAAGTCGTTCAAGGTCCTGGTCTTGCGCATTCCCCAGACCCCGATGCCGACCATGGCCACCAGGAAGATCGCCAGCAGAACGATCGAGAAAACCATGCTCAACCTCCCTGTGATTTTCGAGTGTGCTCGACGCGCCCCTCCGGTGAGCCCACGATCAGGTCGGTCACCGCCCGGGTGAAGATCCCGTGGGCCATGACCCCGGGAATCAGCATGATGTCGCGCTCCATGGACAGCGGGTCGAACGGCGAGGGGAAGCGGACGTCCAGGACGAAGTTGCCGTGATCGGTGATCACCGGCCCGTCCTTCATCCTGGCCATGCGCAGCTCAGGCTTCCCGCCCAGAGCTTCCAGGGCCCGGCTCACCGTGCTCAGGGCTACGGGCACCAGCTCCACCGGCACCGGGGCCTTCTCGCCCAGGCGGCCGACGAGCTTGGAGGAGTCCACGATGATGGCGTAGTCCCTGGAGGCGTGGGCCACGATCTTCTCGATCAGCATGGCCGCCCCGCCCCCCTTGACCAGGCGCCAGGCGGGGTCGACCTCGTCGGCCCCGTCGATGGTCAGGTCCAGGCGGCCCCCGATCAGCGGGTCGTTGAGGGACCACAGGGAGATGCCCAGCTCCCGGCAGGACACCTCGGTCTGGAAGCTGGTGGGCACCACCTTGAGGTCCTTCAGGGCGCCGTCGCGCACCAGCTCCCCGACGCGGCGCACCGCCTCGATGGCCGTGGAGCCCGTCCCCAGGCCCAGCTTCATCCCGCTTACGACCAGCCGCTCCGCGGCCTTTCTGCCGACTCTGCGCTTAATTTCCGCCGCGTCCACGTGTAAGCATATTTATGCAGCTTTGGGGCGACACGTCAAATGGGTGAGCGGCCGCTCCCTCTGGAGCGAGGAGCCTAGCGCGCCGGCCAATGCTATCCGCGCCGGGGCGCCGGGCGCTCTCCCCACCCGCTGTTCGCCCCGGCAGCCGCCTGTTCCATGCTCCTCCAGGGTAGCCCCTGGGTCGGGGCTTGTTCAACATTCCTCGGGCGGCGGTCGATAGGAGAGAGTGTGAGACGGTTACTGCTGACCGCGGTCCTGCTGGCCGCCGCCGGCTCGCTCTTGCCCGCCGAGGAGGGCCTGGCGTCCTGGTACGGCGGCAAGTTCCAGGGGCGGCGCACCGCCAGCGGCGAGATCTTCGACACCCGCCGGCTTACCGCCGCGCACAAGAGCCTGCCCTTCGGCACGCTGGTGCTGGTGACGAGCCTGGACAACGGCAGAAGCATCACGGTGCGCATCAACGACCGCGGCCCCTTCGTGGCCGGCCGGGTCATCGACCTGTCGCTAGCCGCGGCTGCGGCCATCGGGCTGGCGGGGAAGGGCGTCTCGCCCGTGCGCCTGGAGGTGCTGCCGCCGGGGGGCCGCCCGGGCGCGGGCGCCGCGGCGGCCGGGGAGCTGCCCGCTTCCCCGGGGAGCGAAGCTTCCTCCGCCGCCGGGAGGCCGGCCTCCTACTGCCTGCAGCTCGGGGCCTTCCGCCTGCGGGCCAACGCCGAGCGCTTCCTCGCGCGCCTCGCGGCCGCCGGCTTCGCCGGCGAGCTGGAGCCGGCGGAAGGCGGGGTCACCCGGGTGGTGATCCGCGGGGTGCCAGCCACCGAGCTCGTCAGCCTGCAGGAGCGCCTGGCCGCCACCGGCTGGGCGGAAGGGCTGGTTCGCGCCGAGCTATGAGCGAACGCGGCTACCGCTGGGACTCCGAAGACTACGCGCGGCACTCCTCCGCCCAGCTGGAATGGGCCCTGGAGCTCATCGGCAAGCTCGGCCTGGGCGCAGAGGAAACAGTCCTGGATATCGGCAGCGGCGACGGCAAGGTCACGGCGCTTCTCGCCGCCCGGGTGCCGCGCGGCGAGGTGCTGGGCATAGACAGCTCGCCGGACATGGTCGAGCGCGCCCGTCAGGCCTATCCGCCCGAACGGCACCAGAACCTGCGCTTCCAGCTCGGGGACGCCCGGGAGATCGACTTTGCAGAGCGCTTCGACGCGGTGTTCTCCAACGCCACCCTGCACTGGGTGCGCGACCACCGGCCGGTGCTGCGCGGCGCGGCCCGGGCGCTGAAGCCTGGCGGCAGGCTGTTGTTCCAGATGGGCGGCCGGGGAAACGCCCGGGCCATCCTGGCCGTACTGG
>CAZMWZ010000198.1:2535-5433 GCA_964570045.1 uncultured Spirochaetaceae bacterium
ACCTGGCTGCCGTACACTCAAGCCGTCCCTGCGGAGCATCGCGAGGAGCTGGTGGTGAAGGTCGTGGAACGGTACCTGCGCTCCCACCCGCCGGCTGCGGATGGGATGGTCGGGGTGGACATGGTGCGTCTGGAGGTGGAGGCCCTCAGGCCGTGAAACCGGACATCCTCATCGGGTACCCGCCGGAAGAGAGTTTCGCCTCCGGAGCGGGTGCCGCGGCCTATGCCGTGGTCTACGTGCGCCCGGAGACCAACACCGTCCTCTATGAGCGCGCGATCGTGGCCGGCATCCGCGATCGGGGCGACTCGATCATCTACACCGCCAACCTCAACGGCCGCCTCTTCCTTCAGGACCGCATCCTCCAGGACCACTACGTCACGCAGCAGCGCTTCGCGGCCGACCCCCGAGCGGAAGTGGCCAGGTACCCGGAGATCGGGGAGCGCCTGGAGCGGCATTTCGGCGCTTCTGCCGGGAAGCTGGTCCTAATCGGCGCCTTCCAGGCCGCGGCCCGCACCGGCCTGACCGAGGAGGAGTTGTTCGAGACCTTCGTGCCTCCGGCGGACTTCCTGACCTGCTGGGGACAGCAGTTCAAACGGATCGGCGGGGCCATCGTGGCCAACCCGAGCCTGCCCGCGGTGCTGAAAAGGTACACTCCCGAGGCGAACGTCTTCGCGGTGGTGGTCCGTTCGTCGGACGGCTTCCCGGGCTTCTTCACCTCCCTGAACCAGGCCATCTATCGGGAGGTCACCTCCCGGGCAGAGACGCCGCTGGTCGACGGGGAAAGGCTCGGCTCGGTGCCGTGGTCCGAAAAGGTGCGCCGCACCTACCACCTCTCGCGCTCTTACCTCATGGCCATGTTCGACCTGTCGGACTTCGTGTACCTATCCGAGGGCCGGCGGCTGGAGGTCACGGAAACACCCCTGGGCGGGAGCCTGCTGGCGGAGGGGATCCTGACGGCGCAGAAGCTGCAGGACATCAAGCGGGACCCGCTAGTGTACGCGCGTGGCGGGGATCGCAGGTCTCTGGAATACCTTCCCCTCACCGGCGAGGGCCAAAGCCTGGGCTGGACTCGGGACCTTCTGCGGCGGCTTTGACGCCCATCCGTGGGCGGCCGCCCGCGCCTCGCCTCTACAGCAGGCTCTTCAGGCTGGTGCTCTTGGGCACGACAATCTGGGCAACCGACTCGATCTCCGCGGTTTCCACGTTGATGACCCGGCCGAAGATGATGACCGTGCGGTCCGTTTCGATCACGGAGCCGGTGAGCAGGTAGTCCGCCGCCAGGACCTGCCCGATGCGGATCGCCTTGGAGGTATCCATGAGATCCGAGAGGGCCAGCTCCTGCTCCTTCAGGATCACGTCCAGGCGCTTGCGCTCCGTCAACCTCATCCTGTCGACCTTGCCGATCGCCACGATCGCCAGCTCGTCGAGCAGGGCGATCAGGGCGGAGGTTTTTCCGTCCCGGGTCGTGAACCCCGAAACCGCGATGGTGCCTGGCTTCTTTTCCCGCAGGTCCAGGGTGATCTCCTGGAACAGGGTTTTGAGGCGCTCCTCCACCGGGAGCTCGGCGGCCTGCGGCACGATCTCGAGGTCGGCCTTGGCCCGCGCGATCGCTTCGGCCGGCTGGCTCAGGTCCTTGCCGAGGATGTCGAGGTACTTGTCCAGGATGGCCACCTCGTCGTCGAAGGCCGCGCTCTCCAGGCGGAGCTTGGCGTTGGTGAGCTCCCGCTTCATGTCCTTGGTCTTCTCCACCGCGGCCTGCATCTTCCCGTCGATCGACGCCTCGGCCTGCTTGCGCTGGTCCTCCGGGAGGGAGCTCGCACGGATCCGCTCCAACTCGTCCCGGCAGGAGTAGTAGAGAGTGCCGATGTCGATGAGGCTGCGTGCGAAGTGCAACATGCTCCCGGACTGCAGCACGAGGCCGTTGGAGAAGCCGGTCAGCGGGGCGTCGACGTCCACGAAGCTCGCTTCGCAGAGGAGAGGGTTCAGGGTGTGGCGCTTGCCGGCCAGGTCGAAGTACGAGGCTGCCAGGCGGGCCAGGGGCCTGGGTCCCGGCGGCTGCCCCGCGAGCGTGCGGAATTGCACCAGGATCGTCTCGTAGTCCCGGGTGTGCAGAGTGGGCAGAGAGTACGTAATTTTCGAGCCCGCGATCCGGTTGTTGTAGCCCCAGGTGCCCAGGATTTCGACGGGCACCTGGAACTCCAGGCCCAGCGCGAGATCCTTGGCCCCAGGCACGAGCATGCGGTCTAGGTCGGTGCCGAAGGTTTCCTCCATGGCCCTGCGGTCCGCGATGAACCGCGAGCTCCCACCCCCAGCCCTGGCCAGGTTGTCCATGAGCTCCAGGTCGAAGCCCACCCCCACGCCGATCGTGGAGACCCCGATGCCCAGCTCCTGGTACTGCCGCGCCAGGCCGTCGAGGGTGTTGAGTTCCTTCTGTCTGGCAGCTTGGCTACGCAGGTCGAACTCGCAAACCGGGACCAATTGGCCCTGCCACTGGGCGATGCCTTCGAACGTGCTGATCTCGCCCTTGTTCAGCACCTCGACGCTGAAGGGGGTAGGCCCTTCCCTGTCCGAATAGAGGTTTACGAGGATCCGGTAGTGCCCGGAGGGGGCCTTGCCCACGGGCCAGTACACGTTCTCCACCGGTTTCTTTGTCCAGCGGCTGCCGGCGGCGTTCATGTCCACGTCCAGCTCGCCGAGGGAGCGCGAACGCTTGTTCCCGTAGAAGATCTTCTCGCCGGAGGGGTCGATCACGTGCAGGTCCAGGTCGTTGGTGTTGTTCCACAAGAGCGAAATACGAACGTCCCCGGACTTGGCGTCCGCCCCGCGCAAGCGCGCGGACATCTCGGTCCCGTCTGAGAGGAACAGCACCCGATTGACGTACTCCTGGCGGAAGTTCGC
>CAZMWZ010000199.1:0-5352 GCA_964570045.1 uncultured Spirochaetaceae bacterium
GACTACAAGCGCTACTATCGCTTCGCCTGACCGCCGGCTGGGCACCTTGTAGGCGGCGGCCAGCACCGGGTGGCCTGGCTGGCGGATCCGGTCCAGGGGGTAATAGTTGACAATCCAGATAATAAATAAGTAAGTTTGAGAACAGGTCGCGCGTGATGACCACCTGCCATGGCTAAGCTCCTGAATGAAATCGAGTGGGGAATGCCTCTTCTGGCGCCCGATCCGAACACCCAGTATGAGTCGCAGCTCATCAAACGGCTGAGCCCGTGGCTCAGCGCTACACTGGCTTCGCTATCTGAACCGGAGAAAGTCGCCTGCGCTCCCCTGAAGCTCATGGGCGTGGCGTATTTCGTGGCCTCCCAGGAGAACGCCTGCCGCTACTGCTACGGCACAGCCCGGGCGCTCATGAAGATCTGGGGCTACAGCGAGAAGCAGATCCAGGATCTAGAGCACGAAGCGAGCCTGGCCGGCGGCCTGACCCGGAGGGTGGTGGAGTTCGCCCGCAAGCTGGCCAAGTCCAACCCTTCCCCGGCCAGGGAGGATCGTGAAGGCCTGCTGAGGGATGGTCTGAGCCCGGAAGCGATCTCCGAGATCGCCGCCTGCGTGGTGAAGGCCTGTTTCGCGAACCGGATGGCCACCTTTATGGCTCTCCCGCCCAACCAGGCCATGGAGAACCTCCCGGACAGCTTTCTCGGCAGGGTATTCGGTTTTTTCTTGAGGAAACAGATGGTGCCTCGCCGGGCTCCCCCTCCGCAAGGGTACCGCAACGAGGGTCCCTGTGCCGCGATCATCGCCGCGGCGGGGAGGACCCAGATCGCGGCCTGGCTGCGCCGCCTCACGGACGGCTGGCTGGCCTCGCCTGTGCTGTCCAACCGCAGCAAGCTGCTGATGCTGGCCGTGATCGCCAAACAGCTCGGCTCGCAACTGTGCGAGGAGGAAACAGCGCGCAGTCTCGGCCAGGAAGGGCTTTCGGCGCAGGAGATCGCGACGATCCTGGCGACACTGAGCTCAACGGGCCTGTCGCCGCTGGAGGTGACGCTCCTGCGCTGGACCCGGGAAACCGTGTGGTATGAGCCTCGGGTCATCCAGAACACCACGCGCCGGCTCCTGGCCGAGGTGGGCGAGGAAACAACCCTCGAAGCGGTCGGCACCGCGGCGGTCGGCAACACCCTGGCCAGGCTCTCCCTGGTGAGGCAGTGAGCCAGGCGCTGGCGTTCGCCCTGCCCCTCGCTGCCGCCCTCCTCGCCGCCGGAACCCTCGCTGCGGCAGTGAGCTTTCTGAAGAGAAAGAACACAATCCTCGGCCGGCGGCTGGAAAAAAGCGCGCAAGAGCTCGAAGGGCTACAGCGGTCCTTCGCCCGCTTTGCCCCGGCCGCGCTGGTCGAGAGGATCGTCTCCGACGGCCTGCTGTCGGGCGGCGAGCGGCGGGAAGTGACGGTGCTGTTCGCCGACATCCGCGGGTTCACTCACCTCAGCGAAGGCCTGGATCCGGGGGTGGTGATCGAGATGCTGAACGGCTACTTCCTGCAGATGTCCACGACAATTCGGTCGCATCACGGTCATGTGCTCCGGCTGATGGGCGACGGCATCATGAGCGTGTTCGGGGCTCTGGAGGGCAACCCCTGGCACGTGCAGGACGCGGTGGAAGCGGCGCTCGACATGCGCGCGGCCCTGGGGGGCTACAATGAAACTCTCCACGCCCGCGGGCTCCCGCAGCTGGGGTTCGGCATTGGTATCCATTGCGGCACGGTGGTGGCCGGGCTGGTGGGCAGCGACGAAATGCAGGAGTTCACCGTCATGGGTGACGCGGTGAATATCGCTTCCCGGGTCGAGGCTTTGACCCGGCAGTTCCAGGCCGACATCCTGGTCACGGACGAGGTCCGCAGCCGGCTGGGGGAGAGGTTCCGGATGAGCCGGCAGCCGGCGGTGGCCATCAAAGGTAAATCGCTTCCCATCGTCACCTGGTCTGTCCTGAGTTGACGCTTTTCTGGTGGATGACTATATTCAATATACATTACTAATTAACTAAGATAATTAGCACCCACAGCTGTACCGCTTAGTTTTCGGGAGGACACGAATGGCCAAGCCCGTCATTCTGACCGTGGACGACGAGGCGGGAGTGCTCAGCGCGATCGAGCGGGACTTACGCCAGCATTTCTCGGCTGACTACCGGATTCTCAGCGCCCCGTCGGGTGCGGAAGCTCTGCAGGCGGTCCGGGAGCTGCAAAGGCGCAATACCGCGCTGGCGCTCTTCCTGGTGGATCAGCGGATGCCCGCCATGAGCGGCACCGAATTCCTGGCGGAAGCGATCAAGTTCTACCCCGAAGCGAAGCGCGCGCTGCTGACGGCCTATGCCGACACGCAGGCGGCGATCACCAGCATCAACCAGCTCAGCCTGGACTACTATCTGATGAAGCCCTGGGACCCGCCGGAGCGGCTGTTGTACCCGGTGCTGGAGGACCTGCTCTCGGACTGGTCGGCCAGCAACCAGCCTCCGTTCGAGGGCATCCGGGTGCTAGGCACCCTCTGGTCCGCCAAGAGCCATGACGTGAAGGACTTCCTCACCCGCAACCAGATCCCTTACCTGTGGCTGGATGTCGAAAAGGCGAAGGAAGCGCAAACGCTCCTGCAGACCCTCGATGGTCAGTCCCGGCTGCCGGTGCTCGCCTTTCCGGACGGCAGCGTGCTGTCCGACCCGGATCTGTCGACCCTGGCGCACAAGGTGGGCCTGCAGACCAAGGCGGTGAGTCCCTTCTACGATTTCATCATCATCGGCGGCGGACCGGCCGGCCTGGCCTCCGCGGTCTACGGGGCTTCGGAGGGCCTGCGCACCGTGCTGATCGAGAAGGAGGCCACCGGGGGACAGGCCGGCACCAGCGCGCTGATCGAAAACTATCTGGGCTTCCCCAAGGGCTTAAGCGGCGCGGACCTCGCTCGCCGGGCCACGATCCAAGCCAAGCGCTTCGGGGTGGAAATCCTGATCGCCGAAGCGGTCGGGGTGCGCGTGGAGGACCCCTATCGGTACGTGCGGTTGAGCGACGGCACCGAGCTGAGCTGCCATGCCCTGCTGATCGCCACCGGGGTATCCGTCCGGAAGCTGGAGGTGCCGGCGGTCGAACAGCTCACCGGCGCGGGCGTGTACTACGGCGCGGCCTTGACCGAAGCGGTTCATTACCAGGGGCAGGACGTGGTCGTCGTGGGGGGCGCCAACTCCGCCGGCCAGGGAGCGGTGTTCCTATCCCGCTTCGCGAAGACCGTTTACCTGGTGATCCGCGGCGAGTCGCTCGACTCCGGGATGTCCGCCTACCTGGTGGATCAGGTCACGGCCACGAAGAACATCCGGGTATTGAATCGAAGGGAAGTGACCGAGGTCCGGGGCAGCCCGCGGCTCGAGTCGGTTCAACTGACCCACCGGGACAGCGGCGAGGTGCAGGAGCTCGCGGCCGCCGCCATGTTCGTTTTCATCGGCGCCACCGCCCACACGGAGCTGGTGACCGGGGTCGTCCAGCGCGATTCCGCGGGCTTCATCCTGACGGGTAGGGACCTGCTGAGCGACGGCCAGCGGCCCAAGGGCTGGGGTCTGAAGCGCGACCCATTTCTTTTAGAGACCAGCGTGCCGGGGATTTTCTCGGCCGGGGACGTGCGGCACATGTCGGTCAAGCGGGTCGGGGCCGCGGTGGGTGAGGGCTCCGTGGTGGTGGCCCTGGTTCACCAGTACCTCGAGTCGGTATGAAGGAACCCCAGGCCGCCGGGACCTTCAGCTTTCTGGAGAAGATACCTCTGTTCATGGGACTTCCTGCCGACGACCTGAAGCGGCTGTGCGGCCTGACCCGGGAAGTCAGCCTTCCGGCCGCAGGAGTGGTCTTCGAGCAGGGCAGCCCCGGCGATTTCGCATACATCATCAAGGAAGGACAGATCGAGATCAGCCGGTTTTCCGATGGCCGGCAGGTGCCGCTGGCCCGCCGGGGACCGGGAGAGGTCATCGGCGAAATGGCGCTGCTGGAGGAGGCGTCCCGGATGGCCACGGCCCGGGCGATCACCGCCAGCGTCCTGGTGGCCATCGGCCGCGAGCAGCTGGACCAGCTGCTCGCCTCCAGCCCTTCCGCCGCGCGCGCCATCCTGGGCACGGTCATGACCCGCCTGCGCGAGACGGAGACGGCGCTGCGGCAGAGCGAAAAAATGGCCCAGCTGGGCACCATGACCGCGGGCATCGCCCACGAGCTGAACAACCCCGCCGCCGCCGCGATCCGGGGGGCACTGCAGCTGCGGTCGGCGCTGGCCGAGCTGCTGGCAGGGCCGATCCGCATCGCCAGCCTGCAGCTCTCGCCGGCTCAGCTCGCACGGCTGCAGCAGATCCTCACTGAAGCGCGCGAGCGGGCCCGGCGTCCGGAAGGGCTGAGCGTGCTCGAGCGGGGGGACCGGCAGGAGGAGATCGAGCGGTGGTTCGCGGCGAGGGGACTGGCCAGCCTGGAGCGGCTGGCCGGCGAGCTGGCCGAACTGGGCCACGGTCCGATGCAGTTGGAGGAGTTGGCCCGCGTATACTCGCCCCCCCAGCTCGAGGAGCTGCTGCCCCTGCTCTGCGCCGTGTCCCAGGCCCACGCTCTCCTGGAGGAGGTCGCTCATGGGGCGCGGGAGATCGCCGATATCGTCAAAGCGCTGAAAAACTACGTCTACCTGGACCAGGCTCCGGTGCAGGAGGTGGACGTGCACGAAGGCCTGGAGAACACCCTGATCATCCTGCGGCACAAGCTGAAGAACGGGATCACGATCCAGCGGGACTTCGCGACGCAGCTTCCCCGCATCCAGGCCCACGGCAGCGAGCTCAACCAGGTCTGGACCAACCTGATTGACAACGCTGCGGACTCTCTCGGTGCCCAGGGGGAAATCGTGCTGCGAACCCGCGGTGAAGGGGATTGGATCAGCGTGGAAGTCGAGGACAACGGGCCCGGCATCCCGGCGGAGGTCCACTCCAAGGTCTTCACGCTTTTCTTTACCACCAAGCCGCCGGGCAAGGGCACGGGCCTGGGGCTGCACACCACCTACAACATCGTTCGCCGCCACGGCGGCACCATCGATTTTCGATCCCGACCCGGAAACACGGTATTCACGGTGCGGATTCCGGTGAACTTTCAACGTCAAGGAGATTGAACATGGCAGAACTGGCAAAGGACATGACCGTCGAGCAGGCCTGGGAAATGATTATGACTTCGGGCCGGGAATACACCCAGATGGGCAGGATGCGGCATTTGCTGAAGTTCCTGCCGCGGAACCCCCGCTGCCGGATCTGCAACGCTCCCTTCGCAGGGCTCGGGGGAGCGCTGGTGAAGCTGTTCTACGGGAAGCAGCCGGCGCG